>JBJTUM010000191.1:0-3934 GCA_046080725.1 Cyanobium sp. | reverse complement strand
CAGTCTTCCGGGGTGAGGGGTTGGCCGAGCAGCTCTTTTTCTGCCCGCCGCACCACGGTGGGGTGGCTGAGCAGATCCTCCTCCTGCAGCAGCAGCACGCGCTCCGGCGGCAAATCTTGGGGCCTTCGCGGGGGAGGCTGCCAGGCAAATGCCCGCTCTGGCGCAACCTGGCGGCACAACACCTCCATCTGCTGACGCAGGGCCAACCGCACAGGCCCGTGCTCCAGCGCCTGAAAAAATTCCTCCCTTGGCGCCCGGCCTGTGCTGGTGGGCCGGTCTCCATTGCCGCCCTGGAGCCTGGCCCCATCAGGATTCCAGCTCGGTCGGCAGAGACCCTTCTCGGCCATCTGCACGTCTAACCAGAGGTGGAGCCCCTCGCCTCGGGGGCGATTCACCACCGCCAGGCCATCGCCCGGGCGCTGCCGTGGCAGGGCAAACACGCGCCAACTGGGCCGCTCCTCGGCCGGCACACAGCCCACGAGGAGCAGCACCACGCAGGGCAGGAGCAGCGGCAGCCTCAGGGGCACGGCCAACGGGGGGAGACTCGCGCCATGATCCGTCCTCACCCTTTCGCCTGCGGTTTGGCATGGCCCTCACTCCTTCCACCATGCTTCCCCTGGGCACCGCGCTGCCCTGGACCGTGATGGCCGAGGCCCTCACCCCCGTGAGCGGCGGGCCTTTGCCCCGCCTGGAGGCGATCAAAGGAAAGCCGGTTCTGGTGCTCTTTCTCTGCCCCCACTGCCCGTTTGTGAACCATGTCGAGCCTGAGCTGACGCGCCTGCAAGGGAACTTCGGCGATCGGGTGGCTGTTCTGGCCATCCGCAGCAACAGTCTGTCGACCCACCCGCAGGATGGCCCCCTCGGCATGGCAAACCAGGCCAACAGCAACGGCTGGCACTTTCCCTATCTGGCGGATGACAGCCAGGCCGTGGCCAAGGCCTTCCAAGCCGCCTGCACCCCCGATCTCTACCTCTTCGACGCCAACCACAGCCTTGCCTACCGAGGCCAGCTCGATGGCAGCCGCCCAGGCAAGGCCGTCCCGCTGGATGGACGGGATCTCCGCGCCGCGCTGCGGGCCGTGCTGGCGGGCCAGCCTCCCAGCGCCCATCAACTGCCTGCCATTGGTTGCAACATCAAGTGGCATCCCGGCCACGCCCCCGCCTGGGCCTAGGGCCACAGGCGGAGGGGGCCCACGGCAGGGCTTGTGCAATCTTTCGCTGGGCTTAAGGTTGCGCCTATGCAAGTGCCCCCCTTCAGCCTCGCCGAGCAGCTGAGGCAGCTCGGTGATCGCCTCGACGAGGCTGTGCTACAGGTGCTGCGAAGCGGTCAATACATCGGCGGCCCCACCATTGCCGCCTTTGAAACGGCCTTCGCCGAATCCTGTGACGTGCCTCACGCCATCGGCTGCAACAGCGGCACCGATGCCCTGATCCTCGCTTTGCGTGGCCTGGGCATCGGGCCCGGCGATGAGGTGATCACCACCTCCTTCAGTTTCTTCGCCACCGCTGAGGCCATCAGCGCCGTGGGGGCCACACCGGTGTTCGTGGATGTGGAAGAGGGCTCCTACCTGATCGATCCGGAGCGCATCGAGGCGGCCATCACCCCAGCCACCCGCGCCCTGATGCCGGTGCATCTCTTCGGAAGGCCGGTGGACATGGAACGAATCTGCGGTCTCGCGCGCCGGCACGGTCTGCTGGTGATCGAGGACTGCGCCCAGGCCACCGGCGCCAGCTGGGCGGGGCGGCCCGTCGGCAGCTGGGGAGATGCGGGCTGCTTCAGCTTTTTCCCCACCAAGAATCTCGGTGCCGCTGGAGACGGCGGAGCCGTGGTGTGCCGCGATCCGGTCCTGGCCCAACGGGTGCGAGAGCTGGCGGTGCATGGCATGCCCCGCCGCTACCTGCACACTGAGCTGGGCTACAACAGTCGCCTCGATGCCCTGCAGGCGGCGGTGCTGCAGGTGAAGCTCCCCCATCTGCCGGGCTGGGTGGAGCGGAGACAGGCCATCGCAGCCCGCTACCTCCAGGAGCTCCGCCATGTGCCCGGCCTGGTGCTCCCCGAAGAAGGGCCCAGGGGCCACAGCTGGAACCAGTTCGTGGTGCGGCTGCCGGCCTGTCCCGATGGGAAGGCCACCTGCGAGAGCCGCTGCACACCCTCCTCCGACAGCGCGACCTATGGCTTGCCGGAAGCCTGCTGCCGCGACTGGTTCAAGCAGCAGCTGCAGGATGCGGGAGTGAGCACGATCATCTACTACCCGATTCCCATCCACCGCCAGCCCGCCTATTCCCATCTGGGGTATGGGAGTGGCAGCCTCCCCCACACGGAGCGCCTCTGCACCGAAGTGCTGAGTCTGCCGATCTTCCCCGAACTCAGCAGTGAGCAACAGGACACGGTGATCTCCGTGCTCCGTGAGCAGCTCTCCGGGGTGGTGGCTGAAGAAAGGGCCATCAAAATCCCTGTTTGAGATGGCAACCGAACAAAAAGTTCAGATCTCGTCGTAACGGCGAATCCATTTCTCGGCCTCCAGGGCAAACCTCTCCTCAATGACGGCCACATCGGGGTTGCCCAGAATTCGTTGGTACACCGCCCGAATGGCCTCATCGTTTGTGAGACCCAACCGCGGCGCTTTCTCCAGCGCCTGGGGAAGGGGTTCCCGATCGCGGAGCCGCTCCAAGGCATAGCGCAGCGGTGCAGAAACAATCCACAACCGATTGACATCAGGCATCACGGAAGCCGACACGCGCATTGGCCGGCACATGCTTTTTTGTTGCTCAAGGAACAGGGAGATGTCCTGTTCCCACTTCACCCATCTTGCATAGCTTTCCACATCCAATCGCGATAACTCGGCAAAGGGGCATGGTGGTGCACCAGGCATGCCGTACTCCAGCACTTGAAAGCGAATGTCCTCCGACTGAAGGGTCGCCGCCGCCGCGAGCATGGGGAGACTCACCTGGGCCTTCACCTGTTGCTGGTGCGTGAGGATCCCGATCCGGTAGCCCGCCCCGTAGGTCCAGCTGTCCACCCCGCTGTCCGGCAGGCCGGCCTGCAAAGCAAACAAGCCGTAATCCCTCGTGATCAGCTGTCGTCGGGCTGCATCGCTGATGGATCCGAAACCAAATCCCAGTTGCTCCGCATGCTGGGCTGAGGACATCTCAAACCGCCCTTGCCTCACCTCCCCGAGCCGGTTCCGATCATCGAGGGGAGGGGGGCTGCCGACGGGCTTGCCGGTGAGCTGCTCGATGGCGATGGCGCCGCTGGCCGGATCAATCGGATTGAGGATCACAAGGGCCATGGTGAGAAAGCGTCTTTGTGCTCCAGGATGCACAAAACCGCGCAGGTCGTCCTCAGCCCCGGGGCAGGGCGGCGTAAAGCTGCTTGAACAAGGCCTGCTGCTGGCGGTGCACCACGATGGGGGCTGGGTAGCCCCGCCGCTCCAGTGGTGCGATCTCCCCACTGATCAGATCCGCCGTAGCCACATGGGCCAGCTCCGGCAACCATTGCCGAATGTAGGTGGCCTCGGCATCAAATTTGGCCGCCTGGCTGGCGGGGTTGAAGATGCGCAGGGGCTTGGGATCCATGCCGCTGCTGGCGCTCCACTGCCAGCCGCCGTTGTTCGCCGCCAGGTCCCCGTCCACCAGCCGGGCCATGAAGGCGGCCTCCCCCAGGCGCCAGTCGCAGATCAGATCCTTCACCAGGAAGGAAGCCACGATCATGCGGCAGCGGTTGTGCATCCAGCCACTGGCCTTGAGCTGACGCATCGCCGCATCCACGATGGGCACGCCGGTGAGGCCCTCTCGCCAGGCCTCGAGCCACTCAGACTCGTTCTGCCAGGGGAAGTGGCGCCACTGGGGGCGGTAGGGCCCCTCGGCCAGCTCAGGAAAATGAAACAGCGCCTGCTGGTAGAACTCACGCCAGGCCAGCTCCTGCTCCCAAACCC
>JBJTUM010000190.1:0-22965 GCA_046080725.1 Cyanobium sp. | reverse complement strand
CCTCGATTTCAGCGGCGATGCCGACCTCAGCGGCCGCTTCACCAACACGGTGGGTACGGGCCTGGAGGACGCCAGCAGCCTGAAGGGTCGCCTGGTGCCCTCGGCCGTGGTGACCAAGGGGGGCCAGATGATCGGCCTGGTGGGTGCCACCACCCAGATCCTTGAGCAGATCAGCTCCACCGGTGGTGTGGAAGTGAAGGGCTTCGCCGGCGATGGCGCCGAAACCAACGACATGGCTCTTCTGGCTTCCCAGCTGCAGCCGGTGATCGACGATCTCACCTCCCAGGGGGTGAACAAGATCGTGCTGATGGCCCACCTGCAGCAGATTCAGCTCGAACAGCAGCTTGCGCCTCTGCTGAATGGCGTGGACATCATTTTGGCCGGAGGATCCAACACCCGGCTTGGCGATGCCAACGATGTGCCGGCCATCTTCAACGGCCATTCCGCCAATTTTGCCGGACCCTATCCGATTGTGACCAATGGTGCGGATGGCGGCACCACCTTGATCGTGAACACCGACAACGAATGCACCTATCTGGGCCGTCTGGTGGTGGATTTCAACGACGCCGGCGAGATCGTGCTCGGCAGCCTCGATACGGTGATCAACGGGGCCTATGCCGCTACCGATGCCGCCGTGGCGGCCGCCTGGAATGTGGCCGAGGCCGACCTGGGCACCACCGCGTTTGCCGCGGGCACCAAAGGGGCCAAGGTGGCCCAGCTTACGGGCGCCGTGCAGGATGTGATCGCGGCCAAGGACGGCCAGGTGTGGGGCCACACCAGCGTGTATCTGGAAGGCGAGCGGGCGTTCATTCGCAACCAGGAAACCAACCTGGGCAACATCAGCGCCGACGCCAACCTGGCCTATGCCCGCCTGGTGGATCCCACTGTGGTGGTGTCGCTCAAGAACGGCGGTGGCATCCGCGCCCAGATCGGCTCGGCCGATGTGGTGAGCGGCGACAAGCTGCCCCCGGCTGCCAATCCGGCCGCCGGCAAGCCAGAAGGGGCCGTGTCGACCCTCGACATCGAGAACTCCCTGCGCTTCAACAACGGCCTCTCGCTCGTGACCCTCACTGCCGCCCAGTTCCGCCAGGTGGTGGAGCACGGCTTGGTGGGAGCCGGCAACAGCCAGGGTCGCTTCCCCCAGATCGGCGGTTTCTCCTTCAGCTACGACCTCACCCGCCCGGAAGGCAGTCGGGTTGTGACAATGGCCATCGAAAACGACGCAGGCCTCAGCACTGATGTGATCGTGCGCAACGGGGCGCTGGTGGGTGATCCAGCCCGAAGCTTCCGCATGGTGACCCTCAACTTCCTGGCTGGCGGGGGCGACGCTTACCCATTCCCCAGCTTCATTGGGCTCAATCGGGTCGACCTGTTGCAGGCCACCAGCTCCGGTCCGGCCATCTTCTCCCCGGATGGCAGCGAGCAGGATGCCTTGGCGGAGTATCTGCTGGCTACCACTAGCCTGGCTGCTCCCTACGCCAAAGCAGATACCACCCCAGCCTTCGACCAGCGAATCCAGAACCTGGCGCAGCGTGTCGACACGGTGGTGGATCCCGCCACCCTTTCCCTGAGTGCCCTCTCTGCCGACAAGGCGGAAGGCAATAGCGGCTCGACGCCCTTCACCTTCACGATCCAGCGCGATGGTGATCCCTCCGTTGCCGTCAGTGTGGCCTGGGCCGTCACCCCCTCTGGCGCCAATGCCGCCGATGCGCTCGATTTCGCAGGCGCTGCCCTCCCCAGCGGCCTCACCAACCTGATTGCAGGGCAGACCAGCCAGCCGATCATCCTCAATGTGGTGGGTGATGGCTCCTTCGAGGCCGATGAATCCTTCACCTTGAGCCTCTCCAATCCCGTGGGTGGCACCCTCCAGGCTGGCGCCGCCACCGCCAACGGCCGCATCCAGAACGACGACGCCCTCTCCCCTCCCGTCTACAGCTTCAGCAAGAGCGCTGAGGCGGTGGATGAGGGCTCTTCCCTCGCCATCGGCGTCTCCACCGCCAATGTGCCCCCAGGCTCTCCCCTCTACTGGCGCTTCTCCGGAGCTGGCATCACGTCCGCAGACTTCAGCGATGGTCTGCTGGAGGGATCCACTGTGATTGGCATCGATGGCCGCGCCGCCTTCTCCAAGGCCATCGCCGCTGATGCCGCCAACGATCCCAACGAAACCCTTGAACTGCGCTTCTACAGCGATGCGGCCCGCAGCCAGCAGGTGGGCTCCACCCTCAACGTGCTCCTCAAGCAGCCCAGTGTGGGCGTCATCACCGATGGCAGCGATACGATCACCGGCAGCGGCGCCGCTGAAACCCTCAGCGGGGTGCCCACAGGCTCCACCCTCCGCGGGCAAGGATCCCTCGATCGGCTCACCGGTGGGGGAGGCGACGACCTCTTCGTGCTGGGTGATGCCACAGGCCGCTTCTATGACGATGGCACCCCAGGGCTGGGCAGCGCTGATCTGGCGCTCGTCACCGATTTCAACGCCGGTGATCGCATCCAGCTCCATGGCCTCGCCACCGACTACCGCCTCATCAGCGGGCGCTACTCCGGCGTGGCCGGTGTGCGCATCGACGCCCTCTCGCCCACCCCTGAGGCGATCGGCTTTGTGCAGGGTGCCACCTTGGCCTCTCTCAACCTGGCCAATGCCTCTCAGTTCCTGTTTGTTTGATCTTCACCCCCCGTTCCTTTATGAAAAGCTCCTTCCGTTTGGCTCCCAATGCTGTTCTCACCGGCGCAGCCGCTTCCCTTCTCGCCTCTGCTCCAGCCCAGGCTGTGGGTGTCAACTTCGGTGGGATGCTCTACGACGTGACGGTCCTAGAAACCTCCTACACCGCGTCAACCAGTTCGTTTCAACTGCCTCCCCTCGGGCAAATGCCCTGGTGGGGAAGCCAATCCAATGGGGATTTCTTTGCCGGTGAAGTCTTCACATCTCTGAGTCAAGGCTCGACAGCAGGCTACGGACCCGTCTTTGCCTATTCCTACAACGCTTCCATCGCGAAAGTGATGGGCAGCCTGCAAGACCTCAGCGCGCCAGGTTCTTTCATCGACGGCACTCCCGCGGCCAGCGCCACGGTGAAATACGCCATCGCCACAGCACCCGTCCCTGGTCCCCTGCCCCTCTTTGGCGCCGCCGCTGCCTTTTGTTGGTCGCGCCAGCTCAGAAGACGCATCTCCAGTCGTTGAGGGATTGACCGAGAGACTGCCATTGGAGGTCGGCCATCAGAAACGCTCCGGTCGTGGATTCCGCCAGTTGGGATCCACTCCGCGGAGCTGAAGATCTATAGCCCTCCCCTCCAACCAGGCACGATCCACTCGCCATAGTCTATAGGTGCCAGCGCGTGCCAACTCCATGCCTTGCCAGTCGCGCCAGTGGGGCTGCTCGGCCGTTTTTTGGTCGATCACGAGAAGGAGGGTGGGTTGGCGGCGGCCGGGAAACAGGCCGGGCCGCTGCTCGCTCCCCAGACGATCGGCAAGATTCACCAAAGCGGTCGGCGATCGGCCTTCAAAGATCACCGTGGCATTGCTGTAGTAATGCAGCGATGGTTGGCGCAAACCAACCATGGCAAGGGGTTCTTGATGGCTCCTCTCCCTGACGACAACGGCCGCTAGATCTCGAATGGGAGATCCCCGAAGCTGGTCGCCGAGTTGCCACAACGGGAGAAGCACGAGGGGGCCCAACAGGAGCAGGGCTACTTGGCCGTGCACCAGTCGCTTGGAGGATTGTTTCGAGGCCAACCCTCCCAGAAGGAGGGCCGAAACAAGCATGGTTGCTGCACCGAGGGTCAGAACTGGACTCCTGCTGAGAACGACCTGTAGCCCGGGCAAGGTGGGATCGCGAATCTGGGACAGCCAAAGGGTGGAAGACGCCAGTCCGGCAGAAAGCAACAGCAACACACCTGCGGAGAGGATGAGGGCGCGACGTGGCAGCGATTCAGTCGTGTGCCGGCCCGCCAAGGCCACAAGCAGCCCAGCCGCAGGAGTCGCTACTAACCAGTAGCTAGGGAGCTTGGTGGCCGATGCTGAAAAAAAGATCAATACGGCCAGTAACCAAGCGCTGGCGAAGCGTGCCAGGGAGTGGGGGGCACCTAGCGAGGTGCGGGCCCGGCGCAGGCTGCGCCCCAAGGAGAGAAGAAGCAAGGGAGTAAAGGGAAGGCTCCCCAGAAGCAGCATGGCTAGGAAATACCACCACCCCTGCTCGTGGTTGTTCACCACCCGGGTGTAACGCTGCAGGTTGTGGTACCCAAAGAAGCTCTCCCAATAGGGCTGGCCCTCCCGCCACAGAGCAAGCCCATACCAAGGGGCGGAGAGCCCAAGGGTCAGGGAGCAGCCCAGAAGGGGACGGAGTCGGTGGCGAATCCGCACCGCGGAGGCACCGAGGATCCAGAACAGGATCCATGTGAGGACGAAAAGCACTAGGGCCACCGGCCCTTTGCTGAGCACCGCCAGCGCCAGCGCAGCCCAACAGAACCACCAGGCACCTCTCTCTGCTGCATAGGTGCGCCAAGCCAGAAGAAGGCTGGTGGCAAGGGTGGCAGTGAAAAGCGCATCGCTCACCTCCGTGCGGCCCCACACCAGAACCAGGGGGCTCAGGGCAAAGGCCAGGGCAGCGCCAAGGGCCGCTACACCCTGGCCGGCCCTCTCTCCACTGCTTCCATCGAGTTGGGGCCAGCGAAAAAGGGTATCGGCCAACAGCACCATGGTGAAGATGGTGGCCAGGGCCGAAGGGAGGCGGGCGGCCCAGGTGCCCAACGGATCCCACCAACTGCCGCCAGGCAAAGCGTAAAGACTGGCCATGAGCCAATACACCAGGGGCGGTTTGTCGTAACGGGGCAAACCATTCACCTGGGGAATGAGCCAGTCGCCGCTTCGAGCCATCTGACGGGCTGAGGAAGCAAACAAGGCTGGCGTTTCGTCCACGATTCCGCTGTGCCCCAAGCCCAGCAGAAACAGCAAGGCACCAGCTCCAGCCACCAGGGAAAGAAGAAGGGCATGGCGCCTCTGAGCAAGAGGGGGGAGCAACGACTTCCTCGGTAGGGGGAGCAGTCCAGAGCAGACCCTGATCCAGGGCGAGTGCGGGAGGAGACAGAGGGAGGTGATGCAGGAATCGCGCTTAAGGGGCTGTTAATCGGCGCGCTGCAGAATCCGCGTTGAAGAATGGCTTTCCACCATGCGATTTCCTCCTTCTGAAGAGCAAGGAATCGTGGACATGGCCAAAGCCATCGGTCTCGATGGAGCCTCCCCACCCCCTGCCTATCTCTCACCGCATTGGTGCACAGTCCTGAGCGTGTTGTTGGCTTTACCCACTTTTGGCTATTCCCTCATCCTCGTGCCCATCCTGTGGGTGATTCAGCGTGACCGCACTGCCACCCGGCTGTCCCTGCTGCGGCTCGAGCTGGAAAGGGTGTCGTCGATGGAGATGGCCTGCCGGGAGAATGTTCCTGCAGCTTGAGACCGGCCAGTTTCCCGACCTGTAGGCACACCGGAAAAGATTCTGCAGATCCTCCCGAAAGCCTTCCTCTGAGGCCGTTGTTACCCTTAGTCTCCACCGAACGCAATCCAGTCGGGCATCACCATTACCCGCACAAATCATGTCTGAGACCTGCAGCGCCCCCCATACCACCGACCAGTTGAACAGTACGGCTCTCAAATGGGGTGAAAATGGCGAGCTCTCCGACCTTGACCTCCAACGGATTCTGAGGCTTCTCTCTCAGGCCGATCCTGTTGCCGAAGCTCTTATCTCCTCTTCCATAGACCCCATCCGTTGAAGTTTGCGGGCTACGGCTCTCGCCATCCCATCTCGGCTGGCCAAGCCTAATAGCTTGGATTCAGGCAAACCAGCTGTTGGTAGGCCTACTGGAAGCAAGGCCTCTCCCCCTCCTGAGACGGCAAACACCGGTACCTGCCTGAGGCCGCCAGGAACTAACTGGTCCTCCAGTTGGCTGAGGGAGGCACTCTCAGGAAGCCACACCATCTCCGAGCGCAAGCAATCACCAAGGGTGGATGATGCCCCAGGAGCCATATGTGGCCTCTGCAGTTGCAATCCCCTTTGCAGATCTGAGAGATTCACCAACCCAATAGCCTTGCCCTGGTTGGTGACCAACAAGCAATGGCCATGCACCTCGATCAACAGGTCGAGGGCCCTGGATGTGGAGGTGGAGGCGGGGAGCACGAGAGGAGCCTCCGGCTCCAGGGCCTCCAGCACGGAGATTGAGCCCATGAGGTTGCGTCGTTGCTCCTCTATCAGATCCCGACCAAGCAGATCAACCGACTGGAACCCCTGCCAGCGTTCCACCAGCGCGGCACTCAAGCCCGCCGCCGCCATCAGAGGGAGCACGATGCGGATATCGCGGGTGAGTTCGAACAAGAGCAAAATCGAGGTGATCGGGGCCCGGGCGCTACCAGCTAGCACCGCTGCCATTCCCACCATGGCGTAGGCCGGGGGTTCCGCCACCGGCAGATTCAGTCCTCCGACCCCAAGCAGCTGACCGTAAACATTGCCAAGCACAGCTCCGAGGAACAGGGCTGGCGCAAAACCTCCGCCCACGAAGCCTGAGGCATTGCTGAGGGTGGTGGCCAAGAGCTTGGCGGTGATCACCCCGACCAGGGACAGCAAGGGAATGGCCTCGTCCTGACCCAGCAGACTCTCAATCGTGTCGTAACCAACCCCAAGCACCTCAGGAAACAGCAGGGCCAACCCACCAACAGCGGCTCCTCCCAGGGCGGTGGCCAGACCCGGCGGCAGCTGACCTACAAAGCGCAGCACCATGGGATGGCGCCCCAGGGCCAGCAGACGCACCAAGGCCAGAGACACCACACTGGCCACCAAACCCAATCCCAGGTAAAGGGGCAACTCCAGAGGAGACCTCACCTGGTAGGCAGGCAAACGCAGGATGGGTGAATCTCCGAGCACCAACTGGGTCACCAGAGCCGAAGCCACGGCCGCTACCAGCACGGCCCGAAGGCTCGAGCGACTCTGGATGGCATTGAAGCTGCCTTCAAAGGCGAAAAACACCCCGGCGATTGGCGCCTTGAAGCCTGCTGCCAAACCCGCCGCAATGCCCGCTGCCACCAGAGCCTTCTGCGACTGGGGAGTGAGACCGGACCGACTTGCCACCCACAGGCCCAGGTTGCCCCCGCTCTCCACACTTGGTCCCTCGGGACCAAGGGACGCCCCGCTACCAAGGCTGAGGGATGCGGCCACTAAACGGAGGAAGGGGAGTCGGGGGTTGGCGGCCACAGCCCCATCCGCCATCGCCAGCAGACTTGGAATCCCGGGGCCGATGGACCCCGCCAGCCACCTCAGCACCCCCACCGCGAGGCCTCCGAGGGTGGGTACCACCACCACTGGCCAGAGGGCCAGCCAATCGGTGAGCGCATCGTTCGGGCTGGTGGCAGGCTCGGGAAGGGGAGCGGGCGCACTGGGGGCCAGCCATCCGAGGCCTTCCAAGCCCAACTGCAGCATGGATTTTAAAGGTGTTCCGCCATCCGGCGCCAAGGGGGGGAGATCCAGGCCGCCTGCTTCGGCCAGGCCCGCCGCCGCCGGAGATCGGCCGATCACCAGAAGCCCCTCCACAAAGGGGCCATACAGGAAATTGTTGATGAACCCTTGGAGCTCGTGGAACGCCACGATGGCTAGGCCCGTCAGGGTGCCGACCAGGGCAGCCCAGCCCACTAAACCCCATTGGAAGGGCTGGGGCTCAGGTGCCGGGGCGGACGGTGGCAAAGATCTCCTCCAGAATGGCTGCGGCTCCCTGCCGGCGAAGGGCGTCCGCGAGGGCGATGCCGATCGACTCGGGGTCGGCCCCATCACCGCGGACCTCATCTCGGATCAGGCGCTGACCATCCAGACTGGCCACCATGCCAGTGAGCACAAGGGCCTGATCGTCAAAACGGCTGTTCACCCCGATCGGCACCTGGCAGCCACCTTCCAAGGCACGGAGGAAGGCCCGCTCAGCAAGGCAGCGTCGGGCGGTGGGTTGGTGCTCCAGCACCTTGATCTGCTCAAGCACCCGTTCATCCCCATCGCGGCATTCAATGCCGAGGGCCCCCTGGCCCACGGCATGGAGAGAGATTGAGGGATCAATCAGCTGGTGAATGCGGTCGGCCAGCCCCAGCCGGCCCAAGCCCGCAGCCGCCAAGATCAAACAATCAAATTCTCCCCCGTCCAGCTTCTCCAGCCGCGTGATCACATTGCCACGCACATCCTTGAATGTGAGATGAGGGAAATGATGGCGCAGCTGGGCCAGGCGCCTGAGGGAACTGGTACCCACCACACTGCCTTCCGGAAGGGTCGCCAGGGTTTGGTCCCGATGCCTTTCATGCACCACGAGAGCGTCGGCCGGATCTTCCCGCTCGGTCACACAGCCGAGGATCAGGCCTTCTGGGAGCTGGGTGGGAAGGTCCTTCAGGCTGTGAACAGCAATGTCGGCCCGATCCACCAGCATCTGGGCTTCCAATTCCTTGGTGAAGAGCCCCTTATCGCCGATCTTGGCGAGGGCCACATCCAGAATCTTGTCCCCCTGGGTGGCCATGGCCTCGATCCGGATCTCCAGGCCTGGATGGGCTTGCAAGAGAGCATCTCGCACCCAATGGGTCTGCACCATCGCCAGCTGGCTGCGGCGCGAGGCGATGCGCAGGAGAGAAGCGTTCATCGGTGGGGGAGGCCAGCAGGAACACCTGCCTGTTAACAGCCGCTCAGCCTAAAGACTGGCGGCCCCTGGTCCATGAGCAAGGGTGAAGAAGTCAAGGGGGAGGGGGCCCCAGGTGTCTTCCACCTCGGGATTGGTGTCACTATGCCCAGTCAGCAACACTCCTTCCCCCAAACCGGCTTCCACTCGAAACCCAAGTTGTCCCGAGCGCTGATGACCCTTCAAAAAAACAGGTCCACCCGCAGCACGGATCTCTTCGAGGTCCATGGCCCCCAGCCGGGGCCAGCCAAGGGCCTGCTCAAAACTCTGTAGACAGCCCAAGGCTGACTCTCCTCCTGAAGCCATGATTCCGATCGTGAACCAGTCACAGGCCGCCACCCGTTGGCGCAGCTCCTGTTGAAGCACCAGCCGCTGTTGGTGACTCAGGGGAGGCGCACTGCGATGGCCCCGTAAATCTGCCAGCTCTTGGATCGATGCGGTCGTCATGGCCGCACCCCTGGACGCCAGAACGCCAGGCAGATCGTGAGCCAGGCCAATCCCACCACGCCGCCGCCCAGAAGGTCGGAAGGCCAGTGGGCACGGGCAACCAAGGTGCTGAACCACACCAGCATCACCCAAAGCGTGGCTCCCACCATTAGGGGACGTCGTAGATGGGGGTAATGAAGCGAAAGGATGGCGACTATGGCGAAATAGAAGGCAATCGAACCAGCCGCATGGCCGCTTGGAAAGCTCCTCCCATCCACAGCCAGCAATTTGGCATGGGGGCGGGCCCGATCAAAGAGGGGTTTCAGCCAGAGATCCACAATCATGAGAATGCCGCCTGCGGACATCACCAGCAGCTTCAGGTCATTCCACCAGCGTTTCAGCAACAGAAACACAAGGGCCACCATCACCAGCACGGCTGTAAACCCCACCCCGCTCAGCCGATAAACCTGGAGAAGGAAAAAACCAATCGGGTTGGCCAGAAGCCGGCCAAGCCCATCGAGAAGCACCTGATCCAGTTCGGGCGCCTGATCACTGCCCGTCACCAGTCGACCGAGCAGGAGGAGCGCCGCGAGGCAGATGGTAACGATCCATCCATCTCGGAGGGTAAAAGACGGTCTCACTGGGGGGGCTCTCCATTGCCACTGGTGAGACCGCGGAGGGGAAGCCGGACACGCCAGAGTTCTAGCTCTCCTATTTTCCCCAATCGGTCGACGGCGTTAGCGGGCCATTCAAGCTCTTCGAGAACTTGGCGGTCGCCCAGCAAACGGGCCGTGCTGCTCCTTGCGGAGAGCAACAGGCTAGGGCGATCTTTCCGCAGCCGTCGCTGAATGCTCTCTTTTCCTGAGACGAAGGCCGCCGCTTCTCCTCCATAAAAAAGGATGCTGTAACGCTTGGTGCCCACCACCCAGAGTGGCTCCTCAGGGCGGGCCAGAAGTCGGGCCTGCTGGGCCAACTGCCGGATGGGCAGCAAGCGTTCCCGATCGATCATGGGCGCCAGAGGTGGGACAACGAAGGCCAGGATGGAAGCAAATCCAGCAAGGCTTGCCAAGCCCAGCCAGCGGCGATCGTTCCCCCTGACAAGGATGATCGAGAGGGCAAAAGCTGTCAGGCCAAGGATGCTCGCAAGGAGGAGGGGCAAGCCCGAGGCCTCCAGGGTGGCGGCAAAGGTGGGATGGGCTGGATCCGTAGCTGCCCAGCGTGGCGCGAACACCGCCGCCATGGCCATGACCCCTAGCAGGATGGTTTCCACAGAACCGCTGATCCGAGTGGGGCGATTCAGGGGAGAGGCAACAACAGATTTCGCTGCACGGCCAATCTCGCGACCACCATGAGGTAAAGGCGAGAAAAAGAGCGCCACCAACAGAGCCCCCGCCGGAACAATCGGCAGGATGTAGCCCGGCAGTTTGGTGGCTGCGGCTGAAAAGAACACCAGAGGAATCAACAGCCAAAGGAGGAGGAACAATTCCACGGTTCCTGATGGCGAAGGGGGTTCCGACGAAGTCCTCCAGCGATCCAGCCGCCAGAAGCCCAGAGCTGCGAAGGCTACGGGCAGGAAGAGCGACCAGGGGAACAGCAAAATCACCAGCCAGGGCAGATAGAACCAGGGGGGGCCAGGGTGGTCATAGATCACGGTGGTGAATCGCTGCAGATTGCTGAATCCCAGAAAGCCTCCGAGAAAAGCAGAGCCATTGACCTGGGCCGCCGCCCCATACCAAGGGGCCGCGACGGCCCAAAAGAGGGCCACCATCGGGAACAGGTGGATCGGCTTGATCCATCGCCGCCACTGATCGCTCAGGAGCAGAAAAGCACCGATCACAAGTAGGGGAAGAAGCACACCCACCGGGCCCTTCGCCAGAACAGCGATGGCCGAAAACAAGGCCAACCCGAACCGTCCAAGCGCTGCCAGTGGGGAAGCAGAGGGTTGCAGGTGGGCCAAGAGAAAGGCGAGCAGCGCCAGACTGATCGCACTCGAGAGAAACATGTCCGTGGTGGAGGTGCGTCCCCAGCCGATCCACCCGGGGCTGGTGGCCAGGACTCCTGCCCCCAGGGCAGCCCTCCCCAATCGCACCTGGAGACGCTCCTGCGGACCTCCCCAGTGCCAAAGCAAAAAGAAAGCAGCCACCACAACCGAACTGGCCGCCAAGGCCACCGGCAAACGGGCTGCCCAAGCCGACACGCCAAAAAGGCGGAAGGCAAGCGCCACCATCCAATAGCCCCACACGGGATAGTCAAAAAACCGTTCCCCATTCCACCAGGGGGTGACCCAGTCGTTGCGGAGGTGCATCTGATGGCCCACTTCGACAAAGAGAGCCTCTGTTTTATCCATCAGCCCAAGAGTGCCCAAACCGTTGAAAAAGGCCAGCCAACACAACAGGGCAAGGCCAAGAAGACTCAGCCAAGCCCACCGTGGATTGCCCTCCATAGACCTTGCCATCATCAACGCACTAGGCGCAACTTAGGATGCTGGCGGAAATGGTTTACAAGGGACCTGGTGGATCGGATGCCCTAAGGAGAGTTCCAGACAAATTTTGAGGAGGCTGCATATTTCCACACAAAATCAACAGCGATCCCAGCAAACATGGCCAACAAGGGTGTCTGGGTATGCTGATGATAAAGGGCAGAGGAGACGCCAACATTTGCCACCATTCCCATGGAGGTGACAAGCAGAAAGCGGACCAGACCTAACCAGAGGCGCAGACCAGACAACTGCTGAAAGCGAAACGTAAGAATATTATTAATCAGAAAATTACTAGAAGCTGCCCCGATGACAGCCGAGGTTTGGGCAAATTCAAAATTAAAATGAAAAAACCGACGTGTGAGCGAATAAATCAACAAGTGTATTGCGACACCCGTTGCGCCCACCAAACCAAAGCTGATGGCCCGCCGAGGGACACTGCGAAGGAGCAGCGTATGCACAATCGAGATACCAAGATCCCACACCACCGCCAGACTTAATTTAGACTCGCCATTGATCCGCTCCTGAAACACCAAGGGAATGTCTACTACACCAAGGCGGCCCCGGCTGATGGCAAGCAGTTCATATAAGAATTTAAATCCACTAACATCAATCTGGCGCACATACGGAAGAATGGATTGAAGACGGCAGACAAAAAAACCACTCATGTAGTCCGTCAGTTCGCGGTAACGGGGCAAACTGAATCGAGCCACCGCATTGGCCAGGTTGGAATTTCTTTCTCGTCTCTCACTCAAGCCTCTGATCAGGGAATCAGGGTGGAAACGACTCCCAATCACAAGGTCGACTCCTGGATCTTGCAGGCATTCCAAAGCTGCGATCACGCTGGATGGAGGATGTTGTCCATCGCAATCCATGACAGCCACAAGATCCCCAGTGGCATCCAGGATGCCCTCCTTGATGGCGCTGGACAAACCTGCACGCCCAACACGACGGATCAGGCGAATCTGGGAAGCTGTTCGGGCTAGCTCACGAACCTGTTCAGCAGTTCCATCTTGCGAATCGTCATCAACAAAGATAATCTCGATATCATATTGGGAATCAAGAGCAAGCAACTCTGAAGCGACTGGCAGAATGTTGTCGCGTTCATTATAAGTGGGGAGAACAATCGAGAGCTTTTCTCGACGGCCAGCAACCAATGTATCTCCCTATTTTATGTACTCTTTTAATACACTATTGCGATTTGGATGGCGAAGCTTGCGCAGTGCTTTCGCCTCTATCTGCCGAATTCGCTCCCTCGTAACATCAAAAATCTGTCCAATTTCCTCTAGGGTCTTCATTCGACCATCATCCAGGCCATAGCGCAGCCGCAGGACGTCTCTCTCCCTTGGACTAAGCGTTGCCAAAACACCTTCTAGATCTTCCCGCAACAAATTCTTGGCGACATCCTGTTCAGGATTCTCAATGTCAGCCTCGATAAAGTCTCCCAAACGGGAATCTTCCTCTTTGCCAATTGGCGTTTCTAAGGATATAGGGAGTTGGGCTGACTTCGCAATGAAACGCAGCTTTTCGATCGTCATCTCCATGCTCTCAGCAATTTCCTCCTCCGTGGGCTTGCGTCCAAACTCCTGAGACAGGGTCTTGGTTGTCTTTTTTATGCGAGAGATCGTTTCGTAAAGATGAACTGGTAGACGGATGGTGCGGCTCTGGTCGGCAATGGCTCGTGTGATGGCCTGACGAATCCACCAGGTAGCGTAAGTGGAAAACTTGTAACCCTTCTCGTGGTCAAACTTTTCAGCGGCACGAATCAGACCCAAACTTCCTTCCTGAATCAGATCCTGGAACGATAGGCCACGATTCATATATTTCTTGGCGATCGATACAACTAGGCGCAGGTTGGATTGAACCATTTTTTCCTTCGCCCTGCGTCCCAACATCAAGCGCCGACGGAACTTGATGCTGGGCATCTCCACCAAAGCAGCCCACTCCTTGGTATCGGGATGATGGCCATGGTCCGCTTCGAATTGAACGGCCAGCTCTTCCAGTTGGAGGAGATCGGCGATCTTTCGAGCCAGTTCAATTTCCTCATCTGGGCGGAGGAGCCGAATCCGGCCAATCTCCTGCAGGTAAACACGAATGGAATCTTCTGTATAAACCCCTTTGGGACCCACCTTGATGCTCGCCAATGCCTTCGCAGCAGCCGGAGTGTCCTTGCTAGCTCCAACCTTTTCGTCTGCAAGGGCAAGGCTATCGGTTTCCAGGAGTTCCGGGGAATCGAGCAACAGGTCTGCTCCTTCCTCCAGAGGATCCTCCCCCAGCAATTCCTCGTCCTGTTCAGGAGCGAGTTTGGCTTTTGCTTTCCCCTTCGAGGCTGATCGCGATTTCTTCGGTGCCGCCTTGGCTGGAGGCTCCTTCAGAGCCGTCAGGTCGAGTGCGTCATCCGGCTCCTGGAGGCTTAACGCATCCTCCGTCGAGACGACGTCCAGACTGGCAGCTTTGGCGGTGACGGGGCTCATATGGAGCGGGCAGGGGGGCTAGGGAGGTGGAGGCGTTAAAAGGAGGGACGGTTGCAAGCTTCTGGAAACCACCCCAGGGATCAGAAGAAAGGGGGCGGTGCGATGACCCAGTTACAGCGCATACAAAGAAGGCAAAGTCAACGCCGGGGTGCGAATCAACCCGGGTAGGTGACGGCAACAGCACGAAGGATCAGACCAGAACAGGGGAGAGAGAAGGGGGGTGCTCATCGTTCGGATCGCTCCGGATGGATGATGGCGGGACTCTGGTGTCTTTCCCTCAAGCCGAAAACTGCCTGGTTGATGTCAACCTCTCGAACTGGCTCTCTTCATCTTAGGAATGGAGTGAGACGTTTGCAAGAATCCTTGCCGCCTTCCTGGAACAGCCAAGCCGCCCCGGCCTTCCTGGACATCTGGGTGGAGGCTGGGCGGGAAGGACAGGTTTTCACCTACAGCAACCCCCATGGCCTGGCACTTGGGACGGGGGATCTGGTTCAGGTGAGACTGAAAGGACGACTTCACGCGGGTCTGGTGGTGGCGTGCTTACGGCACAGTCCCAAGGATCGACCTGAACACACCCTCCAGCCCGTGATGGCCGTTCTGGAGCGTGCTGCGATTCATCCAGACTGGCAGCAGTTGATTGCGGAAGTGGCGCTGCAGTGTCACACCAGCCTCTTCCGCACCCTGCGAAGTGTTCTTCCCGCAGGCTGGTTGGGCGCCAGGCGCCAACGAACGGGGCAGAGACAGCGACTACGGCTCATCCAACGCACCGCCCTTCCCCTCGACGCGGCGCCCTCCCTGTCCCCGCGGCAACAACAACTTCTGGACCACCTGGACAGCCATGGGGGGCAACGCCTCTTGAGGGATCTAATCAGTGGGGATGGCTTTGGACGTGGAGTGTTGCAGGCACTCGAAAAGAAAGGGCTGTTGCGCATTAGCCCCATCGTTCTCTCTCCAGAAGACTGCCAAACCGCCCAACCCCTGGCAGTGGAGGACAAGGGCCAGGTGCTCACGCCTGCCCAGGCGGCAACCGTCAACAGCCTCCTGGCAGCCGCCCCTGGCTCAGAAACACTCCTGTGGGGGGTCACGGGCTCAGGCAAAACGGAGGTGTATCTCCAAAAAGCCGCCCATCAGCTGGTCTCTGGACGCAGCGTGTTGCTGCTCACTCCGGAGATTGGCCTCATCCCACAACTCCTGGACCGGGCTCGCGCCCGGTTCGGGCCGGGGGTTCTCGAATACCACAGCGGCATGCCTGAGCGGGCGCGTATCGCCTGCTGGCGGTCTTGCCTGGCAGCAGCCCGGGACGGTCAACCGCGACTGGCGGTGGGCACGCGGTCAGCCATCTTTCTGCCCCTCTCCCCATTGGGGTTGATCGTGCTGGATGAGGAGCATGATTCCTCCTGGAAACAGGAAAGTCCCATGCCCTGTTACCACGCCAGAGAGGTGGCCAGGCTTCGCTGCAGGCTCGAGGGAAGCCAACTGGTCCTGGGAAGTGCAACTCCATCTCTTGAAAGCTGGTTGGCCGCCCAGAAACCCGGAGGGCAGACCAACCTCCTTCAGCTCCCGGAACGCATCGGGGGACGGCCCCTCCCGGCCGTGAGAGTGGTGGACATGCGCCATGAACTGGCGGAGGGACACCGGCGCCTCCTCAGTAGGCCCCTGCTGGATCGGTTGGAGAGCCTCCGCCATCGAAGGGAACAGGCAGTGATCTTGGTGCCCCGTCGGGGTTATCGGAGTTTTCTCAGCTGCCGCAGTTGCGGATCCGTGGTCCAATGTCCCCACTGCGATGTGGCACTCACCGTGCATCGCCGCAGCAATGGCCAGGAGTGGCTCCGCTGCCATTGGTGCGACCACCGGCAGGAACTGAGTCAACGCTGTCCAGCCTGCGCGTCCACGGCCTTTAAACCCTTTGGCGCAGGAACCCAGCGGGTGATGGAGCAACTCACGGCTGAGTTGGAGGACCTCAGAGTGCTGCGTTTTGATGCCGACAGCACCCGGGGGGCCGACGGCCATCGCCGGGTGCTGGACTCCTTCCGGGACCATCAGGCCGATGTTTTGGTGGGCACGCAAATGCTGGCCAAGGGGATGGATTTGCCGAGCGTCACCCTTGCCGCCGTTCTGGCGGCTGATGGCCTTTTGCATCGCCCAGACCTCCGCTCAGGGGAGCAGTGCCTCCAGCTGCTGTTGCAGCTCGCAGGACGGGCTGGACGGGGGGAGAAACCGGGGGAGGTGCTCGTGCAGACCTACACACCGGACCATCCCGTGATCCGCCACCTTGTGGATGGGCGCTACGACGCCTTTCTCAAGGAGGAAGCCCGACTTCGCGAAGGCGGGGCCCTTGTGCCCTTCAGCAGGGCCTGCCTGTTGCGGCTGGCCGGTCCCTCCGCATCCTCCACAGCCACCTCCGCCGCTGCTCTGGCAGAGAGAATCCGTCCCGACGTGGAGGCCAACCAGTGGTGCCTGATCGGTCCAAGTCCCGCCCCCGTGGCACGGGTAGCCGGGCGGAGCCGCTGGCAGCTGTTGCTCCATGGTCCCCCAGGGTCCGCCTTGCCCCTTCCCTCCGAGCAGGACCTGCGGCAGATGCTCCATCGAACCGTGACCCTGGCCATCGATCCTGACCCGCTCCAGCTGTGAGGAAGGGGTTCAGGCGGGGAGCTCCGGAAGGCCAAGCCCGAGGCGCACCCGCATGCGCTGCACCAGCACCACCAAAAGGAGCGCAAGGGAGATGAGCACTGCTCCGAGTGCGATGGGATTCCAGCGCCAGCAGCGAATCTCCAGGTGATTCTCCTGCCCGGGCTCCAGCTGCCAGATCCATGAATGGGGATCCCCCGCCGGACGAACAGGGTTGGGCCGTGCCTCCCGTAGGGAGCGCTTGGCAAACGGCGTGAGCCGAAAGCTCACATCCAACCCTGGGAGGGATGGCAGATTTCGGAGATCCAGGCCGATCTGGACGTGTTGAGAGACCCCAAGTAACCAGTTGGTTTCCTGCCAATCCAGGGCCGGAGGAGGGAGCGCAAACCCGCCCAGCACCGAGGCCTGCTCCCATGCGTGGAGGAGGGAGTGCAAGGCGCCGTGAGGGGTCAGCAGGGGGCTAGAGAGGATGGTGGTGGTTCCTTTTTGCGTGAGCTTGTAGGGAGGCTCCTCTGCCGCCAGAGCCGCAGAGAACGCTCTCTGAAAAGGCAAAGGGGTTTCTGCCACTGGCCGCAAGCGATGCTCCAGGCGGACGCGACCTGGAGCGACGGCGATGAGCTTCGTCTGCACACGCAAACATCCCGAGAGGAGAAAGCCAAGCAACAGCGCAACCAGCAGCGCCACCACCACAGCGGCAAAACCTCGGGGACTTTGGGTGGGACCCACGGGGGGAGGAGGCGGGGATTCTGTCTTCTGAAGAGGCTTGGAACGTCTCCAGCTACCCACCCCTTCAAGGGGAGGGGCCTGATCCAGGCGCGGCAGGGTGAGAGACCAATCCCGCGGGCGTCTCAGCGCCGGGGCCTCCAACACCTGGAGAAGATCACGGGCCTGGGCGCGCCTCTGGGGATCAGCGCAACTTTTCAGGCTGCGGCAACAGGCCGCAGCCCGCTCGCTTTGCCCCTGGCCCATGAGCGCTGTCGCCAGCAGGAGGCGCAGAATGTCACCTGGCGGCTGCATGGGGGAGTACTCATCGAGCATGGGCTCCAACAGGGCAACAGCCCTGGAGTAGTTCCCCCGCTCGATGGCCACCTTGGCCTCTGCAAGTGCGGTGGAGAGTGGATCCGTCTGCGGGGCCATGGCTCCTCAAGGCAGCAGTCGCCGCGGGCTTCCCACCACCATCGTGCCAATGCCCTCATTGGTGAACACTTCCAGCAGGAGGGAATGGGGCACCCTGCCATCCACGATGTGGGCAGCCCCAACACCCTGGGCCAATGCCCGAACGCAGCATTCGGTTTTTGGAGTCATGCCTCCTGCCACCACCCCTTCGGCAATCAGGGCACGGGCCTCCCCCAGGGTGACCTGGCGAATGAGGCTGGCGGGATCAGCTTGATCGCGGAGGATTCCAGTTGTATCGGTCAGCAGGATCAGTTTCTCAGCCTGAAGGGATGCAGCCAACTCCCCAGCCACCGTGTCGGCATTGATGTTGTGCATCTGCCCACCCAGATCAGGTGCCACGCTGGAGATCACAGGGATATAACCCGCCTCCAGCAGGGGGTGGAGGATGGAAGGGTCTATCGAGGCCACCTCCCCCACCAACCCATGGCTGCTTCCAATGGGGCGGGCGGCCACCAGGGAGCCATCGGCTCCACACAGCCCGACGGCCCTTCCCCCCACACGATTGAGGCCATTGACGATCTGCTTATTGACCCGTCCTACCAACACCATCTCCACCACGTCCATGGTGTCCGCATCCGTCACCCGCAGGCCATCACGGAACTGGGGCTGAATCTGCAGCCGGGTCAGCCATTGGTTGATCTCCGGACCCCCTCCATGCACGACGATCGGCTGCACACCCACGCAAGAGAGGAGGGCCAGATCTCTGAACACCGCCTCCCGCAAACCTTCCTCCACCATGGCCGCCCCGCCGTACTTGACCACGATCTGGCGGCCAGCAAACCTCTGGATGTAAGGGAGGGCCTCGCTCAACACCGAAACCCGGGAGGCCTCCTCCAGGTGGATAGGGCGATCACTCATCAGGAGGCAGGCAGAGTAAGTGAAGGGTCGGTGGCCGAAACCTCGCTGACCCGGGGTTGCAAGGTGAGGGTGAGTTGGTGCTGGGGTTGCTGGACCAACGCAGCCTGCAGACCAGGGCCGAAGAAACGGCCCAGACGGTCGAGGGACGCTTCCCATCGTGCAAAAGGAACCCCTCCCTCCGCAAACGTCAGGGCAAGCCCATAGCCCTCAGGAAAGGAAAGTTCCTCCACTGAGAGCAAGGTTGGGGGATCTTGCTCATCCCAAAGTTTGAGCGCCTCAAGAGAACTCTCGAGGTGCACTTTCTGTCCATAGCGCCAGCGACAGACATCAGCCAAGAGCTTGCGAAGGGATTCACTGGCAGGAGCCTCACGGAGCGTACGCAACTGGTCCGGGGGGGTCAGTCGGTCTGGAGGGGGGAGTTCGGAGGATTTCAGGGCCAACCCACCCAGAAGGATGGGGATGCCGTAAAAAATGGTGGGTAGGCTGAGATTTGGATGGTCGCTGACGTAGGCCAGCGAACCAATCACCGTGAGAGCAGCACCCGCGAGGGTCACCAACGTGCCTGGGGAACGGAAACTTTGCATGGAGCCATCTTCCTGCAGGAGAGGCCAAGATGGGACAACCCATGTGGACCATCATGTCCAATACGCCATACTCCCGTTCTGAAGGAGCACCATCCCCTGAGGGCGTGAATAGGGACGATCTCCGGAGCGTGCTCGAGGGTCTGCAACAGGATCGACTTTGGCTGCTACGTCAGCTGGATAGCGGACGCTGGCCCCAATGGCGGCTAGACCTGGCGGCCCTAGAGCGGGAGCTGGGGCAGGTGCTCGATCAAGCCGGGGAACGGCTGGAGTAGGCGCTTTGAAGGGCCATCACTCAAAAGGGAATCTCATCCTCTCCTTCGCTCAGATCATCGGGAACCAAGGGGGAAGTGTTCCACACCGGGGGAGAACTGGCCGCTGGAGCTTCCCTTTTGGCCGGGGACGAAGCCGAGGAGCTGGGGGCGGCCTTCCGAGCAGAGGTTCCTGCAGGGGCAGGAGGGTTCTGGAGGGGCGTGTTCATGACAGGCCGGGGAGTCGGAGCCGACCCCTGGTTGCCATAGGGATGGAGTCGGGCCAGGGTGAGTTCGGCGCGCTTCTCCTTCACCCCATCCTGACGGGTCACCGTATTCATCCTCAATCGCCCCTCAAGGACCCAGCGTTCGCCCACCTGAACGCGATTTTGGAGATCGGTCGCCAGATTGCCCCAACCCACAACTTTGATCTGCCCCGCGGGATCCTCCGGCCTCAGCCCGTCAAAGCGGGCGGTCATCTCCGCCACCGGCGTCTGGTTGTCTTGCGTGTAGCGCACCTGGGGTGCCTCCAGCACTTCCACCTCGAGCAAACAGTGATTCACGCCCTCTTCCGCTGGGAGTCCCCTCCATCCTGATGCACGCCGACCAGCCCAGCAGGACCATGGGAGTGAAAGGAAATCGACTCTGGCTGATTGCGGGCACGGGGGAGGGTCCGACGCTGGCCCAGCACTTCCTGGAGCTGGGATGGCGCCTTCGTGTCAGCGTGGTCACGCCCGCTGCCAGCCAACCGTATCCGGAGAGCCCCCATCTGGAGATGGTCGTGGGGGCCTTGGCCAATGCTGGAGCCTTGCGATCCTTGCTCGAGGCTGCGGAGCAGGAAGGAGATCCTTTCCAATGGGTGATCGATACCAGCCATCCGTTCGCCGTCCGCATCACGCCTGCGGCCATGGAAGCCACACGGGGTCGACCTGAAAAGTTTCTCCGCCTGGAGCGCCCTGGGCTGGAGACGCCCTGGAGCACTCCCGTAAAGCACCTAGACGATCTTGCCGGCCACCTGGGCAAGAACGAGAGGCTGCTTTTGGCCATTGGAGCGCGTCAACTGGGAGCGGCGGTTCACCAATGCCGAGGATCTCTCCTCCATGCCAGGGTATTGCCCTATCCACAAGCGTTGAGACAGGCCCAGCAAGCAGGCATCCCTGCCGACCGAATAGCTTGCTTCCACCCCACTGGCGATGGAGCCGTGGAACAGGCCCTCTGCCGGCATTGGCAAATCGACTCCATCCTCTGCCGTCAATCGGGCGGACATACGGAAGCCCTCTGGCAGCAAGTGGCGCGAACCCTGAGCCTGCGGCTGCTGCTGCTGGAACGCCCGCCTGAACCGGTTGGCATCGAGCGGCTGGGGTTCAAGAACCTGATAGAACGCGTGGGTCGACCGGATCGAGGAAGCCTTTCATGATTGTGGAACAGGTGTTGAACGCCGTGGAAGAAGCCAATCAGGCGGATCTGGTCTTGGTGCTCACCACTGAGGTCAACCTGGAGAAGGCCGAGCTGCTGGCCGCCACCCTTCTTGAGAAGGGCCTGGTGGCTTGCGTCTCCTGCATGCCGATCCTGTCCCACTACTTCTGGCGAGGGCGCACCACTCGCAGCGATGAGGTACAGCTTTTGTTGAAAACCCAGCCGGACTCCCTCGAGAGGCTGTACGAGACAGTATTGGAGCTGCACAGTTACGAGACGCCGGAATGGATCACCCTGGGTGCCCAGACCCGAGGGGCCTATGGAGCCTGGTGTTTCCGACAGCTCGCAGGAGGGCCCGCTAAGGCAAGTGATGGGCCACCAACTCCTTGAGAGAGCCGTGGGGACGGGGGCCCAGCTGGGTGACCACCTGGCCCGCACAGAGGGAGCCCAAACGTCCACAACGCTCTAAACCCTCTCCTTTGGTATAGCCGTAAAGAAAGCCCGCGGCATAGAGATCGCCAGCCCCCGTGGTATCAAGCAAGGGTCCGAGATGGAAGGGGGCGATCGGCAGGGTCTGGTCGCCGCTCAGAACCAGGGAACCCTCCTCACTCCGGGTGAGGGCGGCAACCTTGCAGCGCCCCCGCACCTGATCCACGGCCTCTTCGAAGTGGTTGGCCTTGTCGAGAGAGGTGATCTCCATCTCATTGGCAAAAAGAATGTCCACATGACCATCCACCAGCTCATGGAAGCTGTCACGATGGCGATCCACGCAGAAGGCATCGGAAAGGGAGAGGGCCACCTCCCCGCCGCTCTCGCGCATCACCTGGGCAGCGGCAATAAAGGCTTGTTTGGCCTCATCGCTATCCCACAGGTAGCCCTCGAGGTAGAGCACCTTGGCCTGGCGCACAAGATCGAGATCGAGGTCGTTGGGATGGAGATTCACGGAGGCCCCCAGATAGGTGCACATCGTGCGTTGGGCATCTGGGGTGACAAGGATCAAACATCGGGCCGTGGAGGGGCCGCTCTCCGATGCTGGCGTTTGGTAGTGGGCTCCGACAGAGCGGATGTCATGGGCAAAGATCGCTCCAAGCTGATCATTGCGCACCCTGCCAATAAAACCGGCCTGCCCCCCCAGCTGGGCCAGCCCGGCCAAGGTGTTGGCCGCTGAACCCCCAGACGTTTCCAGACCAGGACCGAGGTTGGCATAGAGCTCTTCGGCCTGGGTCTCATTCACGAGAGCCATGGTGCCCTTGGTGAGGCCGTGGTCCTCCAAAAAGCCGTCTTCCGTCTGCACCAAGACATCCACGATGGCGTTGCCAATGCCAACCACATCGAAGGCTTTGGAGCTAAGGGAGGTCATGTCACGCAGTGGGGAGAGAGAGGAAGATAGTGCGTCGGCCCGATCGCTCAGACGTTGAGCAAGGCCCTTTTGGGCCCATGGATCGGGTCCTCCACCACAATGGTCTGATCGCGTTCCGCACCCAGGGACACGATGGCAATGGGAACTTCCATCAACTCGGCGAGATAACGGAGATAAGCCCTGGCGGCGTCGGGGAGATCCTCCAGACGCTTGCAGGCGGCTGTGGAACACTGCCACCCTGGCAACGCCACGAAGATAGGTCTACACCGAGCAAAGTCTTCGGCGCTGCTCGGGAAGTGCTCGATGCGTTCGCCATCTAGCTCATAGGCCACGCAAACCTGAATTTCATCCAATTCATCCAGCACATCGAGTTTCGTGATCGCTAGACAGTCCAGGCCGTTCACCTGGACGGCGTAACGACCGATCACGCCATCAAACCAGCCACAGCGTCGGCGGCGCCCTGTGGTGGTGCCAAACTCCCCTCCTCGATCACATAGGTGATCGTTGAGGCTGCCGTCCAGCTCGGTAGGGAAGGGCCCCTCGCCGACGCGGGTGGTGTAGGCCTTGGCCACACCGATCACCCTGTCAATGAGGGTGGGGCCGACGCCGGCGCCGATGCAGGCGCCACCGGCAACGGG
>JBJTUM010000189.1:0-11437 GCA_046080725.1 Cyanobium sp. | reverse complement strand
GGCCTTTGGGGCCAGTTTTCCGGAGCTGAGGGGGCGGCCACCCGACAGGCCCTCTTCCGGCAGTTGCACCAGGAAGCCTTGGGCAGGAGCGGGGTGCGGCCAAATTTTGGACTGCGCCCCGCTCTGGTTCCACCCCACCCTGCTCCACCGCCACTGCCCTTTCCCATCCAGCGCCCACCGGCCCTGGATTGAGGCGCTCAGGGGGCCAGCCTGCCAATCTCCCAACCTTTCACCAACCGATACACCACGGGCACCACAAACAGGCTCAGCAGAGTGGCCACAAAGAGCCCACTGAAGACCACGGTGCCGATACTGATCCGACTGGCGGCTCCAGCTCCCCTGGCCAAGAGGAGGGGCAGAAAACCCACCAGGGAAGAGATTGCGGTCAGCAGGATCGGCCGCAGGCGGGCCACTGCAGCCCCATGGATCGCTTCCCCGAGGGGAAGACCCTGCCTGAGGCGCTGGTTGGCGAATTCGACGATCAGGATGCCGTTTTTCGCGGCCAAACTCACCAGCACCAACAGCCCCATCTGGCCATAAACATCCAGGGGCAGGCCGCGCAAGGCCAACCCGAGCACCGCCCCCAGCAGGGCAAGGGGGACGGTGACCAGGATGATCACCGGATCAAGAACGTTTTCGTACAAAGCCGCCAGCACCAACCCCATCACCAGGGTTCCGAGCACAAAGGCGCGAGCGTTGCCGCCGGTGGAACGGGCTTCTTCCCTGGCCAGGCCCACCCATTCCAGGGTCAGGGAATCGTTGTCCCGGCGGGTCTGTAGGTCTTGCAACAAAGTCATGGCCTGGCCTGTGCTCACGCCGGGCCGAGGGAGGGCCTGCACCGGGATGGAACGGAGCAGGCGGGTATGCTGGATCGTGGTGGGTCCGGCGCTGCTCTCGATCCGCACCACCTGGGACAGGGGGATGAGGCGGCCCTCCTTGGTGGGGACGCGGAGGTTCAGCACATCTTCGACCCCCCGGCGAGCCTTGCCATCGAGCTGGACGATCACGCGGCGCACCTGCCCATCCTCAAAGCTGTCATTGACGTAGTCGCTGCCAAAGCTGGCGCTCAACAGATCCACCACATCGGCCAGACCCACCCCTAAGGAGGCCATCTGTAGCCGGTCGGGGGTGAGCCGCAGCAGGGGAGAAGCCGCGGAAAAGCGAGTGGACACTCTCTCAAAGGCTGGTTTTCCCCCGAGGGTGAGGGCACGAGCCTCGGCGATGAAGGCTTGCGCCTCCTGCTCGAATCGGTCCAAGGCCAATTGGCCATTGCTGGTATCGAGCAGATCGAGCTGCAGGCCCCCTTCCGAACCAAAGCCCCGCACGGTGGGTGCTTCGCTGAGCTGCACCACAGCTCCTTGGATCTTTCCTCGCAGGGCGGCCTTGATCCGCTCGGCGACGGCGGCCGTGCTCTGGTCTGGGCGAGACCGCTCCCGGATGGGGATCAGCCGCAGAAACACCTGGCCCTTGTTGGGACTGCTGTCGTCAAAGGAGCGACCGGCGAAGAAGTTGCCACTGGCCAGCAGGGGTTCCTGGCGGACCACCTGGCGCACCTGCTCCAACACGGCCTGGGTGCGCACCAGGGCTGAGCCCTCTGGCAACACCACCACCCCCCTGATCTGTCCCGTATCTTCCTGGGGGATGAAGGCCATGGGTCGGCTGCGCAGCGCCAGGACCGTCAGCAGGAGGCCTGCCATCAGAAGGGCAAGCACGGCCCGCCGACGGGCCAATGCCCAATCCAGCAGCCTGCCGTAGGGCCGCTCCAAAGCCTCGAGCCAGAGGCGGGGGGGATCGATCCAACGTTTCAACCACAACGGTTCACGCTGGTCGGCATGCAGCAAGCGGCTGGCCGCCACAGGGGTGAAGGTGAGGGCATTGATCGTGGAAAAGGCGATGGCGGCGCTGATGGCGAGTGCGATGGGGGCGTAGAGCCGTCCCAGGCTCCCCTCTAAACCCAGCACCGGCAGAAACACCACCACCAGCACTAAGGAGGTGGCCACCACCGCATTCCCCAGTTCGGCCATGGCGTCCCGAGCCGCCTGCAGGGCCGGGGTGCCCCCCTCCAGGCGGCGACCGATGTCTTCACTCACCACGATGGCGTCATCCACCACCAACCCAGACGCCAGCACCATCCCAAAAAGGGAGAGGGTGTTGATCGACATCCCGGTAAGACGCAACACCGTGAGCGATCCGATCAGGGCCACGGGCACGGCAACAGCAGTGATCAGGGCCAGCCGGCTGTTGCCCAGACCGAGAAGCAAAACCACAAACACCAGCAGCACCGAATCCCGCAAGGCCTCAATGGCGCCATCGATGCTGGTTCGCACGGTTTCGGCCTCATCCACGATCACCTGCATCTCCACGCCGGGGGGGAACCGGGGGGTGATCTCCTCCAGGGCGGCCTGCACCTCCTTGCGCACCTCCAGGGCATTGCTGCCATCCCGCTGGTACACCGCCACGGAAACGGTGCGCTGTCCCCTCAAATTGGAGGCCAGGGATTCATAACTCTCAGTTCCCACGCTCACCCGGCCCACATCCTTCAGCAGGGTCACCCCCCCCTCCCCACTGCGTCCCACCACCAGCTGCTCAAACTCCGCCACGGAGCGCAGGCGGCCCTCCATCCGCAGAGGCAGCACCATCACCTGGTCTGCTGGGGTGGGGGCATCCCCGATCTGCCCCAGGGCGGCGAGCACGTTCTGCTGCTCGAGGGCCTGGCGGATCTGGGCGATCGTGAGGTTGCGCTGCTCCAGGCGTACGGGATCCAACCAGAGGCGAAACGCCAGGGGGCTACCCCCAAAGAAGCCCACATCGCCCACCCCTGGAACCCGCCGCAGGCGATCGCGCACCACCTGATCCACCCAACCGTTGAGGAAGGTCTCGCGATAGGTGGCGGCATCGGCGCTGAAACTCAACACCAGCAGGAGGTCGTCAGAGCTGCGTTGCACCTGCACGCCGAAGCGGGCCACCTGGGAGGGCAACTGGCGTGCCACCACAGTGGCTTGGTTCTGGGTGTTGATCTGGTTGAGCTCCGGATTTCCACCGGTGAACACCAGGGAGATGGAGCTCCCATTGGCGGAACTGGTGGAACGAATGGAATCCAGCCGCTCTAGACCATTGAATTGTTTTTCCAACAGGTTGGTGACGCCCTGCTCGACGGCTTCGGGCCCCGCGCCGGGATAGCTGGCCCGTACGCTCACCCGGCTGTTGGCGATCGGAGGCAAGTTTTCCACCTGCAGCGCCGGCAGGCTCACCACCCCTGCGAGCAGGATCAGCAGGCTCAGCACCATGGTGAGCACCGGGCGCCGAAGGAAGGGATCCGCGATCGACCTCAAAGCCATTCCCCTTCCCCATCCCTGGGCGGAGGCCGTGAAGATCCTCTCAGGACTGCCGCATGCGGGGAGGAAAGAAGAAGGATCAGGAGGCCTCCCCGTGGCCGAGGGAGCCGGCCTCCTCCTCGCTCAGCCGCCCCGCCTTGAGCAGCACAGCCGTAATGCGGGGAATGTCAAGAACGGCGTGGAGCCTGTAGCCGGCGTCCTCCAAGCGCTGGCGCCCATGGAGCACCTCTCCCGCTGCTCCTGGGCTGGGCCCGTGGTCGATGAACACCACCACATCGGAAACCCGCAGGCCCGAGCTCTCCAACTTCCCGATCCCCTCGAGCACGCTGCCACCACTGATCAGGATGTCGTCCACCACCACCACCTGTTCCCCCTCCTGGAAGTCGCCTTCGATGAGCCGCCTGGCCCCATGGGCCTTCACTTCCTTTCGGGGATAGATCAGGGGTTTATGGAGTTGGAGCGAGAGGCCCGTTGCCGTGGGCAGCGACCCATAGGGAATCCCCGCAATCCGATCAAAAAACAGGCCCTCCAGGCAGCCGGCATAGGCATGGAGCACCCGATGAAAGAGATTGGGATCGGAGATGATCTGGCGCAGATCGATATAGTAATTGAAGATGGCTCCTGAGGCCTGTTTGTATTCACCAAACAACAGACAGCCCAGATCAAAGAGATCCACGATTAATTGCTCCATCGGCTGGCTGGCCTGTTCTGCCGGCAGCCAGAGGGTGCAACGATCCTCTGCCTGCTCGGCCAATCGGGCTTGCCGATGGGACTGGATGCGTTGCTTGAGCTGGCTGGCCCTCTCCTCCATGTCGTCCTCCACGAGGAGGTTCTGGGGCAGGGGCAGCAGGAGCCCATCGGCGGAATCGGTGAGGCCCGCCTCCAGGAGGGCATCCAGCCGATCCTCTTCCGCCCAGAGGCTGCGCAGGATCAGAAAGCGCTCTGGCGCCTCCGCCCGCACCCGCGCCAGGATGGCCGGATCACTGGTGCCCACCTCCAGCAAGAGTTGATCGGGTGTGGCCCAGCGTTGGGCTTCCCGCACGATCCGCAAATAGAGGGGATCCTCCTCATTGGGGTGATGTTGGAATTCCCGCGCAGCTGGATTGGAGCTGTGGCAGGTCACCACCACGGCCTTCTCCGGGTAGAGCAGGAACGGTGCCGCGATGTCCTGGCCGGGCAGAGGAGAGAGGGTCACCGCGTCCGCCCCCAGATCTCGAAACAGGTAGTGGGCCAGAGCGGAGGAACTGTTGAGATCCCCATGTTTGGTGTCCACGATCAGGGGGGTGTGGAGGGGCACCAACTCCCGCACCTCCCGCAGCAGCTCCAGGCCGATCGGCCCCAGCGACTGGTAAAAGCCCAGACTGGGCTTGTAGGCACACACATGGGAGCCCGTGGCCTCGATCACGGCCTTGATCCAGTGGCGGGCCTGGGAGAGGAAGGAGCAGCCCGCCATGCCCCGCCGCAACGACCAGCTCTGCAGCATTTCCGGATTCGGATCCAACCCGGTGACCAGAAGAGACTGCCGGTCAGCGATGGCATCGGTGAGCTGGAGAAAGAAGCCCATCGAGCTGGAAGGCACGGGTTGCACCCATTCTCCGCTTCAGGGCGAGAGGGTGGGATAAACGGGCTCCCAGCGATGGCTCTGCAGGCACTGCATCACCTCGTCCTCCGTGGTGGCCCGCCTGGCCAGCCCCTCCTTCAAGGCTGCAAGGGCCACGGCCTCCGCCACACGCCTGGACACCTGCCGCACCTGGGAGAGCGCGGGCATCAAGGGGGCCTCGGGGTTGAGGCTGGCGGGGATCTGGTCGGCCAGGGCTTCCACGCAGGCATCGATCATGCCCTCACTCACCTCGCTGGCCCCTACAGCCATCGCCGCAAACCCCAGCCCTGGGAACACAAAACAGTTGTTGCACTGCCCGATCACCCGCTCTTGACCTTGGATCTGCACGGGCGGGAACGGACTCCCTGTGGCTACCAGGGCCAGGCCCTGGCTCCAGCACAGGAGGTTGTTCGGAGTGATTTCTGCCAGGGCTGTGGGATTGGAGAGCGGCAGCACGATGGGGCGCTCCGTGCCCCGGCAGAGGGCGTCCACCACGGGCTGATCGAAAGCACCGGCGCAGGTGGAGGTGCCGATGAGCACACCGGGCTTTACGGCTTCGATCACGGCCAGCAAACCGATCCGGCCCTCCCCATCGGCGGGGAGATTCCCCACCAGCTCCGCCCGTTTCACATAGGGGCTGACCGCCTCACTCCAGTGGGTCAGCCCCTCGTGCACGAGCCCTTCCCGATCCAGCAGCCACAATCGATCGGCCGCCTCGGCGGGGGAGAGGCCCTGGCGCTGCAGGAGCCGGCAGAGCCGCTCGGCGATGCCGCATCCGGCACTGCCGGCCCCGAAGATCACGATCCGCTGGTCGCGGAAGGGCTGGCCCAACCCCTTCAATCCCGCCAGCACCGCCGCCGCGGCTACCCCGCTGGTGCCTTGGATGTCGTCGTTGAAGCTGGGCACCACCTGGCGGTAGCGATCCAGAACGCGCCGGGCGTTGCCGGCCCCGAAATCCTCCCAGTGCACCAGCGCCTCGGGGCACACCTGGTGCACCGCGCCGATGAACGCATCCAGGAAAGCGTCGTAAGCCTCCCCATCCAGGCGGGGATGCTTCCATCCGGGGTAGAGGGGGTTGGAGCGCAAATCGCTTCGATCCGTTCCCACATCCAGCATCACCGGCAGGGCCTGGGCGGGATGGAGCCCGGCGCAGAGGGTGTAAACGGCAATCTTCCCCAGACAGATCTGAATGCCGCCCACCCCCTGATCCCCAATCCCCAGGATTCCCTGGGCATCGGTGATCAGCAGGAGTTCGGGCTGGCCGAAGCTGTCACAGGCCTGGCGCAGGAGCTCCGCCAGTCGCCCTTGATCGGGCGCTGCCAGATACACCCCCTTGGAGGGGCTCCGGTAGGACTGGCTGAATTGTTGAATGGCCTTGCCCACCGTGGGGGTATACACAATCGGCAGGGCGTGATCGATGTGCTCCGCTAGGAAGCGGTGAAACAGGGTGAGGTTGCGTTCGCGGAGGAATTGCAAATAGGCAAAACGTTCCAGATCACTGGCCATGGCCTTGAACGCCAGCCAGCAGCGCTCCACCTGCAGCTCAAGGGTTTCCTCCTGCCAGGGGAGGAGGGCCTCCAATCCCAATGCCCGGCGCTCTTGGCGGGTGAAAGCTGTTCCCTTGTTGAGCAGGGGATCGTTGAGCAGCTCTTCCCCCCGCAGGGAGGTGACCAGGGAGGGGGCAGCCAAGGGATGCAGGGAGCGCAACAACCAGTCTCCCAACTCGCCGGTCCCTCAGGGCTGGGGGGACGGGGCCGATGCCAGACGCCAGGGCAACACCTGGCCTGCGTGGAAGGGCACCAGCTCGATCGCCCGACCGGCGGCATCGTTGAGGTGGAGCCTTGGGGGCACGGTGAGGCCATCGCGCGCCAGGGTGATGCGTTCCTCGTTGGGGGGCAAGCCATAAAAGCTGGGCCCATGGAGGGAGGCGAAGGCCTCCAGCCGATCCAGGGCGCCCTCCTGCTCAAAGGCCAGGGCATAGCTCTCCAGAGCCGTGGGGGCATTGAAGATGCCGGCGCACCCACAAGCTGCCTCCTTGGCCGTGCGAGCGTGGGGCGCGGAATCGGTGCCGAGGAAAAAGCAAGGCTCCCCCGAGGTGGCAGCCTGCCGCAGGGCCAGGCGGTGCTTCTCCCGCTTTGCGACGGGGAGGCAGAAAAAATCGGGCCGGAGCCCCCCATCAAACATCGCGTTGCGGTTGATGTGGAGGTGATGGGGGGTGATCGTGGCTGCCAGCTGGGGGGCGGACGCCTGCACAAACGCCACGGCCTCTGCGGTGGTGATGTGCTCAAACACCACCTTCAAGCCTGCAAATTGCCGCAGCAGGGGCTGGAGATGGCGGTCGATGAACACGGCCTCCCGATCAAACACATCCACGCCGTGATCGGTCACCTCCCCGTGCAGGAGGAGGGGCATGCCGATGCGCTCCATGGTGTCCAACACCTGGGTGAGCGAGGTCAGATCCTTCACCCCTGCGGCCGCATTGGTGGTGGCGTGGGCCGGATAGAGCTTGCAGGCGGCGAACACGCCTTCCTGAAACCCCCGGGCGATTTCCTGCGGATCACTGTCGTCCTGCAAATAAGCCGTGAGCAGGGGCGTGAACCCGCAGGAATCGGGCAGGGCCTCGAGAATCCGCTCCCGGTAGGCCAGCCCAGCCTCCACCGTGGTGATCGGCGGGGTCAGGTTGGGCATCACGATGGCGCGGGCGAACACCCGCGCCGTTGCCCCCACCACGGCCTGGAGCATGGGCCCGTCCCGCAGATGGACGTGCCAGTCGTCCGGACGGCGAAGCTCCAGGGTGGGGGGGGATCCTGCCATCACCGCTGGGCGGGAGGAGACAGCCGCTGCAGATAGGCCACGGTCACGTCGTCCGGATCGGTCTGAAGATAGAGATATCCCGTACCATCCGCCAGAACGATGGCGCGGTAGTTGTATGACTGACCCAGGGAATCGCGCTGCTGGATGGTGGCCAAACAATCGGGCTGCACGCTGATGGAGCCCGTGTAGGTGGCCTCTTCCACGGTGGGACCGTAGCTGGGGATCGCCAAGCCCTTTACCTGCCCGCCAAGCCAGTGTTCCCGTTGCACCACGGCGTTGGGTTGCCACTGGGAGCCACGCCAATCTCTTCCCTGCTGTTGGCTCACCACCACCCCATCGAGCAGGGAGGCGGCACAGGCTTGGGCGGGTTGGGCAAACCAACGGGACACCATCAGCACGTCCGGCAGGATGCCTAGGGAAAAACGGGGGCGCCCCTGGAGATCGAGAACAGCTTGGCTGGTGCTGATGGTGTTGAGATAGCTGCGCTCGATCGCCACGCGACAGTTGCTGATCGGACGCAAACGACCTGTGTAGGTGGATTCCCGGTAGGTGCGACCGCGGCGCTCGAGCCGCACGCCCTGCAAGGTGCCATCCGGATTCCAGGTTTCCAGGAGCAGCCGGGCAATGGGTTCGCCCCTCAGATCACCCTCTCCCATCACCCCGTAGCGACCAGGCTGGGGAGCTGGGCAGGCGGGATCGGCAGGATTCGCCTTCACCTCCAGGGCAGCAAAGGCGGGCCCCACACTGAAGAACAGGGCAAGAGCCAGCTGGCGACGATGCGTCGGCCGCTGGTCACGAACAGGACGGGAATGCATGGAGGTGGATCAGGCCCTGCCAGGCATAGCCAAAGCTCGGCCCCTTGCCCACCAGGTGGGCTGCTGATCAGAAGACATCCGCCTGCTGCAACACCCGTTCTGCGGCAGGGGAAGCCTCCAGCCGGCGCTGGGATTCCCCGCAGCGGGCGGGGGTGGGGAAGATCTTGCCCGGATTGGCCAGACCCTCGGGATCAAAGGCTTGGCGCACCAGCTGCATGGTGTCCAGATCCTCTGGGGCAAACATCCAGTCGAGATAACAGCGCTTGTCGTTGCCCACGCCGTGTTCGCCGGTGATGCTGCCGCCGGCCTTCAGACAGAGGCGAAGAATGTCGGCCCCCAGGGCCTGGACCCGTTCCGTGGCCCCCTCCTCCTGGGCGCGATAAAGGATCAGGGGATGGAGATTGCCATCGCCGGCATGAAACACATTGGCCACCGGGAGCTTGTAGCGGCGACTGAGCTCCTCAATCGCCCCAAGCACCTGGGGCAGGGCGCTGCGGGGCACCACCCCATCCTGCACGTAATAGGTGGGGGTGATGCGCCCCACGGCGGCAAAGGCAGATTTGCGGCCCTTCCAGAGCAGGGCACGATCAGCAGGATCGGTGGCCCGGCGAATCGTGCGGGCTCCGGCGTCACGGCATAAGGCCGCGGCGATCTCGATCGCCGCGGCCACCTCCTGATCCTGGCCATCCAGCTCGATGAGCAGCACCGCCAGGGCGTCCTTGGGGTATTCCTCGCGGCCGAAGAGATCATTCACGGCGTTGAGGGTGAAGTTGTCCATGATCTCCATCCCCGCCGGTTGAAGGCCCGCCGCCGTCACCAGCCGCACCGCCTCCCCAGCCCGTTCCATGCTGGTGAAATCCGCCAGCAACACGGCCACGCTCTGGGGGGTGCGCAGCAGGCGCAGGGTGATCGCTGTGGCGATGCCAAGCGTTCCCTCACTGCCAATGAACACCCCCCGCAGATCCAGCTCCGGGGTTTCGGCCAAGCCACTGCCGAGATGGGTGAGGGTGCCGTCCGGGAGCACCACCTCCAACTCCAGCACGTGGTTGCTGGTGACGCCGTATTTCAGGCAGTGCACCCCACCGGAGTTTTCCGCCACGTTGCCGCCGATGCTGCACACCACCTGGCTGGAGGGATCGGGGGCGTAGTAAAAGCCAGCTCCGGTCACGGCCCGGGTGACCCAGCTATTGATCACCCCAGGTTGAACAGTGACACGGCGGTTGCTGAGATCCACATCCAGGATCGTGCGCATGCGACTGGTGGCGATCACCAGCGCCGGCTGCTCGCTGACCGCTCCTCCCGAGAGACCCGTGCCACTCCCCCGGGCCACGAAGGGCACCCCCTCCCGATGGCAGAGCTTGACCAGGGCCACCACATCAGCGGTGGTTTCCGGAAGCACCACTAGGGGCGGTTGCCAGCGATGCAGGGTGAGGCCATCGCTGTCGTAGGCCAGGAGCTCCTGCCGAGCGGCCACCACGGCCCGTTTCGGCAGGATCTCCCGGCAGGCGGCAGCCAGCCGCTGCCAATCGATGGGTGCGCCAGCTGTCATGAAGAAGGTGTGGCGCGGCTGGCGGAGATCGTCATGCTGCGCGACGGCCCATGGGCAATTGGCTTGACGATACCTGCCACGGCAGCATGGCGACTGCTTAACCTGGGAGACCCCATGATCCGATCGCGCCGGAGGTGCGTAAGGATGGGCGACGCCAATGGCCCTGCCAGGGCCTCCATCCACTCCCTCTGCGGATCCAGCCTTGACCTCGGCTCCCGTTTCGGGCAGCGCCCCCCCCGCGCTGCATCACACCACCCGTTCCCAGGAGATCTTCGCTGCAGCCCAGCAGCTCATGCCCGGCGGGGTCAGTTCCCCGGTGCGAGCGTTCAAATCCGTAGGCGGTCACCCGATCGTGTTCGACCGGGTGAAGGGCGCCTATGCCTGGGATGTGGATGGAAATCGCTACATCGATTACGTGGGCAGCTGGGGGCCGGCCATCTGCGGCCACGACCACCCGGAAGTGATCGCTGCCCTCCACGAGGCTCTGGAGAAGGGCACCAGCTTCGGGGCACCCTGCGAACTAGAAAACCACCTCGCCCAACTGGTGATCGACGCGGTCCCCTCGGTGGAGATGGTGCGCTTCGTGAACAGCGGCACAGAGGCTTGCATGGCGGTGCTTCGCCTGATGCGGGCCTTTACAGGCCGTGAAAAGCTCATCAAGTTCGAGGGGTGCTATCACGGCCACGCCGACATGTTTTTGGTGAAGGCCGGATCTGGGGTGGCCACCCTGGGCCTGCCCGACTCCCCTGGCGTGCCCCGCAGCGTCACCGCCAACACCCTCACGGCCCCCTACAACTGTCTGGAATCGGTGAAGGAGCTCTTTGCTGAGCACCCGGGCGAGATCGCCGGGGTGATCTTGGAGCCGGTGGTGGGCAACGCGGGCTTCATCACCCCCGAACCCGGCTTCCTTGAGGGCCTGCGGGAACTCACCAAGGAGCACGGGGCCCTGCTCGTCTTTGACGAGGTGATGACTGGCTTCCGGATCAGCTACGGCGGCGCCCAGGCCAAGTTCGGCATCACCCCCGACCTCACCACCCTCGGCAAGGTGATCGGCGGTGGGCTGCCCGTGGGGGCCTATGGAGGCCGGGCCGACATCATGGGGATGGTGGCCCCCGCCGGCCCGATGTATCAGGCCGGTACCCTCAGCGGCAATCCTCTGGCCATGACGGCGGGGATCAAAACTCTTGAACTGCTCAAGCAGCCCGGCACCTATGAGCGGCTGGAGGCCATCACCCAGCGGCTGAGTGCCGGACTGCAGGAGGCAGCCCGCCAGGCTGGAGTGCCCATCAATGGGGGTTCCATCAGCGCCATGTTCGGCTTCTTC
>JBJTUM010000188.1:0-7335 GCA_046080725.1 Cyanobium sp. | reverse complement strand
GATGTGTTCGCAGGCATCGATCCCGATCTTGGCGAGCAGGTTGAATTCGGGTTGTTCCAGAAGCTGGGCGATAGATCAACTCGTCGCCTACCCCAAGGTTACGTTCCTCCTGCGGGAACTCCGCTTAGCTGACTTTTCGGCTCCTGCCCCTCACCACTGACTCACCATGGAGAGCTTCGCCTACATCTTGATTTTGGCTCTTGCCATTTCCACTCTGTTTTTCGCGATTGCCTTCCGCGATCCCCCCAAAATCGGCAAGTAAACTTTTTTCCACTTGCCCTGGCTGGCCCCTCACGTTGGGGCTTTTTCATGGTGAGCACTGTTCAAATCATCATGGCTATGTACAATTGATTAAAAATGCGGTTTTTGGGCATGCAATGCCCTTCCTGTCAACACACCGATAGCCGCGTCCTCGAGTCGCGAGCTGCAGACATGGGCAGAAGCGTGCGGAGAAGGCGGGAATGCCTCAACTGCGATTTCCGCTTCACCACCTATGAGCGCGTGGAGACCGTGCCCATCACTGTTGTGAAACGGAACGGCACTCGCGAAACCTTCAATCGCGCCAAGCTTCTCCACGGCTTGCTCCGAGCCTGTGAAAAAACGGGTCTGGAGCCCTTTCTCCTCGAGAGGCTTGTGGACGACATCGAACTGGTGCTTCAGCAGCGGGCCAAACGCGAGGTGTCGAGCACTGAGATCGGGGAGTTGGTGCTGGAACAGCTGAAAACCATGAGTGAGGTGGCCTATGTGCGTTTTGCCTCTGTTTATCGGCAATTTCGAAGTGTGTCCGACTTTGTCGCCACCCTGGAGGGTCTGGGCCGACCCAGCCATGCCAAACAAACCCTCACCGTTGTGAACTGATCGGATGGCCAAGGGCTAGGATCAGAAATTGGTCCATCTCGCCGGCGGCGAAGTGGGCCGTTCCTTCCCACTGCTCCCGGCAGACCGCCTGACCCGTATGACCGTCACCCCCTCCCAAGAGCTGCAGGGGCTCGATACAGAGTTTGAACTGGAAGAGCTGGCCGATCTGGCCCTTCCTGCGGAGATCCCAGCAGCAGATAGCTCCAGCAGCCGTGGGGCGGGGACAAGGGAGGCAGACGGCGTCGGGTTCACCCTGGATGAGTTTGCATCCTTACTTGCCAAATACGACTACAACTTCAAGCCTGGAGATGTGGTCAACGGCACCGTTTTTGCCCTGGAATCCAAGGGTGCGATGATTGATATCGGCGCCAAAACGGCGGCCTTTATGCCCTTGCAAGAGGTTTCCATCAACAGGGTGGAGCATCTCTCCGACGTTTTGGAACCTGGAGAGGTGAGGGAGTTTTTCATTCTTAGCGAAGAGAATGAAGATGGTCAGCTCACCCTTTCAATCCGGCGGATTGAGTATCAACGCGCCTGGGAGCGAGTGCGCCAGTTACAGAAAGAAGATGCCACGATCTACAGCGCAGTCTTTGCCACGAACCGAGGTGGTGCTTTGGTGAGGGTGGAAGGCCTGAGGGGCTTCATCCCCGGCAGCCACATCAGCACCCGCAAGGCGAAGGAAGAATTGGTGGCGGATTTCCTTCCTCTCAAGTTCCTGGAGGTCGACGAGGAGAGAAATCGCCTTGTGCTGAGCCATAGACGGGCTCTGGTGGAGCGCAAGATGAATCGCCTTGAAGTTGGAGAGGTGGTGCTTGGAACGGTTCGCGGTATCAAGCCTTATGGAGCGTTCATCGATATCGGTGGGGTCAGTGGCTTGTTGCACATCTCAGAAATCAGCCATGAACATATTGAAACCCCCCATACCGTGCTCAATGTCAATGACCAAATGAAGGTCATGATCATCGATCTGGATGCTGAGCGTGGCCGAATCTCGCTTTCAACCAAAGCTCTTGAGCCTGAGCCCGGCGACATGCTCACCGACCCGCAAAAAGTGTTCGACAAGGCGGAAGAAATGGCTGCCCGTTATAAGCAGATGCTGTTGGAGCAGGCTGAGGACGGAGAACCTATGATCCCCACGGCCGACTGATCGGCGCCCAGGTGCATGGCCCATCTTTGTTTGCGCGGTCAACCGCTCTTGTTTGCGGGCCAGCCAGCAGAGATCCGGGCTGTGCTCTTTGATAAGGATGGAACCATGAGCCAGAGCGAACCCAAGCTCCTTGCCCTGGCCACGTCACGCCTTCGCCATTGCCTCTCCCTGGCGGGGGGAAGCACAACACACCAGCTCGAAGACCTGCTGAGGAAGGTTTATGGCATCCACGATCAAGGCGTCAGTTTGGATCCAGCGGGGATCACTGCTGTGGCGGCCCGCGACCACAACCTGATCAGCACGGCGGTGGCCCTTACCCTCGTAGGTCATGGCTGGCCCGAATCCCTGGCCCTTGCCGAGCAAACCTTTCGCCTGGCCGACCTTGACCACCCTCCCGAGCAACAGGCTTCAGAAACGACGGAGGGCTTGGTGGATTTTCTGGCCACCTTGCAACGCGAGGCTGTGGAGTGCGCTGTGATCAGCAACGACGACTGCTCCGGGATCCAGCGTTTCCTCGACCAGCACGGGCTTTCCCACCAGATCTCTTCCATCTGGAGTGCTGACCATCACCCGCGCAAGCCCGATCCCCAGGCCATTCATCACCTCTGCGAAACCCTGGGGGTCACCCCGGCTCACTGTGCCTTGATCGGAGATGCCAACAGCGATCTGGGCATGGCCTGTGCCGCCGGAGTGGCCGTGATGCTGGGCTATCGAGGGGGGTGGCAGCAACCGGTGCAGCTGGAAACCGGCTATCCCCTCTTCGATCACTGGCAGGAATTGGCCGTCGTTCCGGATCAACGCGTGTCCATGAAGACCTGGGGCACGGGGGCCAAAACATAAGATTGGGCTCCATCTTGACCTAATCCCATGAGCCGTTACGTCTTCACCTCTGAATCCGTGACGGAAGGCCACCCCGACAAGATCTGTGATCAGATCAGCGATGCGGTCTTGGATGCACTGCTTAGCCAGGATCCGTCCAGCCGGGTAGCCTGCGAAACCGTTGTCAACACAGGGCTTTGCCTGATCACCGGCGAGGTCACAACCGCTGCCAAGGTGGATTTCAACCATCTCGTGCGTGACGTGATCGATGGCATCGGCTATCGGGGTTACAGAGCCGGAGGATTTGATGCCAGGAGCTGTGCCGTGTTGATTGCGCTCGATCAGCAGTCGCCCGACATCGCCCAGGGCGTGGATGAAGCTGACGACCATGATGGCGATCCTCTCGACAAGGTTGGTGCAGGAGATCAGGGCATCATGTTTGGTTACGCCTGTGACGAAACTCCCGAGTTGATGCCCCTGCCCATCAGCCTCGCCCACCGTCTTGCGCGTGGCCTGGCTGAGGTCCGCCATCGCGGCACCCTCCCTTACCTCCTCCCCGATGGCAAGACCCAGGTGAGCGTCGTGTACGAAGACGATCGGCCCGTGGCCATCGACACCCTCCTGATCTCCACCCAGCATGAAGCGGAGATTGACGGCATCAGTGAGGAAAAAGCTCTGCGTGAGAAAATCGCGGCGGATCTCTGGACCCACGTGGTGGAGCCCGCCACCGCGGATCTCCGCCTGAAGCCTGATCGGGCCACCACCCGCTTCCTGGTGAATCCCACAGGCAAGTTCGTGGTGGGAGGGCCCCAAGGGGATGCTGGCTTGACGGGCCGCAAAATCATCGTCGACACCTATGGCGGCTATGCCCGCCACGGGGGTGGTGCGTTCTCAGGCAAGGATCCCACCAAGGTGGACCGCTCCGCGGCTTACGCGGCCCGTTATGTGGCCAAAGCGATTGTGGCCGCTGGCCTCGCCCGGAAGGCAGAGGTGCAACTCAGCTATGCCATTGGTGTCGCCAAACCCGTGAGCATTCTGGTGGAGAGCTTCGGTACCAGCAGTCTCAGCAACAGTGATCTCACCGCTCTTGTGCAGGAGCATTTCGACCTGCGCCCAGGGGCCATCATCGAAGCCTTTGGCTTGCGCTCCTTGCCCCAGCAAAGGGGCGGCCGGTTCTACAGGGATGTGGCGGCCTACGGTCATTTCGGCCGCAGCGATCTGAAGCTTCCTTGGGAAGACGTCACTTCTATTGCCCAAACCCTCAAACAAGCCACGTCGGATCTTGTGCAAACTGGCCCTCGGGATTGATTTCGGCACCAGTGGGGTGCGCCTCGCTCTCGTGAATCGCTCTGGCGACTCCCTTCACGAGAAAGCCACCCCATATCCCGGACCGTTTGAACATCCCGAGTCTTGGAGACAGGGGTTCATCCGGCTGCTCCTTGAAGTTTCCTTTGAGCTGAAACAGCAAATTCGGGCTGTTGCCCTGGCCGGCACCTCCGGCACCCTGTTGCTCTGTCACGAGGATGGAAGCCTGTTCGCCGATGGCCCCCTTGGCCAGGCCCTTCCCTACCACCAGGCCTGTGCGGGCCAGCTTCCGGAGGTTCGGCGACTCCTGGGGGGGGCAGGAGCTCACCCTGCAACTCAGGCCAGTGGCAGCCTGGCCCGGGCCTTGGAACTCATGGCTATCGCCCGTGAACACTCCACTCGAGGTCCATTCCTGATCCGCCATCAGGCGGATTGGCTGATGGGCTGGTTGCTGGGGTGCTGGCGCTGGGGGGAGGAAGGCAACAACCTCCGCCTGGGTTGGGATTTGGTCAGCCAGAGGTGGTTGGGGTCTCTGGCCGGGGAGCCGTGGTTTTCAGCGTTGCCCCAGATCGTTCCCAGTGGTTCTGTGCTTGGGGCCGTGGCTCCTGCGGTGGGTGAGGCTCTTGGATTGTCTCCAGATTGCCAGGTGGTGGCGGGTACCACCGATGCCAACGCAGCCGTTCTGGCTGCGGATCCTCCCCTTGATGAGGGAATCACCGTACTGGGATCCACCCTGGTGCTGAAGCAATTTGTTCCCGAGCCGATTCAGGGGACGGGATTGAGTTGTCATCGGGTGAATGGCCGCTGGCTTGTGGGCGGGGCCTCCAACACGGGGGCGGCCGTGCTGAGCCGGTATTTCAGCTCCACCATGCTCGAGGAATTAAGCCGCCAGATCGATCCCAAGGTTGCAACGGGCCTCCAGCTGCGCCCGCTGTTGGGCCGGGGGGAGCGCTTCCCCGTGGAGGATCCCCAGCTCGAACCCATCCTGGAGCCCCGACCCGTCAGTGATGCGAGGTTTCTCCAGGCGCTGCTGGAGGGCATCACTGCCATCGAAAAGCAGGGCTGGCAACGACTCCAAGAGTTGGGTTCCCCTCCCATCCGCCGCATCCTCACCCTGGGAGGAGGAGCCCGAAACGCCCAGTGGCGACTGCTGCGGCAACGGATGTTGGGGATTCCCATCCTGAACCGTCCCAACCTCTCAGCGGCCCTTGGGATGGCCCTGCTGGCCCAAGGCAAGATGGAAGTGATTCGCCCCACGCCAGCACGATGACCGACCGCATTCGCTCATTTTTGGCCATGGCCCTGTTTGTGGTGCTGGCGGGTTACGTGGGTTGGAGTGGGCTTCGCCTGGCCCTTCTTCTCTGGCAGCGGTTCGCGCCCGCGTGAAACCCGGCAGAATTGATCCACTGCCTGTTTTGCCATGAGTGCCGATCCCTTGACCCCAGCCGTGAGTGATCGGATCTGTCGCCACATGAATGACGACCATGCTTCCGCCGTGCTGGCCTTTGCCCACCACTTCGCTGGTTTGGCCGGCGCCGCATCAGCCCGCATGGTGGCTGTGGCTCCCCAGGCCATGACTTTGGACGTGGATGGGGCTTCCGTTCAGGTGCCCTTTGACCATCTTCTGACCGACAGTGAGGATGCCCACCGCACCCTTGTCGCCATGCTGCGGTCCATCCCTGGGAAGGCTTAAAGCGTTCCCCTGGTACGCCTCCATCCCGTGTTCCACGTTCACCCTCGGATGGGCCCATGGCCTTCCCCCTTGGAGTGGTTTGTCAGTAAACCTTGCCCCTTGTGCCGGCAACCGTTGCCTGCCCCCTGCCTGGTGAACAGGTTCTGTTCCTCCTGCTCCGAGGCCCTGTTGCTTCCCGAAGGAGGTGCAGCAGGCACCAGTCCCTTGCCCTGGTGGGCTGCCGGTCCCTATGGAGGAGCCTATCGCCGGATGCTTCTGGCTCTGCGCCAGCGTCCCCATCCGGATAGCCTCGCCGCCCTCTTGAAAGGCGTAGAGCTTCCAATATTGCCGCCGCACCTCTCTCCCCTGCTCGCTCCGGTACCCAGCTGGAAGCGGCAGGCCAATCCTCTGCCTCCCCTGATCTGCAGACTCGGCAGAACGGAATGGGGCTTCGGCAGCGCAGACCTCCTGGAACGCTCCCGGCCTGTGCTTGGCCAACACCATCTCCATCGGGCCATGCGCCAGGAGAATCAACGGGGGGCCTTCAGCTGTGTCCGCAGGCCCAAACCACAGGAGGCCAGGCAACGCCCGGTGTTTCTGGTGGATGACATCCTCACCACCGGGGCCACCGCACTGAATGCCTCCATGGCTTTGCAGGCTGCCGGTTGGCGGGTGCAGGGGTTGATCTGCCTGGCCCGCACTCCTGCAGACCGGTCAGGCTCACAGCGGTGATTTAGGATCTCAATGTCGTGAGAGCGACAAGCCGGGATAGCTCAGTTGGTAGAGCAGGCGACTGAAAATCGCCGTGTCCCCAGTTCAAATCTGGGTCCTGGCATTTGGGCAGCTTCCTATCGTTGTCGAGCGCCCAGCTGGAGTTGCGTCATGCCCCAACCCCCTGCCAATGCTTCTGAATCCCAGAAGCAATACGGCAATGCGGACAGTTTTGCCATGGCCTTCGATGATGCCTGGCGCCTCCAGACCCGCCAAGCAGGACACCAGGACATCAGTCGGTCTGAAAGCTTGGAGAGGATCCTGGCCCAATTGGTCGACCATCCTTTTGCCCAGAAGGATGCGGCCACCGCCCGTCAGGTGGGAGAGTTTCGTCTTCGCCTCCACGGTGTGTAGCCCCCATGGCCACCTCCGCCTATGCCCGTTTGCTGCGCCAACTCTGCGGCAGCTTCAGCAATCAGAACCAGGCCTTTGAGAATCCTCCGCTCTTTGCCCACATCCTGGTCACCACACGCCCGATCCCTCACCTCGCCAGAGGGTCTTTGCTCCTCGAGCAGGCCTACGCCATCACCCCTTCCACCCCATACCGCATCCGGGTGTTGCGCCCGCAGGAGGTGGATGGCCAGCTGATCATCCATAACCTGGCTTTGCATGACGAGAAGCGTTTCTGGGGGGCTACGGCAGATCCTTCCCTGCTGGCCGCCCTCCGGGAGGAGGATCTTCAGCCCCTGCAGGGATGCAACTACTGGGTGAGGGAACAGGGCGAGGGGTTTGTGGGGGAGGTGGAACCTGGCTGCCGCTGCCT
>JBJTUM010000187.1:0-2747 GCA_046080725.1 Cyanobium sp. | reverse complement strand
CCAGCGTGGAGGCCTCCTGCCTGGGGGATCAACTCCACACGGTGGCATGCCTCACCGAGCTCTCCAGCAGAAGGCTGCCCTCAGAGGAGCTGGAGGCCCTGCTGCAGATCGGGCGGGGCGGACCCTTGACGGCCGAGCAACCGGCCTGGCTGCTGAGGGTGGGGGTGAATCCCGATAGAGCGCCCTTGGTGCTGGAGAAGGGGGCCGCCCTTGGCCTGAAGATGGAACTGGGAGCGGGCAGCGGCCTGGGCATGGCTTGGAGTGAACAGGCCATCGAGGCAGCTGGTGTGGAAGGTCTGCGCTCGCTGTGCCAGGAACGGGGGGGGCACCTGACGGTGTTGCTCCAACCAGAGGGAGCGAACCTGGCTGCCTGGCCTGATGCCCCGGCGAAGGGGCTGATGGAAGCCGTGAAGCGGCAATTTGATCCCAAGGGCCAACTCACCCCAGGGCGTTTGCCAGGGGTGGCCCGGGTCCCCCGTTAAGGCAGGCAGGAGGCGGCGGGGGTGAGGGTAGGAAGCCACTCCATCAGGGCGGCATTCACCTGCTGGGGCACCTCATCGTGGGGGCAGTGGCCCGCATCGAGCAACACCTCTGTGGTGCGGGGGGGAGCGTGGCGGGCGAATGTGGCGCGGCGCCCTTCGGCGTTGATCCATGGATCCCGCAACCCCCAAAGGAGCAACAGGGGGGCTCCCAGCTCTGCGAAGAGGGCATCAAGGGGCTCACCCCGGGGAAGATCGAACACCGTGCGAAACACGCCGAAGGCCCCCGGATCTCGGGAGGGCCGCAGGATCGATTCCACCAGAGCGTCATCCACATTGGTTTGGTCGACGTAAACCCGCTGGAGGGTGCGCCGCACGGTGGCGGGCCGGCGCAGATTTTCAAACAGCAGCCGCTGCACCACCGGGCTGGTGAAAATCGCCCGGCCCACAGTGCGCCGGGCAATGGAGCCCCAGCCACTGGGTGCGGCCTGCTCCTCACTGAAGGGCCCGGCCGCATTCAGCAGCACCACTCCCGCCGCCAGGGGGGCCGTGCCCGGTTCGGCGGAGCTGAGGGCCGCGCCGGCGGCCAGGGCGGCGTAGCCTCCCAAGGAATTGCCCACCAGCACGGTGGGGCGTCCGATGCGCTCCCTCACGTAGGCCACCAGCTGATCGCGCCAGAGGGCGCCGCCGTAGGGCAGGCCCTCCGGCTTGGCGCTCCGGCCAAAACCCAGAAGATCAATGGCATGCACCTCATGGCACTGGGCCAGCACCGGCAGGTTGTGTCGCAAGTGGTCGGTGGAGGCGCCAAAGCCATGCACAAGGAGGAGGGCCGGGCCCTCAGGCCAGTTGGGGCCTTGGTGGAGGGAATGAACGGGATGACCCGCAAACCTCCAGGGCCCATCTCCAGAGGAATCCATGGGGATCATGCCGATGCCAGCCTTTCGCCGGATGGTAGGGAGATCAAGGGGCCGCAGAGACGCACTCGGTGTTCGGCCCCCCACCCTGCCGAGCAGGAATTGGTAGGTAACGCTACGGTCGGGGTGTCAGCCAAGTTCCATCGTCAGAAGACGCGCCCAATGACGATCCAACAGCCCCGCAACCTGCGTCTTCCCACCCCCGGGTGCTACGCCGATCCCGACCGCAGTGGCCTCCTGGCGGAAGATGTGTTTGATGGGATGACCGAACATCTCTTCTACACGCTGGGAAAACTGGCCCCCAGCGCCAGCCGGCACGACCTTTACATGGCTCTGAGCTATGCGGTGCGCGACCGGCTGATGACGCGCTATTTGGCGGGCATCGAGGCCATCGGCGCCACACCGACCCGGGTGGTGGCCTATTTGTCGGCGGAATTCCTGATCGGTCCCCAGCTCAGCAATAACCTCCTGATGCTGGGCATCCAGGAGGAGGCCGCGGCGGCGCTGAAGCGCTTTGGCGTCAGCAACCTCCAGGAGATTCTGGAAGTGGAGGAGGAACCGGGCCTGGGCAACGGGGGCCTGGGGCGGCTGGCGGCCTGCTTCCTTGAATCCCTGGCCTCGCTGGAAATCCCAGCCACGGGTTATGGGATCCGCTATGAGTTCGGAATTTTCGACCAACTGATACGGGATGGCTGGCAGGTGGAGATCACGGACAAATGGCTCAAGGCTGGGTGGCCCTGGGAGATCCCCCATCCAGACCAGGCCTGTTTTGTGGGCTTTGGGGGCCGCACCCAGGCGTACCAGGACGACCACGGCACCTACCGGGTGCGCTGGATCCCTGCAGAACATGCCATTGGGGTGCCCCACGATGTGCCCGTGCTGGGCTACCGGGTGAACACCTGTGACAGGCTGCGGCTGTGGCGGGCCGATGCCACGGAGTCCTTTGACTTTTATGCCTTCAACATCGGGGATTACTACGGCGCCGTGGAGGAGAAGGTGGCCAGCGAAACCCTCTCCAAGGTTCTTTACCCCAATGACGGCACGGACGAGGGCGGGCGGCTGCGATTGAAGCAGCAGCATTTCTTCGTGAGCTGCTCCTTGCAGGACATGATCCGCAGCCTGGATATGCGGGGTCTGCCAATCCAGGAGTTTCCTCAGCATTGGGCGATCCAGCTGAATGACACCCACCCGGCGATCGCCGTGGCCGATCTGATGCGCCTGCTGCTGGATGACAAGCACCTCGACTGGGACGCCGCCTGGGACATCACCTGCCGCAGCATCTCCTACACCAACCACACCCTGCTGCCGGAAGCCCTGGAGAAGTGGGGGCTGGATCTCTTCGGCAGCCTGCTGC
>JBJTUM010000186.1:0-11374 GCA_046080725.1 Cyanobium sp. | reverse complement strand
ATCTCAGCCAGCCAGCTCCGTTGGCAACTCCAAGCTGATGGGCCCCAGCTGGGAGCGGCGGAAATCATCGAGAATTCGCTGGGCCATGCGCAGCAGATCACCGCTGGTGTGGCGGGATGCGGCGGCCGCCAGCCACCCTTCCCCCTCCCCGGGGTTTAAAGCCACCCCATACCGGGCCTCCAGCAACCCGGGCGCCACCCCCGCGCCCTTGATCGGTGCCAGCTCCTCCAGCAGGCGGAGGAACGCCAGCCCCACGGCCTCCGTGTCGTAGGCGGCCTGGCCGATGTCATCGCAGATGGCCAGCCGCAGGGCCGCCTGCTGGTCGTCCAACCGGGGCGGCAGCACCCCAGGAGCATCGAGCAGATCGAGCTCCTGGCCGAGCCGCACCCAGCGCAGACTGCGGGTGACGCCGGCCCGGCGGGCACTCTCCACCACCTTCTGGCGCACCAGCCGGTTGATCAGGGCCGACTTGCCCACATTGGGGAAGCCCAGCATCAGCGCCCGCACGGGCCTGGGCTTCATGCCGCGCCCTGCACGGCGGGCATTGAGGAGCTCCCCGGCGCGGATGGCCGCCTGTTGCAGCTGCTTCACCCCCGTGCCGGCTTTGGCATCGCACCACCAGGGCGCCTGGCCCTGGGTTCGGAACAGCAGATCCCAAGACTGCTGGGCTTCGGCGTTCACCATGTCGCGCCGGTTCAGCACCAGCAGATGCTGCTTTCCGCTGATCCAGCGCTGCAGGCGGGGATGGCTCGTGGCCAGGGGGATGCGGGCATCGCGCACCTCAATCACCAGATCCACCTTGACGAGAGCATCCTTGAGCGCCTTTTCCGCCCGGGCGATGTGGCCCGGATACCACTGAATCGCCGGGGCGTTGACGCTCAGCGCCGGCATCAGGGCACCACCATCACCGGACAGGGGGCCAGCTGGATCACCCGGGCCGCGGTGCTGTGCTGGTCGTCCTCGAGGCTGATGCCCCGGGTGCCCATGATGATCAGGTCGGCATTCACCTCATCGGCCACATCGCCGATCACAAAGGCCGGCTTGCCTTCCCGCTCAAACACATCGCAGGCCACGCCCGCCTGCTCAAAGCTCGCCCGGGCCTGCTCCAGCAGCCGGGTGACCGCGGCGGGATCATGCATGGCGCCCTCTTCGGCCTCTACCACCGAAAGCAGCACCACCCGGCTGCCATGCTGCTGGGCCAACTGGAGGGCCACCGCAGCCGTTTCCATCGTCTGACGGCTGTTGTCGATGGGGAACAGAACGGTGTCGAACATGGTCTGCATGACGCCTCCCCTGTCTAGCGCCAACACCCGCTGCGGGGCCAACCGGCAACCCGAATCCGGTGGATTCTGGGAAGAAAGGGGGTTGAGGGGTTAATCTCCCCCCGCCTTCTCCTCCGTCCCGCAACCATGGCCAAGCGTTCCCTCGCCAGTCTCGGCGCTGCAGACCTCCGCGGCAAGCGCGTCCTGGTGCGGGTGGACTTCAACGTTCCCCTGGACGACGCCGGCGCCATCACGGACGACACCCGCATTCGGGCCGCCCTGCCCACCATCGCCCACTTGCGCGACAACGGAGCCAAGGTGATTTTGGCGGCCCACTTCGGCCGGCCCAAGGGTCAGGTGAACGAGGGCATGCGGCTCACCCAGGTGGCCGCTCGCCTCAGCGACCTCTTGGGGGTGCCGGTGGTGAAAACCGAGAGCTGCATCGGCCCCGATGCCGAAGCCAAGGTGGCAGCTCTGGGAGACGGGGGAGTGGTGCTGCTGGAAAACGTGCGCTTCTTCGCTGAGGAAGAGAAGAACGAGCCCGGCTTTGCCGAGAAGCTGGCGTCCTTGGCTGAGGTGTATGTGAATGATGCCTTCGGCGCGGCCCACCGGGCTCACGCCTCCACCGAAGGGGTCACCAAGTTCCTGAGCCCCAACGTGGCGGGCCACCTGATGGAAAAGGAACTGGCCTACCTGCAGGGTGCTATCGATGCCCCCAAGCGCCCTCTGGCGGCCATCGTGGGCGGATCCAAGGTGAGCAGCAAGATCGGCGTGCTCGAAGCCCTGATCGATAAGTGCGACAAGATCCTGATCGGCGGCGGCATGATCTTCACCTTCTACAAAGCCCGGGGCCTCTCGGTGGGCAAGAGCCTGGTGGAGGAAGACAAGCTGGAGCTCGCCAGGGAGCTGGAGGCCAAAGCCGCCGCCAAGGGGGTGCAATTCCTGCTGCCCACCGATGTGGTGCTCGCCGACAACTTCGCCCCCGACGCCAACAGCCAGATCGCCAAGATCGAAGCCATCCCTGATGGCTGGATGGGCCTGGACATCGGCCCCGATTCCGTGAAGGTGTTCCAGGACGCCCTGGCCGATTGCAAAACCGTGATCTGGAACGGCCCCATGGGCGTGTTCGAGTTCGACAAATTCGCCGCCGGCACCAACGCCATCGCCCACACCCTGGCCGATCTGAGCGCCAAGGGCACCATCACCATCATTGGTGGTGGGGATTCGGTGGCTGCCGTGGAGAAGGTGGGCGTGGCCGAGAAGATGAGCCACATCTCCACCGGTGGCGGCGCCAGCCTGGAGTTGCTGGAAGGCAAGGTGCTGCCTGGAGTTGCCGCACTGGATGAGGCCTGAAACACGCACGCGCGTCTGGGCCCTGCTGGCGGCCCTGCTGCTGGGGGCGCCGGGTGCCCTGGCCGGTCCCCGCAGTGGGGCCGGAGCCATGGGCACCGTCCACACCATGGAAACCCTCGAGCAGCGGGTTCACACCTACCGCGACCATCTGGAACGCACCTCCAGGCGGGTGACGCTTCGGGAAGCCCTGTCCATTGGCCTTGCCCAGAACCCACTTCTGGCGAAGGCCTATGCCGCGATCGCCGCCACCTCCTGGGAGGGGGTGGCGATCCGGCGGGAGTGGATTCCCAACCTCACGGCGGGAAACAACGACCCCGGCTTGGTGGGCGTTCAGCAGCAACAGTCCAACACCCTCTCCATCTCCTCCCCTGAGCTCACCCTGGAGTGGACCTTCTTTGATCCCAGCCGCCACCCCCGAGCCCAGGCCAAAGCGGCCAGTGAGGCAGCGGATCGTTTTCTCTTTGACGTGCAGGCACGCTCGCTGGTGCTCGCCATCCAGCAGCAATACATCGATCTGCAGACCCTGCTGGAGCTGGAGGGGGAATACCGCCATCTGAGCACCCTGGTGGAGGGATGGCGGTCTCTGGCCAAGGCCAAGGGACGGCGGGGAGCGTCCACCCCCGATGTCGACCAGCTCACCGGCCAAGAGCTGGCCCTGCTCATCCTGCGGATCGACACCCATGAGCAGGTGATCGTGGCCGCTTCCAACCTTGCCAGGAGCCTCAGCCTTCCCCCAGGTGATCTGGTGATGCCCCGCGATCCCCTGGTGCTTGGAGGCCCATGGGTCCTCAGCCGTCGGGAGACCATTGCCCAGGCGCTTCAATTCCGAGAGGAGATCCAGCAGAGCCTGGCGAACGCCAGGGCCCTGTCCTGGAGCGCCCTTGCCACCCGTGCTGGCTACCGTCCCACCCTGTCGCTGGAGGGAGCTGGATCCACCCAGGGGAACACTGACAACACCGACCTGCAGTCCGAAGCGACCATGGGGGTGAACGTGGCGTGGACCCTCTTTGATGGGGGCATCCTGTCGGCCAAGGCCCGCTCCCAACGCAACCAACAGGAGCAAGCTCTCCAGCAGGCGGCCCTTGATCGGCTGATGGTGACGCAGGAGGTGGAGACCAGCCATGCGGCTTATCTCAACAGCCAGATCGTGATGGATGCGTCCGTGGCCCAGCTGCAGAGCGCCAGGGCGTCGGTGGCGGCGGCCACCCGCGGCTTTACAACCGGCACTTCCGATGCCACCACGCTTCTGCAGGTGTTGGGCAACCTCCGGGGAGCGGTGGAGGCCTACAGCCATGCCCTGCAGAAGCACAACAAGAGCGTGGCCGCCCTCTATGGCACCTCGGCCCGGTGGCCGGAGGCGGCCCCACCGCTGGTGCAACAACGGCTCTCCAACCTTCAAACCTCGCCCCCACCCCAATCCCCTCCCGGGCGCTGAGGACCCTCTCTGCGCATCAGCCACGGGGGAGTGGGCAAGCCATTGCGCTGATAAAGCGCCTTGAGCCTCTCCATGTGTTGGCTCCGCTGTTGCCGCATGGCCTCCCGCTCCTCCCGCATGCAGGTGCGCAGCACCTCCGCGTTGGCCGCTTTCTCGATGCAACGCTCCCCCCGTTGAAGGATGGCCATGCGGGCCTGGTGGTCCTGGAGGGCCAGCCGCCGCTGCTCGGGAAACACCTTCTGGCGCTGGGCGGGCGTCAGCCGCAGCTCCTGGAGATTCGGCCCCACCGGCTGGGCCAGTGCGGCGGGTGCGGCCAAACCAAGGAGCAGGACCAGGGCGGGCAGGGGAGACAACATGGCAGGGGCCTCGACGACCCCTTCATCCTGCGCAGACCCCATCACTCAATGGCGACTGGGCATGCGGAAGATGTGACCGGATGCGACTGCAGAGAATGGCCCGTGAGCGTGACCACAAAGGACGGCGCAGCGCCGCCGCTGGAGTGGCGGCAGCCCAGCTCTCCCCCATGGGCCCGTGCTACCCGTTCCGCGATGGCCAACCCCAGCCCGCTGTGGCCCACCCCACCCCGGGCTCCATCGAGGCGCTGGAAGGGTTGCCTGGCCCGTTCCCATTCCGCCGGGGAGAGACCTGGCCCCCGATCCCACACCTCAATGGCAAACCCCTCCGCGGGCAGGGGGCGCAGCACCAGCTTCAGGGGGGGCCGGCCGTGGTGCTCCCCATTGAGCAGCAGGTTGGCCACCGCCCTGGAGAGGGCCACGGGGCGCACAAGGCGCTCCATGGTCTCCAGGTGGAGCTCCACGGCCTCCACTGCATTGGCGGCCTCCGCCACCAGCTCCTGCAGGGGCACCCGCACCGGCGGCTCCTGGGCGTCGCTGCGCACAAAGAGCAGGAACTGCTCCGTGATGCGCTCTAGGGCGTTGAGGTCTGCTTCCGCCCGGCGCCGCTCCTCCTCCGACCAGGGGAAAGGCCGGGCCAGCCGCAGCCGCAGGCGCGTGAGCGGACTGCGCAGGTCATGGGCGATGCCGCCGAGCATGGTGGCCCGCTCCTGGCTGGCCTCCTGCAACCGCAGCACCATGGCGTTGAAGTGGGCGGTGAGATGGCGCACCGCCCCGGTTCCCCGCGCTGGCAGAGGCATGGGCTGCTCGTCGAGCCCCACCTCCCCCAGGGCCCCATCCAGCTGGCGCAGGGGGCGCTGCACCTCCAGGCTGAGGTAGAGCAAGAGGGTGGTGAGCCCCCCCAGGGCGCCGGCGAGGGTAAGCAACTGGGGATCCGGGGGCCAGCCCCGCAGGGCAGGAATGGGCGCAAACACCCAGGCCGTTTCCAGGGGGGAATTGAGCTGCACCCACACGCCTCGCCGCTGACCCACGGCCCACACCACTGGGCAGGCCGTGAGTTTGCGGCACAGATCGGCGCGCAGGGCCTCGGCTTGGCGCTGCAGGGTGCCATCCGCGGGAGAGGCGGCGGGATCCGCCTGGGGGGGGCGGGCCCCCAGGGCCACCCGGGTGCCCAACACCTCCGCGAGTTCGGGCGGGCTGTAGCGCTCCAGGGCCACCTCACTGAGCAGCACCATGGCGCTCACTTGCGTCACCAGCTGGCGCCGCTGCTGCCGTTCCAGGCGTTGGGCCAGAAGCAGGTGGAGAAGCAACAGAGCCAGAGCGGTGAAGCCGGCCGCGGCGGCCCCGTAGCCGACGGGTCGCAGGAGGCGGGGCAGCCCACTGGCCCTAGCTCTGACGGGGCTGGCCATCGGGCACAAACACATAGCCATAGCCCCACACGGTTTGCACGTAGCGGGGGCGGGCTGGATCGGGCTCGATGAGCTTGCGCAGGCGGGAGATCTGCACATCCATGCTGCGACTCTCCGTTTCGCTGGTGGGCCCCCGGGCCAGCTCGATCAGCCGCTCGCGCGATAGGGGCCGGTGGGGATGCTGAATGAAGGTGGCCAGCAAGGCGAATTCACCGCTGGTGATCGGCAGGGCGGCCCCCTCACGCAGCAGCTCCCGGGTGGCCAAATCCACCATGAAATCCCCGAAGCGCAGGGTTTCTCCCTCGGGCTGGGGCGAGCCGCTTGGTGCGGCGGCACGGCGGCGCAGGATGGCCTCGATGCGGGCCGTCAATTCCCGGGGGAGGAAGGGTTTGGCGAGGTAGTCGTCGGCGCCCTGCTCGAGCCCGATGATGCGATCCACCCCATCGGCCCGGGCCGTAAGCATCAGCACGGGCAGGGAATCCCCCCCATCCCGCAGGCGGCGCAGGAGGGTGAGGCCGTCGTCTCCCGGCAGCATCAGATCCAGCACCAACAGGTCTGGCCGCTCGCCTCCCAGCTGGCCCTCCAGGCGGGCCTTCAGTTGGGCGCCATCAGCCAGGGTGCGCACGTCGTAGCCCTGGTCTTTCAGATAGGTGGTGAGCAACGACCGCACCTCCGGATCGTCATCCACAACCCAAATGCGATGGGGCCTGGCCATGGCTCAGGGCTCGAGCACCCCGCGGTCGGCCACCACCCGAACCCGCTTGGTGGCACTCACCACCCCCTTGGGGTGCACCAGCAGCACGGCCCAGGTTTGGGCGCCTGGGGTTTGGGGAGCCTGCACCAACTTGAACAATCCTCCGCCCCCCAGGGCCGCCAAATCCAGGCGGGGGCTCTCCATGGCGATCACCTGCTCGCTGCTGATCGGCCGGATGCCCCCGGCCACCAAGGCTCCATCGAGAGGCTCATCAAAGATCACATCCACGTCGTAGCGCTGCCCCGTGAGCACTGCATCTGGAATGAGCACGCTCACCGATGGGGCGTTCTCCCCACTGCGCAACACCGACTGCTCCCTCCAGATGGTCTGGCCTGTGAAGCGCTGGCCATCGGTTTGCAGGGAGAGGCGCTGCTCCGCTTCCAGGCGATAGGTGCTGCCACCCTGACGCCGGGTGCCGCTCACTTTCACCATCACGCTGGGTTGGCCGCTGCGCAGGGCTGGACCGGTTTTCACCTGCCAGCGCAGATCGGGAAACTGCTCCCGCAGATGCTGCCGGCGCTGTTTCAGCTCCTGGGGGTTGAGGCCGGGCCCCTGGCCGAGCAGGGTGCTGAGGGCCGTGTCGTCGCTGCTGTTGAGCGCCGCCTCGAGGGCTTCCAGCTGGCTGGGGCTGGGATTGGCCGCCCGCGCGGGGCTGGCCCCAAGGGCAGTAGCCAGCATCAGCCCGCCGAGACACAGGGCAGAGAAACGGCGCAGACAGGGCATCGCGGCGGAACCAGAGGAGATGGGGCGGCCGGGGTGGGAACGGCCACAGTTGGCTTTTAAGTTAGGCCCGCCCCCGCCCACCGACAGAGCTCCGTTATGCCAACCCTCCTGATCGCAGCCAGCGGCACAGGTGGCCACCTGTTTCCAGCCCTGGCGGTGGCGGAGGCCCTGCCCCCCGATTGGCAGGTGCACTGGCTTGGGGTGCCGGATCGTCTGGAGCAGACCCTGGTGCCCCACGCCTATCCCCTGCACACCGTGCGTGCGGGCGGGTTGCAGGGCAAGGGGTTGCGGAAGCTGGCCAACCTGGCCCAGCTGCTTGGGGCCACCTGGCCCACTCGCCAGCTCATTCGGCGGCAGGGAGTGGATGTGGTGTTCAGCACCGGGGGTTATATCGCCGCCCCGGCCATCCTGGCGGCCCGCTGGTGCAGCGTGCCCGTGGTGTTGCACGAGAGCAATGCCATCCCCGGCAAGGTGACCCGCCTGCTGGGGCGCCGATGCACTCGGGTGGCCCTGGGGCTGCCTGAGGCAGCCGAGCGCCTCTCTGGTTGTCGGCCGATCGTAACGGGAACGCCGGTGCGACAGGCCTTTCTCGAGCCCGCCCCCCTGCCCGAGTGGGTGCCTAGGGGCCCGGGCCCCCTGGTGCTCGTGATGGGGGGCAGCCAGGGGGCCCTGCGACTCAACCGCATGGTGCGTCCCCTGATTCCACGGCTGGTGGAGGCGGGTTGCCGGGTGGTGCACCTCACGGGCAGCCAGGATCCTGAGGCGGGCCAGTTCCAGCTGGAGGGGGTGGTGGAGCGCCCCTTCTCCGATGAGCTGCCCGGGCTGCTGCAGCATGTGGATCTGGCCATCAGCCGGGCAGGGGCCGGCAGCCTCAGCGAGCTCGCGGTGAGCGGCACGCCCACGATCCTGGTGCCCTTCCCCCAGGCGGCCGATCGCCATCAGGACGCCAACGCCGGAGCCGCAGCCGCCGTGGGGGGAGCGGTGATCGTGTGGCAGCACGAGCCTGGAGAGCCGGCCCTGGAGCAGGCGGTGTGGCGCCTGTTGGGCCCTCGCTTAAGGGGCAGCAGCGGCAGCGTCGACCCCCTGGCCACCCTGCGGGAGGGCATGGGGATTCTGGCGGTGCGAGATGCGGACCGGCTCCTGGCCGATTTGCTGGTGGAGCTGGCGTCGCAGGGACAGGGGGATCAGACCCGCTCGAAGGCAATCAGACGGGAGAAGTAAAAGGGCGCCTGGTTGAGGCTGCGCTGCTCGGGTTGGAAGCCGGCCGCGGCGGCGGCCGCCACGATGCCGTCTTCTTTGAGTTGGTAGGCCCGGGTTGTTTTGCTGGGGCCGGGGAAGAGCTGGCCGATGCTTTTGAGCATCGCCAGCAGGGGGGTGTAGGGGGCAAAGCTCACGATCAGGTGGCGCTCCGCCAGCCCCGCCAGATGTTTCACCATCTCCTCGGCGGCGGCCTGGGGGTAGTGGATGAACACATCCAGGCAGATCACGGTGTCGAAACGGCCGCTGAGACTCTCCAGATCGGAGACTGCAAAGCGGAGCCGATCACTGGCTAAACCCTCCTCCGCAGCCCGCCGCTGGGCTTCCGTCACCATGGCTTCTGAAAGATCGGTGGCGAGAACGGATCCAGCTCCCGCCTTCACCAGGGGCAGGCTGAGGCTGCCCACCCCGCAGCCCGCATCACAGAAGCTGCGGTTCGCCAGATCCCCCTGCTCCTGCAGCCAGGCGAGCACCGCATCCACGGTTTTCTGATGGCCCAGGCGGATGTTGCGCTGCACCTTGTTGACGTCGTCGCTGTCGCTGTAGATGCGGTTCCAGCGCTCAAAGCCCGTGCTCTCGAAATAGGCCCGCACCTCCGTCTTCTCGGCACGCTTGGCCTGCTGAAGGTCGGATGTCATAGAGGGCCAGAGTATGTGCGCCGGATCCTAGGCAGGGGGCCTGGGGGCCCTCAGCCGGCGGGCTGCCAGATGAGGCCGGTGGGCTCCTGGCGCCAGCGCAGGCAGGCGGCCAGGGGGCGCCCCCGCAGCAGGGCCTGAATCGGGCGATGGTCGCCCAGCACCCGGCGGGGATGGAGGGTGGCGGCGGCAATGGCCTGATCCAACGGCGCCCCCCAGCCCGCCAGGCGGATCACCCCCTCCAGCAGGGGCAGGGTGGTGCCGGCCAGGGTGCCATCTTCCAGGCGGCAGCTGCCGTCGGCCACCAGCAGCAGCCGTTCATCCCAGCGGTGGGCGCCGTCCCCCAGGCCGTAGGGGGCGAGGGCATCGCTCACCAGCACGGTGGCCTGGGGGGCAAGCCGTTGCATCAGCAAGGCCATGGCGGGATCCACATGGACCCCATCGGCGATCAGCCCCAGGGCCACATCGCCCCGCAGGGCCGCGACGGCCACGGGCCCAGGGCCCCGGTGGTGCAGGCCGGCCATGGCGTTGAAGGTGTGGGTGAGCATGGACACCCCCGCTGCAAAGGCCGCTTCGGCCTGGATGGCATCGGCGGCGCTGTGGCCCAGGCACACCACCACCTGCTGGGCCCGGAGCTCCGCGATCACGGCGTGAGCTCCATCCAGCTCCGGTGCCAGGGTGAGCAGGGCGATGTCGGCTTCTGGACCGCAGGCAAAGCCGGCAAGGCGTTCGTTGAGAGCCTCCACGCTGGGGCGGCAAAGGTGCTCCTGGGGATGGGCGCCACGGCGGCTGGGCTCCAGGAAGGGTCCCTCCAGGTGGGCCCCCAACAGCTGGCAGAGGCCCGGCCGGTGGCACGCGCGGGCTTCGGCGAGCACATCCAGCGCCTGGCGCAGGGGGGCAACCCCACAGGTGACGAGGGTAGGGGCAATGGCCTCCACCCCATCGCGCCAGAGAAGCTCCAGCAGCTCCTGCAGCCGGGGAAGGTCGGCCTCCTGAAGCTCGGGGAAAGCAAGCCCCAGGCCGCCATTGATCTGCAGATCCACCCCCCTGGGGCTAAGCCAGTCGCCCCCCCAGTCGTCCCCCGCCGCGGCGCTGCCGGCGGCGAGGGGCTCCAGCTGGGCAATGCGCCCCTCCCCATCGAGGCCCACCCGCCAGCGCTGGCCCCGGCGGTGGGTGCAGGGCGTTCCCTGGGGCAGACGAACGTTGCTGAGCCAGCGCATGGCAGTGATCCCTCGCCTTGCCAGTGTGGTCCCCGAGGGGCGGACGCGGCAGGGGCGCTACCGAGAGGAACTGCAGGCTCGCCACTACGCGCGCCGCACGGTGACCACCTACGAGCAGTGGGAGATGGGCAGCGCGGAGGTGAATGCCTTTCTCAACCGTTTGGTGCGGGCCCATCAGCCCAGACGTTTGCCAGTGGTGCTCACACCCGAGGAGGACCGTGCGGTGCTGCAGCGGCTGCAAGGAAGCGATGCGCTGGTGGCTGGGCTGCTCTACGGCAGTGGGTTGTGGCTGATGGAGGCCCTTCGCCTGAGGGTGCATGACCTGGATTTCAAGCGGCATGAACTGACCGTGCGTGCAGCTGAGCGACCATCTCACCACGGTGCGACAGATTCATCGGCGTGATCTTTCAGAAGGCTGGGGCCGTGTTGTGCTTCCCCATGCCTTAGCGCTGGCAATGGGTGTTCCCCCAGGCGAGACGGGCTTGGGCTACAGCAGGTCTACAGGGCTGGCCACACCCATGGGCCCTCGATTAAGCACATGCGTGTAGATCATTGTGGTCTTAAGATCGCTGTGCCCCAGCAGTTCCTGGATGGTGCGAATATCCTGCCCGCGCTAGAGAAGATTAGGTGGCAAAGGAATGGCGCAAACTGCGGCATGTGGCAGGCTTGCTGATCCCAACAGCCAGAACAGAACTTTGGCGCAATGATTTTTGGATCAGACTCGGATCAAGGTGATGACGTCCCTGTTCACCGGTTATTTTGTTCTGCCATCAGCTTTGAGCCTTCTTAGTTGAAAAGATCATATATACAGGAATTTCTTAAATCAGGCTTATACGGCCCTACGGGACGCTTTGTAACACAATGAACACATCTTAGGCTGATCCGTATAAGATGCGGAAACGCTCCTCTCGGAGGCATGAGATCCATTGCGCCGCATGCCTTTTGATGGCTGCAAGCCGTGCGAGAGCTTCGA
>JBJTUM010000185.1:0-5114 GCA_046080725.1 Cyanobium sp. | reverse complement strand
GGCCCTGCGTGCCCATCCCGCTAGCTCCGGCGTGTTTGTGTTTGACACTGAGCTGATTGAGGGTCACACCGCCACAACCGGAGGTCAAGGGGTCGGCGTCGCCACGGTGCCGCTGGCTCCTGGTCGGCTGCGCTTCCTGCGCGAGTGCCTCTCCGAGCTGCCTGTCAGCGTGCGCGAGGGGGATGTGACGGCCGAGCTGCTTGCGGCTGCTGCCACCGCCGGCGCTGATGGCATCGTTACCAGCCGGGCGGTTGATCCCCGTTTCACGGCGATTGCGGCCCGAGTGGCGGAGGCCCTGCCCCTGCGGATCCTGGAACCTGAACCCTTTGTGGAGCTCCCCTGGAGAGGCCCTGGAGCTCCGGATCTAGGCCGTTTTTCACGCTACTGGCGCCGAGCGGAGCCGCGGGTGTGGGCTGCGGTGGGCGGCCCGCCTCCCAGCCGCTGAGGCAGGCTGCCCCTCACATCGTCCTGTCCGATGCCGTTGCCATCCTCGTTCAAGACTCTGGAGTTCGCCACTTGGCAGCGGGGTGCCGAGGCCTACGACCGCCTGTTTGGCGTGGTCACGGCAACGGCGATTGGTCCGACGCTTGATGCCCTGGAGCTTGGTGCCGGCCAGCGGCTTCTCGACATCGGCTGCGGGACAGGCCAGACCGTGGCTGCTGCCCTGGAGCGAGGGGTGGTGGCCAGCGGCATCGATCTCGCGCCGGCCATGGTCGCCCTTGCTCAGCAGCTTTATCCCGGCGCCCGTTTCCGGGTGGGCGACGCCGAGGCGCTGGAAGAGGACAGCTGCGTCTTTGACGCCGCCTGCAGTTTGTTTGCGATCAACCATGTCCCCGATCAGGAGCAGGCGATCGCGGAGGCCTTTCGGATCCTCCGCCCCGGGGGCCTGTTTGCCTTCACCATGTGGCGGCCTCCTGGCCCCTCGGCATTCCACTCCTTAGTGCGGGATGCGATCGCCACCTATGGTCAGGGCAATATCCCCAGCCCGGTGCCAGCGCCTCGGCTGCGTTTCGGTGAGGTGGAGCCATGCTCCGAACTGCTAATCACGGCGGGCTTTGAACAGCCGCAGGTCGTCGAACTTCCGCTTGCCTTTCGCCTCGACTCCCCTCACACCGTGTTGGAGCTGGCGGCCACCTCGCCCAGGGTTTCCTTGCTGCTGGCGCAGCAAAGCGAGGTAGACCGACGCCGGATCGAGGCGGCGATCGTTGAGGGGGCGCTGGCATTCCGACGTGGCGATTGGATCCACTTGCCCATCCCGGCACTGCTTACGGTTGGGAGGAAGCCGACCTAGGGACGTTTTCCGGCGTTGCCCTCCGTTTCAGCCCCCCGCCTTCTTGGGCCGAAATCCTGCTTTCTCCAGCTCCGCCAGAGCAGCGGACACTTGGTCGCCCTGGAGTTCCATCAGGCCCTCCTTCATGGCCCCCCCCGTCCCCACTCTGGCCTTGAGGGTCTTCAACAGGCCCAGGGCCTCGCTTTCGGAGATCTCGAGACCGCTGATCACCGTCACGGTCTTCCCCCCTTTTCCCGCTTTGGTGCGTTGCACCCGCACCCGCTGCTGGGATTTGGGCGTGCTGGAGGCTGGAGTGGCAGGTCGGGCCAGATTGGCTGGCCCATCAAATTCCTGCCAACCGCCTTTCTTGGCCATCAGCCTTCCGTCGGCGCAGGGATCACCCCCACCTGCTGCAGGTGGGCCAACACCTGCGACACGCAGTCGTCCAGGCTCTGGTGACCCGTGTCGATGCGCAGTTCCGGCTGTTCCGGCTCCTCATAAGGGCTGGAGATGCCCGTGAACTCCTTGATCTCTCCGCTGCGTGCCTTGGCGTAGAGCCCTTTGGTGTCCCGCTCTTCGCACACGTTCAGATCGGCGGCGCAGTGAATCTCGATGAAATCTCCAGCATCCACCAGCGCCCGTGCCCGTTGCCGATCCGCTCGGAAGGGAGAGACGAAGGCCGTGAGCACTACCACCCCTGCATCCAGAAACAGCTTGGCCACTTCGCCGATGCGGCGAATGTTTTCCTCCCGATCCCCATCGGAGAACCCCAGGTCGCTGCAAAGCCCATGGCGCACGTTGTCGCCATCGAGCACGTAGCAGGCGAGTCCCTGCTCAAACAGGGCGGAGTTCACTGCGTTAGCCAGGGTGCTCTTGCCGGCTCCGCTTAACCCAGTGAACCAGAGGATGGCGCTGCGGTGCCCCCGCTGGTGGGCCCGAGCTGCCCGCGTCACCGTGGAGTGATGCCACACGATATTGGTGGCCACAGGATTGGTGGCTGTCATGGGTGTGGAAGATCGGCCAGAGGAGGTTTTCCACTCATTCTCCCTGGTGGCCTGGAAGGGGCTGATTGCAAGCGGAGCTGCAGCATCAGCTGGCGTCCTCCCCGCTCGATCAGGAGGCGGAGGGGTTCCCCTTCGGGCTGTTCCCTCACCCGGCGGATCACTTGGCCCGCTCGCTCCACAGGCTCGCCGTTCACGGCTCGCACCCGATCGCCAGGCCTGAGGCCCGCGGCTTCAGCCGCCGATCCAGGGGCCACCTGGCGCACCCACACCGCTCCATCAGCACTTTCCAGATAGGCACCGAGCCGGGTGCCGGGCGGGGGCGGGCCGCATCCCTCCGTCAGCTCAGGCCGCTGCAGGGTGAGAATCCGAGTCAGGCCCAGCCGCCGCAGTTGGGCGGGGACGCCTTCTCCGCCCTCCAGATGGCCTTGGCCGATCAAGGCCACCACCAGCCGGAGCGCATCGCGGTGATGGGCTGCCGCGATCCGCTCCGCCATGGCCCGATCGCGCAGCAGCTGGCTGGCGATGAACCGCTCCAAATCTTCCGCCTCGGCCTTGGGAAGCCCTCCTCCCAGCCCGGCCTCCATGGCCCGATGGGCCTGCCAGGCGCTGCGCAACCGTTGGCGGTAGGCCTCCCCGGCTGGTGCGGGAAAGCCGATTCCTTCCCGCTCAGCGGCAGGGATCGCTGCCCACCCCTCGCGCCGCACCCGTCGCACCACCTCCGGTTCCACGTTGAGGGCCAGCAGGGGCACCCGCTTCTGCCGGGCCCAGCGCAGCAGGGGCAGATACAGCGCGGGGTCGTGACCCCAGACGCCTGCCCAATCCACCTCGCTCAGAAAGGCGTTCTCCTCCAGCTGGCCGCTGGCATAGCGGGTGAGGATCGGCTGCCGGGGGGCCGGCACCATCTCCAGGGCAAGCACAAGGGGCCGGCGCCCCTGGGCCAGGGTTTCCAGGCTGCGGAGCTGCCAGGCGTGGTCGGCGGCACTGGTGTGGATCTCCCCGAGGAATACGCTCTCCAGCCCTGGGGACGCCTCCAGGAGCTGGCGCTGCTGTTGCTCCACCGCCGCTAGGGCCTCAGCGCAGCGCGGGGGTGCTGGTGTTGCCCCCGCAACGCTGCCAGCAATGGTTCCCATCATCAGCACCAGATGAGCTGCAATCCGCGCATGCAGCCTTGGGGGCCTCGGCCTGTTCACATCCAAACGACCCTCGGAGCCAATCTTGCCACCCCCTGGGCTTGATTCGTTGCTCCAGCGGGTGGCAAGGTCTGCTCAAATGGATTTCCTGTATGCCACCCGCGATGAATGCCGCTGAGGCCTTTGCTGCCATTGCCCTCGTGGCCGTTGCTTGCGATGGGGTCGTGGATCCCTTGGAGGCACGCCTCCTGAGAGCCCAATTGGACGGACGCCAGCCCTACTGCAACCAGAGCGAGGAAAGCATGGGCCGGCTCTTTGAGGAGCTCCTCAATCAGCTCCATGCCGAGGGCTGGCGCGCCCTGATTTCTCGAGCGATCCCAGCGTTGTCGTTCGATCAGCAGGAAACGGCCCTGGCGATGGCCGCCCACCTTGTCCACGGGGATCAGTCCCTATCGACCGAGGAAACCGGACTGTTGAGGGAAATGGCCTCCCTGATGAGCCTTCCCCCGCAACGATCGAATCAGATTTTGGATGTGATCGCCGTGTTGCACCGCGATGGCCTGACGCCCTGAGGGCTCCTCGCCTCTCCAGCTGCCTAGGGTGGGCACACTTGTTTTCTGGCCGCGACGTGACCAGCACTGCTTCCTCCCCCACCGCCGCCGGCCTTCCCGACCCTGCCCTTCTCGCCCCCAAGGCCAGGCCTGATGCCCAGGGCCGGTTTGGCCCCTTCGGCGGTCAATACGTCCCTGAAACCCTGATGCCGGCCCTGGCGGAGCTGGAGGCCGCAGCTGCCAAGGCCTGGGCTGATCCAGCTTTCACGGAGCGCCTTAACCACCTGTTGCGCACCTACGTGGGCCGCCCCTCGCCCCTCTATGAAGCGGAGCGGCTCTCCGAGCACTACCGCCGGCCGGAGGGAGGGCCCCGCATCTGGCTCAAGCGCGAGGACCTCAACCACACCGGTGCCCACAAGATCAACAACGCCCTCGGCCAGGCGCTGCTGGCCCTGCGGATGGGCAAGAAGCGGGTGATCGCCGAAACGGGCGCCGGCCAGCACGGCGTGGCCACAGCCACCGTCTGCGCCCGCTTTGGCCTGGAGTGCGTGATCTACATGGGTGCGGAAGACATGCGCCGGCAGGCTCTCAATGTGTTTCGCATGCGGTTGCTGGGGGCCACGGTGCAGCCGGTGACGGCTGGTACGGCCACCCTTAAGGACGCCACCAGCGAAGCGATCCGCGACTGGGTGACCAACGTGGAGACCACCCACTACATCCTCGGTTCGGTGGCCGGCCCCCACCCCTACCCGATGCTCGTGCGCGACTTCCACGCCTGCATCGGCATCGAGGCCAGGCAGCAGTGCCAGGAGGCTTTCGGCCGCCTGCCCGATGTGCTGGTGGCCTGCGTGGGCGGCGGCTCCAACGCCATGGGGCTGTTCCATCCCTTCGTGGAAGACACGAGCGTGCGCCTGATCGGCGTGGAGGCTGCCGGTGAGGGCGTGCCCACCGGCCGCCACGCGGCCACGATCACCGAGGGCCGCGTCGGCGTGCTGCATGGCGCCATGAGCCTGCTGCTGCAGGACGAGGAGGGCCAGGTGCAGGAGGCCCACTCGATCAGCGCCGGCCTCGACTACCCCGGCGTGGGCCCCGAGCACAGCTATCTCAAGGGCATCGGCCGCGCTGAATACGCCGCCGTCACCGACGAAGAAGCGCTCGA
>JBJTUM010000184.1:0-24753 GCA_046080725.1 Cyanobium sp. | reverse complement strand
GTTTCAGGCGGATCGCCTGGCCATGGCCCAGGCCCGTTGCGCGGAGCCCCTTGTGGGTCAAACCCTCGAGGGCGTCATCAGCGGGGTGCAGAGCTATGGATTTTTTGTGGAGGTGCCTCCCTCCATGGTGGAGGGTCTGGTGCATGTGAGCTCCCTGAAGGATGACTGGTATGAATACCGTTCCCGCCAAAACCAGCTCGTGGGTCGGAAGGGCCGGCGCACCTTCATGGTGGGAGATCCCGTGCAGGTCTTCATCGAAAAGGTGGATGTGCTGCGCCACCAAATTGATTTATCTGTGGTGTTGTCTGAGGAGGAGCCGAAGCCTGAGGCCATCCCCACGGGGAATGGTGATGGCCGCGAGGTCGCCCACTGAGCGGCATGACCTCCCCCCTGCCATCGCTTCCCATCGTGCTGGCGATGTCTGGAGCTTCCGCCCAACCCTTAGCCCAGCGTGCATTGGCCCTCCTCCTGCAAGCGGGCCATCGGGTGGACCTGGTGACCAGCCGCGGTGCGATTGGAGTGTGGAGAGCGGAGTTGGGGGTGCAGGTGCCCTCCGATCCCAAGGGGCAGGAGGCCTTCTGGAGGGCGCGAACCGGCTGTGAAACAGGAGATCTGCGCTGCTACCGCTGGAATGATCAGGCAGCCCCCATCGCCAGTGGCAGTTATCGCACCGGGGGCATGGTGATCCTGCCCGCCAGCATGGGCACCGTGGGGCGCATTGCCTCGGGGGTGGCGCTCGATCTGATTGAGCGGGCTGCCGATGTGCACCTAAAGGAGGGCTGGCCCTTGGTGGTTGCGCCAAGGGAATTGCCCTGGAATCTCATCCATCTCCGCAACCTCACCACCCTTGCGGAGGCCGGTGCTCGCATTGCCCCTCCCGTGCCGGCCTGGTATCACCAACCGCGTTCCCTGGAGGAGATGGTGGACTTTCTGGTGATCCGCATTTTTGACAGCCTGGGCTTGCAGCTCGGTTCCCTGCGCCGCTGGCAAGGACCTGTTCCCCTCCAGCCATGACAGTCCGCCGCCTGCTCGTTCTGCCCCTGCTTTCCCCACTGCTGGCGGTGTTGCTGGTCGCGGCGCTGAATCCAAGCCCTCAGCTCTCTTTTCGCTTGCTCACCTGGCAGTCGCCGCGAGCCCCCCTTGGCCTCTGGTTGGGGGGGGCGGCTCTGGCGGGCGCGGCCCTCAGTGGCGCTGGAACGGCCTTGGCTCTGCGTCAAGGACAGGGAACCTCCCCCATCCCGGGGCGACGACAGGTTCGCACCCCCTTCTCCCGCGCCTGGGCCCAGGGCGGGGTTCAAGAGGATGGAGAGTGGCAGGCCTTTGCTGATCGACCCACCCCCCCTTGGCGCGAGCAGGCCCCCAAAGCGTCCAGGCAAGCAAGGGGATCTGGGGAGGAGCGGCTCTCTCGATCCCGGCGCGAGGACCCAGTGGCCGTTGCCCCGCCCCGATCTCCAGGAGATCCGGCTCCCACCGTGGATGTGCCGTTTCGCATCCTCCATCGCCCCGCAGCTTCTCGGCCAGAGCATGCCCCATCCACGCCTCTGGGAGGACGAGACCGTTCCGTCAGGGCGCCCGAACCCATGCCTGTGGGTGGGGGGGAAGACGATTGGGGGAAAGAGGGTCAAGGAGACGATTGGTAGCCAGGTTTCAAGCGAATAGCTGGACGGTCTTGGATTCTGCTTAGAGTCAATTCCCTCCATGCCTGGAGTCCCACGCGGTGACAGACAGCGCCAGCCCAGAACGCCCAAAATCCGAGGCGGCCCCCGCTAAAGCCAGTGGTTCTGCGGGAGCCAAGCCCAAGGCGCCAGCCTTGGAGGACAAGCCATTCGCTGACTACATCAGCCAAGACCTGCTGCCAGCCTTGTCGAAGGAATGCCAGGCCTATGGAGGTCCGGCGCCGGAACTCAGCTTTGAACAGGGCCCCATGCCTGTGGCCGAGGTGAGCTGTTGGATGGTGAAGGGGGTGTTGCCTGGCGGCCGGATGTTTTGGCTGTGTTTCACGACTCCAGATCTTGATGCCGCCAAAATGATTGCCCTTGCAGAAGCCGGCGCCAAGCCCAGCCTGCTGGAGTCGTTTTTGATCGATGAGAAGAAAATGTCCCTTCCCCTGTTGGTGTCTCGCCTGGTGCAGCGGCTCAATGGCCAGAAGTGGCTTGGCCCGAATTGAGCAAGCCCGTTACATGGTGAGCCGCTTTGGCGAGGGGGCCCTTACGATGTCTTTATAGATCGCTTCCGCGCGATGGTTCCCCCTGTGTCCGCCCCAGCCGCCAATGCCTCTCCCCAGGCCATTGGCACACCGCAATCGCCCGCCATCAAGGAGCCGGTGAGGGACACGATCCTCACCCCTCGCTTCTATACCACCGACTTTGACGCGATGGCGGCGATGGACCTTCGCCCCAATGAAGAGGAGTTGAAGGCCATCTGTGAGGAATTTCGGAAGGACTATAACCGTCACCATTTCGTCAGAGATGGGGAATTCGAGGGGGCAGCCGACAAGCTCGATCCGGAAACCCGCCAGGTGTTCGTTGAATTCCTGGAGCAGAGTTGCACCTCTGAATTCTCAGGATTCCTGCTCTACAAAGAGCTCAGCCGCAGGATCAAGGAAAAGAATCCCCTCCTGGCTGAATGCTTTGCCCACATGGCGCGCGATGAAGCCCGCCATGCGGGTTTTCTCAACAAATCCATGGCTGATTTTGGCCTGCAATTGGATCTGGGCTTTCTAACTGCCCACAAGGCCTACACCAAGTTCAGCCCGGCCCATATCTTCTACGCCACCTATCTTTCCGAGAAGATCGGTTACTGGCGTTACATCACCATCTATCGCCATCTGGAGAAGCATCCGGAAAGCAAGATTTTTCCCATTTTCAATTTCTTTGAAAACTGGTGCCAGGACGAAAATCGCCACGGGGATTTCTTCGATGCCCTGATGAAGGCGGTGCCCAGCACCGTGAACGGCTGGCGATCCCGCCTCTGGTGCCGGTTCTTCCTGCTGGCGGTCTTCGCCACCATGTACGTTAGGGATGTGGCCCGTAAGGAGTTCTATGAGGCTCTCGGCTTGGATGCGCGCAGCTACGACCGCACCGTGATCACCAAAACCAATGAAACCTCCGCGCGGGTCTTCCCCGTGGTTCTGGATGTGGAATCACCCGCCTTCTGGAAGGGTCTGGAAACCCTGGTGACCCACAACGCAGCCCTCTCCGCCCTGGATGCCAGTTCCGCACCCACTCCCCTGCGGGTGTTGCGCAAGCTTCCCCACTGGGCCGGGAACGCTGTGCAGATGGCCCGGTTGTTCCTGATGGCTCCGATTCCCAGCCACCAGTATCAGCCGGCGGTGCGCTGACTTCCGTTCGGTTCTGCCTTCGCCCTCTCGCCGGTTGCCTTTTGGTTGCTTCCACCTCTATCACCCCCACCCCCCAGCACTCAGCCACGTCTGTGGCCCTGGGTGATTTCCAGGATCCGGCCTGGCGTTCCAGGCTGGAACCTCTCCTCGCGGCCGGCCGTGCCGCAGGCGCAGACCTGGTGGAGGTTTTCCTCGAACGCAGTGACCACCTGGGGGTGTTGGCTGAGCAGGAGGTGATCACCAACGTGTCCCCCTCCTTTGGGATGGGGGCCGGAGTGCGTGTGTTCTCTGGCCGCCACGATGGTTTCGTATCCACCAACAACCTCAGCAGCAGCGGTCTGATGGCAGCCCTCGACCAGGCCCTGGGCATGCTGGGGCTGTTGAGGAATGCCCATGCCGTGGATGGATTCGCAGGCCTGCCAGCCCTCCGCGACCATGCAGCGGGCAAGGCCACCTGGCTGGAGACCTCCCCTTCCCTGGGTGATGTGGCGACGCTTCTGCTGGAGGGAACTGGAGCGCTCACGCGCCATGGGGCCCATCTCCAGGCCCGGCGGGGCAGCTATGCCAGGGATTGGCAGGAAGTGTTGGTCTGCGCCAGTGATGGCACCTTCGCCCGCGACATCCGCCTCCACCAATCCCTGGGCCTCAACGTGCTCGCCGCCGATGGGGAGCATCGGGCCAGTGTGGGGCGCCGCTACGGCACCCAGGGCCGCCCCGAGGATCTTCAGCAATGGGATCCCGACCAGGCGGCCCAGGACCTCTGCCAGAGCGCGGCCAGCATGTTGTACGCCGACTATGTGGAGGCAGGCCAGTACCCGGTGGTGCTGGCCAATCGCTTTGGTGGCGTGATTTTCCACGAAGCCTGTGGGCACCTGTTGGAAACCACCCAGGTGGAGCGGGGCACCACTCCCTTTGCGGATCGGATCGGTGAGAGCATTGCCCATGAAGCGGTCACGGCGATCGACGAAGGCCTGAGCGATGGGGCCTTCGGCAGCCTTTCGATGGATGATGAGGGGATGGAGCCCCAGCGCACCGTGCTGATTGAGAACGGCATCCTGCGACGCTTTCTCAGTGATCGGGCTGGGGAAACACGCACGGCCCATCCCCGCACCGGCAGCGGCCGCCGTCAGAGTTATGCCTTTGCGGCTGCCAGCCGCATGCGCAACACCTTCATCGCGGCCGGACCCCACAGCCCTGAGGACCTCATCCAGTCAGTGGATCGGGGGCTCTACTGCAAGGCCATGGGGGGAGGCAGTGTGGGGCCGACGGGCCAGTTCAATTTCGCCGTGGAAGAGGCCTATCTCATCGAGGATGGCCAGCTCGGCCGACCCGTGAAGGGCGCCACCCTGATTGGGGAAGCCAAGGAGGTGCTTCCCCGGATCTCCATGTGTGCCAACGATCTGGAGCTGGCCGCGGGGTTTTGTGGCTCGGTGAGCGGAAGCATCTTCGTTACCGTGGGCCAGCCCCACATCCGGGTGGACACCATCACGGTGGGGGGGCGATGAGTCAGACGTTGAATCAGCCCGTGTTGTCTGGAGGCCAGCTCCAGGACCAGTTGCAGCGGCTGTCGGCCCAGGCCGGCATCGCCCAGTGGGATCTGGGAGCCTCCTGCAGCACCGACACCTCCGTGCAGGTGGATCGGGGGGAACCCAAGCAGATGAAGGGGGCGGAGCGACGGGCCATCACCGTCCGGGTCTGGAATGATCGCGGGCTGGTGGGCATCACAAGCACCTCTGATCTCACGGAAGCCGGGCTGGCAAAGGCTCTAGAAGGAGCCAAAGAAGCCAGCGCTTTTGGCAATCCCGAGGAAATCCCCGCCTTCTCCCCCTTGGCGAAGGCGCCTTTACCTTTGGTGGAGCAGCCGCTCATGGAGAGCCGCTCCATCCTTGATCTCCTGTCCCGCCTTCAGGAGGCTGAGCGGGAGCTGCTGGCGAGCCATGGGGCCATCACCACTGTTCCCTACAACGGCCTGGCCCAGCGCAGCAGTGAACGCCTGTATGTCAACAGCGAGGGGGCGCTTCGCCACCAGCAGCTCTCCACCGCTTCCCTCTATCTCTACGCCAGGGCGGAAGAGACCGGGCGGAAGCCCCGCAGCAGCGGCGCCGTGCGGCTGGCCTATGGCGTCGATGGGTTGGATGTGCAGGGTTGCATCGCTGAAGCGGCTCAGCGCACCATTTCCCATCTGGATTACGCCCCCGTGGCGACCGGGCGCTACACCTGCGTGTTTTCCCCCGAAGCCTTTCTGGATTTGATCGGCGCTTTCAGCAGCCTGTTCAATGCCCGCGCCGTGCTGGATGGGGTGAGCCTCAGCAAACGCGACAGCTTGGGGGAGGTGCTGGCCGTTCCTTTCCTCTCGATGACGGACAACGGCCTTCATCCGGGGAACATCGGCGCTGCACTGTTTGACGGGGAGGGCACCCCCACCGCCCCACTTACCCTCATCGAGGGGGGGGTGTTGCGCCATTTCCTCCACTCCGAGGCCACGGCCAGGGCCTTTGGTGCTCCGCCCACGGGCAATGCCGGGATGGGGGCCAAGGTGTCCGTCGCCCCCGACTGGTTCGAGGTGGGTTCAACCCCAGGGGTCCCGGGGGGCGAGGAAGGCCTGAATCGTTTGGCTCCGGATGGCCGCCGAGCTGGAGATGGGGGACTAGTGGTGATCGATTCCCTCTCCGCTCTCCATGCCGGGGTGAAGGCCAGCCAGGGCTCCTTCTCCCTCCCTTTCGACGGTTGGCTGATCCGTGATGGAGAGTCTGTCTCGATTGAGTCGGCCACCGTTGCCGGTGACATCCGTACCGTGCTGATGAGCCTGGTGGGCTTTGAAGGGCCCAGCAAGGTCACCCCCTTAGGCCTGTGCCCCTGGGTGTGGGTGGAGGGCCTCACGGTGACGGGTGATGCCTGAGCCGTCGTTGCGTCCATCCCCCTGATGCGCGTCCTCTTCTGGGGTACCCCGACCTATGCGGTGCCCACCCTGGAGACCCTCCATGGGGCGGGACACACCCTTGTGGGGGTGGTCAGTCAGCCGGATCGTCGCCGTGGCCGGGGTGGTGCCCTCAGCCCCTCGCCCGTGAAGGAGCGGGCCCTTGAGCTGGGCCTAACGGTGTTCACCCCGGAACGGGTGCGCCGGGATGGGGCGTTCCAGGAGCAGCTGGTCAGCCTTGGTGCGGAAGTATCCGTTGTGGTGGCCTACGGCCAGATTCTCCCCAAAACCGTGCTGGATCAGCCGCCGCTGGGGTGCTGGAACGGCCATGGGTCCCTGTTGCCCCGCTGGAGGGGAGCGGCGCCGATCCAGTGGGCCCTGCTGGAGGGAGACCCTTTCACCGGTGTGGGCATCATGGCGATGGAAGAAGGGCTGGACACGGGCCCCGTGCTGCTCGAGGAGTCGGTGCCGATTGGCCTGCTTGAGAATGGGCGCCAACTGGGCGAACGCCTCTCCGCCCTTACCGCCCGGCTGTTTTTGAAGGCCCTCCCCCGGATCGCTGCCGCGGGCGTGGGCCCCCAGGCCGAACGCTGGGCACGCCTCGGCCTCCAGACCCAGAGCGAGGCAGGAGTGACGTATGCCCGCCTGCTGCAGCGGGAGGATGCCCAGCTGGATTGGCAGCACTCTGCCCTCCAGCTGCATCGGAGGGTGATGGCCCTCTACCCGGGGGCCCAAACCCTCTGGCAGGGCCTTCGCCTGAAGCTGCTGGCCACCGAGCCTTTGCTGAAGCCCCTTCGAGGAGATCTCACCCCAGACGCGGCGGGGCTGGTTTCGATGGCCCCATCCTGGCCGCTGGGTGGGCCTGGTGAGGTGGTGGCCCTTGAGGAAGGGATGGGTGTGGTGGTCGCGACGGGCGAGGGCCTCTTGCTGGTGCGGGAGGCCCAATTGGAGGGGAAACGGCCGTGTCGGGGGACAGCCCTGATTCAGCAGCTCAGAGGGAAGGTGGGGGACCGATTCGGAGATGGCCCAGGGGATGGGGACCGTTGATGACAAACTGTGTTGTCAGTACCGCCTGACACAGCGGGTTCATAAGGATGGAGTTTTGAATCAATCCAAATTAAATTGGTTTCTCATGGTAAACAACCATAGTTTTGTTCAAGCCACGGTCAGCGGCTGCGTGATTTACCGCGATGTCAATGGGAGCTATGTGGTGAGCCGTCAGGATCGGCCCCTCAAAAAAGTACGTGTTGCTACTCTCGCCGGAGCCTACGCCGCCTGCCAGGGGTGGGAGAAACTCCACTCCCAACAAGCCTGATCCAGCAGGATCAAAGCAATTACTCTGCGGTAATTCCCTGGGGTTGACGACGGTGAAGCTCGTGTAAACCCTCGAGTTGATTATGAACAGACACCAGCTGGTCGCGGATGTGGGACGTGTTTTCGATTCGTGAAAGGTTATTCAGCATCGATTCGATCTGTGCCTTGCAGGAGATCAGGATGCGGCATTCAGGTGATCCTGGTTCGTATGGCATGGTGAGGGGCTGGCTTAAAAAAACCGCTTCGTAGTGGACTGCAGATCGCGCGCGGAATCTGTCGCAATGGTGGCGGTTTGACCACCGATCGGGGAATTCAGGCTGGGACGGGAACTTGGTAGCCCGCAATCCGTGCAAAACCAACGGGATCGAGCGAGGCCCCCCCCACCAGCACACCGTCGATCTCCGGTTGGGCCATCAGCTCATCGATGGTGGAGGCATTCACGGAACCCCCGTATTGAACGATCACATCCGGGTGGCCGACCCAGCCACGGATCAGGCCGCAGATGCGATCTGCCTCCACGGCAGCACAGGTTTTGCCGGTGCCGATGGCCCAGATTGGCTCATAGGCCACGATCAAGCGAAGCGGATCGATGCCTTCCAGGCCCTGCTCCACCTGGCGGTGGATCACCCGTTCCGTTTCCCGGGATTCCCGCTGATCCAGGCTTTCTCCCACGCAGAGAATGGGGACGAGCCCATGGGCTTGGGCCGAGCGAGCCCTCAGATTGATTTGTTCATCCGTCTCGCTGTAGTACTTCCTCGGCTCGCTGTGGCCCACGATGGCGTGGCTCACGCCATGCTCCAGGAGCATGGGGGCGGAGATCATGCCCGTGTAGGCACCCTTTTCCTCCCAATGGACGTTCTGGCCTGCCAAGGCCACCCTGGAGCTCCCGATCTCCTCGTGCAGGGTTGGGATAGCGGTAAAGGGGGGTGCCAGCACCACCTCCCTGTCCTCAGGAAGGTTCTCGATCAGCGGCAGGAAGGCCCTGGCAAACGCACGGGTCTCCGCACAGGTCATGTGCATCTTCCAGTTGCCTGCGATCACAGCCTTGCGCACCAGTGGCAGCTCCCCGCGAAACCCCTGGCACGCTAAGCCGCCATGGTCCCGAATCCCTAACTTTCCCCGCTCTCCTTGGGCACCACTCGAATGGATCCCGCCAGTTCCACCTGATCGCCAGGCCGCAGTTGGCGGCTGCGACGGGTTTCGATTGCCCCATTCACGCGCACGTCCCCCCGCTGAATGAGGACCTTGGCCTCCCCGCCCGTGCCGACCAGCCCCTGAAGCTTCAGAAACTGGGCCAGTTGGATGGTGGATCCACCGTGCCCGGCGCTCTCTGTGGTGTTCTGCATGGTGTGCCTCCCGCGTAGTCTGCCGGGATGCGTGCCTCTTCGCCGGCTGGCTTTCGCAGACTCTGGCCCCTGCTGAAGCCCTATCGCCGGCGCCTGCTTGCCGGCACCCTCTGCGCCCTTGTGGCCGTGGCGTCCTTCCCCCTGTTGGCCCTTCTGGCCGGGCGTTTGATCCCTGCAATCGGCGCCGGCGATTTCCCCACAGTGTTGCGAAGCGTGGGGCTGGCCCTGGCCCTGTTCCTTGTTCAGAAACTGGCCCAGTACGGCCAGGATGTGCTCCTGGCGGGGCCGGCTCTGCAGGTGAGTCAGGATCTGCGCCGCCATCTCTTCAGCCGCCTGCAGCGGTTGGATTTCGCCTCCCTGGAAACCCTCTCCACCGGCGACCTCACCTACCGCCTCACCGGGGATGCGGATCGGGTGGCGGACGTGATTTACAAGACCCTTCACGACAGCCTGCCATGTGTGCTGCAGCTGGTGGCCGTGCTGGGGCTGATGGTGTGGATCGATTGGCCCCTGGCCCTGGCCACGATCCTGCTGGCGCCCCTGGTGGCCCTGCTGGTGAGTGCCTTTGGGGCCCGGGTGATGGCGGCGGCGGAGCGCAGCCAGAACAAGGTGAGCCAGGTGGCGGCCCTGCTGGGTGAAGCGATCTCCGGCCTGCCCCTGGTGCGGGCCTTTGCGGCGGAACCCTGGCTCCAGCAGCGTTTTGACGAGGAAGTGGATCTGCATCGCCGGGCCCGCTACGACACCCTTCGACTGCAGGCGCTGCAGCACCCCGTGGTGGGCTTCATCGAGGCCGCGGGCATCTTGGCGGTGCTGCTGCTCGGTGCGGCCCGGATCCAGGCGGGAGGCCTCAGCGGCCAGGGTTTTGCGAGTTTCATCGCGGCCCTGTTGATGCTGATCGACCCGATCTCCCACCTCACCACCAATTTCAATGAGTTGCAGCAGGGCCAGGCCTCCTTGAATCGCCTCAAGGCGATTGAGTTGGAGCCGGTGGAGCCCCCGGATCGCGTCGATGCCCAGGCTCTGGGGCCCGTGCGGGGGGAGCTGAGGCTCAAGGGGGTCCGCTTCGGCTACGACCCCACCCATCCGGTGTTGCACAACATCGATTTGTTGGTGCGTCCTGGGGAGGTGGTGGCCCTGGTGGGCCCCTCCGGGGCTGGCAAGAGCACTCTGTTTTCCCTCTTGCTGCGGTTCAACACAGCCCAGAAGGGAACAGTGCTGCTGGATGGCCAGGATCTGGCGGATCTGCGGGCAAGGGAGTTGCGCCAGGCCGTGGCCCTGGTGCCCCAGCAGAGCAGCGTGTTTTCCGGAACGGTGGCCGACGCGATCGCCTTTGGTCGCGAGGCCACACTGGAGGCCATCCAATCGGCTGCCCACCTGGCCAACGCCGCCGGGTTCATTGAAGCCCTGCCCCAGGGCTACGCCAGCCGGGTGGAGGAGAGAGGGGCGAACTTCTCAGGCGGTCAGCTGCAACGACTGGCCATTGCCCGGGCCGTGCTCGGCAACCCGGCCGTGCTGCTGCTGGATGAGGCCACGAGCGCCTTGGATGCGGAGGCGGAGGAGGCCGTGCAGAGGGGGCTGGAGCAGGCCATGCGGGGCCGCACGGTGGTGGTGATCGCCCACCGGCTCTCCACCGTGCAGGGAGCGGATCGGATCTTGGTGCTGGAAGGCGGGCGCATTGTTGAAGAAGGGAGTCATGCGGTGTTGATGGGGCAGGGCGGCCGGTATCGCGACCTCTGTCAGCGCCAGCTCATTCAGATGGAGCTCTGAAGCCTGCGGACTAAGGTGACTGTCGTCTTTCTTGCCCATCTGTGCAGACTCCTGCCCCCCAGGCCCAGCAGGCCCCCGTGCTCACCTTTGAGGGCAAGCGATACGACCTCAATACCCTTCCCGACGAGATCAAGGAGCTGGTGCGGGGAATGCAGGTGGCCGATGCCCAGCTTCGGTTCCATGAAGACACGTTGAAGGTGCTGGCGGTGGGCCGTCAGTCGATGGCGATGCAGCTCAATGAGCGGCTCAAAACCATACCCGCCCTACCGGATGTGGGGTAATTATTTGCCCTATGGAGGAGCTTTTTCAGGGCTGGAATTGGCGTTGTGGGCCTGGAGCAGTCCAGGGTTTTTCTCCTCAAACAAGCTGAAAAGATAGTTGGCGTAGTACTCGCGAAAATGGGCCTCATCCTTGTAGTGGGTGGCTCGGCATATTGCGCCATCACAGGTTCTCGCATCCAATCCATCCCATAGCAGCCGCTGCGACCCATCAGCCCAGGCGTAGAGAGTGTGAAATTTTTCCCGGCGCTTGTCTCCGAAGGGTGCTGCGGAAATCTGGCAGTTGGGATCCAGATTGGGTTTAAACCATTGGGGGAAGCAATAGCCATCCACCGCACCCTCAAGCCCATTGAAGCGTGGCCCATTGAGATAGATCACGACAGTGGCTCCTTTGGCAATCAGACTTTCCGAGAGAAGAATCAAGCGCTTGAGATAATCTTCACGGGGTTTTGCAGAATGGTTGAGCTCGATTGGATCGTTTCTATCAGTGTTGAAGTAGCTGGTGAGATAACTACCAATGAAGATCACATCCCCAGGCTCTACTCTTGCTAGCAAGGATTTCTCTGCTGCCCGTTGTCCTTTCTGGCAAGATTCGGTCATGGATCGTCCTGCATCCGAGCTCTTCACTCCCTCTAAGGCAGGGAAAGCACAAGCATTGCCCCAAAGGCCTCGAAAAGACAGATCATTTGCCCTGGCGAAAGCAGAGATGGCTGGGGCAAACTGCTCAATCTGGCTGTCACCCATCAAGAAGATGGTCGGTTGATTGGGTTTGCCATTGAAGCCACATTTCTCGGGAAACTCCTCTGCAGCGGCAGGGTCATCAAAGATGTTGCACACCGGACCCGTTGGATGGGTGAGAACGGAGTGGGTCTCTTCAAGATCATTTCTTTGGCCAAGAAACAGATGCTCTTTCCAACCCTTCGCAAGCAGCCCAATCAGCAAGGAGCCAGCTAAAGAGGCGAGCAGAGAAACAAAGATGGTGCCCCCACGGCTTGCCGGCCAGCGGGATGTCCGAAAAGGTCGCTCAATGTATCGGTAGGAGAGCCACGCGAGCCCGCCGATGAGCAACAGCTGAAGGGGGATCGTTTCCTGATGAATCCCGATGGTCCAACGGCTCAGGGCCAGAACCGGCCAGTGCCATAGATACAGCGAGTAGGACAGAAAACCGATGGTGAGCATCGGCCGCCAACTCAGGAGGGCGTGGGCTGGCGTTGCGCTGCGAAGGCAATAGATCAGGAGGGAGGTAAGGCCAATGCAGAGCAACGTGGCAGGAACGGCCATCGACAGCGGGAGGAACATCAGGCCCAGGAGTCCGCCCAGAAGGGGCAGCGCTGGCAGCTGAAAAGCGATGGCAGAAAACTGGCCTTCAGGCAGCAGGCTGATCAGGCATCCACTGGCCAGCTCCCAGAAACGGCTGCTGAGCAGGAAATAGGCATGGGGCTGGCTGCGGGGATAGATCACCACGAACGCCGATAGAGAAAGAACGAACAGGGGGAGAAGCAGACGCCGCAAACGCTGCGATCCAGAGGGTGATCCTTTTCCATATCCACTCCACCAAGCAAGAAGCGGAAAGAGAAAATAAAATTGTTCTTCAATACCTAGGGACCACGTGTGCAGAAAAATATTCAAATCTGCAGAGGCCGCAAAGTAATCAGTAAGACGCTGAACCAGATATATATTGGAAAGTCCGAAAATGGATGCCAGCCCAGTGATCAGTGAGGTTCCTGGATTGGGGTCCACCAGGCTAATTGCAAAACTGCTAACCAGCACCATCACCAGGAGTGCGGGCAGGATCCTCCTGAGTCTTCTGGCATAAAAACCAACAATAAAGTCTCGAAATGATGTCGCTTGATGCCGGCGCAGGGAGGATGTAATCACAAATCCTGAGATCACAAAAAAGATATCTACACCCAGATAACCGCTGGGAAGTATGTCCTTATTGAAGTGATTGATGATAACGGTGGCAACAGCAACCGCCCTAAGTCCGTCGATCTCAGGACGGTATTTGACTTCCTTCACGATCCCAGGTTCCAGACGGCTTCAGCCGTTTGTCTGTTGGAGGGGGGAAAGATCCTCAAAGCGAAAAAGCTGCGCCGTGTCTGTGCTCCTCACCACTCGTCGGGTCAACACCCAGGGACCCTGGTCGGTGAGAGGCTGGAAGGTGTCTTCGAACTGGGTTTCCCCGCCCCTGGATGCGCCCGTCCCTGGGTCGCTGTACTGGCTGCTGTAGGTGTGGCTGAGGTAGCCCGCACCCGTATCCGTGACGCTTCCGGTGAAGATCGTCACCACGGTGCCATGGATGTGGCGATGCACCATGGTCACCACGTTGTCTTTGATGCGGTAACGATCGCCGGCGTTCTTGCCGCCCACGATCACTTCCGTGCCCACCGCATTGGTGTCTCCAGCGGTGAAGGTGTTCTCCCCGTGGGTTTGCTCAAAGCTGCGGCGCACCCTGTGGATCGCCACCTCCCAGAGCTGGGAAGCCATGGCTTTCTGCACTTCTGGATCCGCGATGCCCTCCACCGTGGCTTTGAGATCGGCCCCCACGGAGAAGGTGCCCTCCACAACCCGTCCGTCCTGCTCCCAGAGGCAGCGACCGCTGTAGCCTCCAAAGCTTGGATCCCAGGTGTAGCGGTTTTCATAGGCGGCACGGAAGGCGCTGGTGAGGTCGGTGCCTGGGGTGGGGGCAGCCAGAAGGGAGGTCATGGAGATGTCCAGCATTAAAGGCTCAAGCTCCAGCCTATGGGGGAGGGCCTCCAGGTGAGGTGGCATGGGCGCCACATCGTCCGGTCCAAGGCCCGCACGATGTGGCAACCGGCGGCAGTGGCAGTGGCAGTGAGCAAAATCACAGATGGCCAGGGGTGTCGATCACTGAACAGGCAAAAAAATTAGCCCACATTGAATTCACGAGAGAAAGATCTCGATCTTCTCTCATCAATTCCACCCTTCTTCCAATGAGGCCCACAATGACTTCCCATCAACAGATCTCAACTGTCCAGAGCGATGTTCGGGAGCTCACCAGTCACGAACTTCAACAAATGAGCGGCGGTATTCTGAAGAATCCTGGCATTGTTTGTGTGCAGGGAATTCCCGCCGAATTCTTGAAACATCATACGCTGGAAAAAGTCACCAATCCAGTGATCAATCAGCTCGGCAGGCAGGTCACCGTGGGTGGCCTGCGGTAGAGCACACGAATCCTTTCGCTACCAAACCTCGTGCCCCCCTCAGCGGGGGGCACCTCCTCCCCTCGCATACACACCATGCCAATCCATCGCCCGAGTATTGGTCTGCTGGTGAATGCCACCACACCGAACGTGATGGCTGAATCCGGAGATCTGGTTGAACATCTATCCATCAATCCCGGTCAGTTTTTCTGCGATCTGGGCCCCGATTCCAGCTGTGGTGAGAGGTTTATTCTCCCGCAAGCCACCCTGGATCTGCTCGGCATCCTCTGCCGGGGTCGACCGATCACGGCCCATGCGTTCAGTCTCTCGCTGCCCAGCGCCCAGCCCGTGGATCTTGGGGTGGTGGAGGCGATCCAGCGGGTGGGCGACCATCTCGGGGGATTTGAATGGATCAGCGAGCACCTCAACCTGCTCATGGTGCCGGGAGCCGAGGGGCCGCATACTGACACTGGCATCCCCCTGCCTGTGAGTTACGACGAGGAACACCTGTGCTTGTTGAGCGAAAAATTGCGGCTCGTCACAGAGCGCTTTCAGCGTCGAATCCTTCTAGAAAATCCAGCCATTTTGACGCCGCTTGAAGAGATGGAGATGAATGAGGTGGAATTCTTGAACCGTCTTTTTCAGCAAGGGCGCTGCGGCGTGCTTCTGGATCTCCACAATCTTCTGGTGAGCGCCCGCAATGGTGGCCCCTCCATCGAGGCCTACCTCGCCGGCCTTGATCCGCTGGCCGTGGAGGAGGTTCACCTGGCTGGTGGGGAGCTGCTCAATGGTTTCTATGTCGACAGTCATTCTCAGCTCACCCCGGATGAGGTATGGACGATCGCGACTGACTATCTGCCGGCCTGTACCAACCTGAAGGCAATCACATTTGAATACAACGACAGCAACTATGACGATATCGGCCTGTCAAGCATCTGCGGCGAATTGGAACGCATGCATGCACTGGCCGACACGTGCCACCATTTTTCTCTCACCAATTGAGGGCCATTGCCATGATGATTGATCTGCAAAAAGCCACTGCGGAGATCACCGCATCCACTGCCCTGTGCGTGGCCGTCAGGGACAATCCACAGCTACTCGATCAGCGCTACAGCCTCACAGCTCGCGAAAAAAGGCAACTGTTGGCCATGGCCAACCATCCTGGGATGCAGGCATCCTGCACCCTTTATCGCATCAACCGTTTGGTGCCGCTCATCATGAATCTGCCCCAGACCATCGAAGCTCTGGGCTCTGGTCTTGAACCTCTTCTGGTCGCCTATTGGGAGGAGCATTCCTGCGGCTATCGCTACAGCTATGTGGAATGTGAGCGCTTCTGTAATTGGCTTCGGGAACGTTCTCACCTGTGGGGCGCAACGCCAGATCGCGTGCGTCACAGCCTGGCTGCAGAGGAGAGCCGCCTGCAGGCGAATCTTCTTCATGTGATGGCGTAATCAAGATCACAAGAAATGGGGTAGTGTCATCACAGCGACACCCAGCGAAAGGAGGAAAGCTGGTGTTCAAGAGGGTTCCATTCCCTCAACATTCTCTGAATCATCATGCTGACCTCCAACTCATCCACTGCCCCGCTCTACGGGCCTCTCTCATTTCAGGAACTCGCAATCATCTGCGGTGGTTTAGATATAGTGCATCCCCAGAAGGCGATTCGGCAATTCCTGACAACTTCTGACCATCCCCACATCAAGTCTGTCCAGGAGCACTTCGTCCAGGCCCGTCAGAACGAGCGATCCCTGGCTACCGACCCACGGTACATGTTGGGGCGCCGCTGCTGAGCCCGGGCATCCTGTCGGCGGACTAGAGCAATCCTCGGCGCTGCAGGGGCTTGAGATCCGTGAGCTGGAGACCGCCATCGGCGTTCTCCAGCGCCACTCCGCGACGACGCAGGTTGCTCAGGATTCGGGAAGCCGTTTCTCTGGCCAGGCCAGAGAGTGTGGCCAGTTCCCTTTGAGGGAGCGGGGGGATGGAGCGGTGGGGGGGGCCCCGGGTGCTGTTTTCATGGCGAGCTCCGCCAAGGTGGCCATCATTCGGGTGCTGGCATCGGCCCCTCTGAGGCTGAGGCGCCTGCTTAAATCCTGCAACCTCTGGGATTGCAGCCTGGCCAGGGCGAGCGCCAGGCTGGTTTCACTCCGTAACAGAGAGAAAAAAGGTGCCCCCCGCAGGATCACCAGGGAGCAGGGCGTCAGGGTGAGCACATCAGCGGAACGCAAGCCCCTTGGATTGAGGCTGGCCATTTCACCACACACGTCCCCGGGGCCCAGGAGCGCGAGCACGTTTTCCTCCCCGTCCATGCCCATGCTGCGAACCTTGGCCAACCCGGAACGCACAAGAAAGAGGCCTTGCGATTCATCCTGTTCAAGGATCATCTGTTGCTCCTTCTCCAGGGTGATCAGCCGGTGGTTCTCCAGCAGGTGCTGATGGTGTTCAGCCTTGAGTTCGGCAAACAGAGCCACTTGAGCCAGAGCATCAGGCGGAAGCGGCTGGCTCTGGGGCATGGCTAAACCTCTGCTCAAACCATTTTGACAACGACAAGGAGCTCCATGTGAGGCGGATCACGGGCTGCGTTGATCTTGATCACTCCTTCCTGTCCAAACTCAGCTGAAGCTGGCCCGAATCCAGCTATGCGCTAGTCGCAGAATCCCATGCCCTCAGCAATATCCCGCAGTCGATTTTGGTTTCACCGTTGTCTTCCTGAGCTGATCTCTCTTCTACCGATGGCGACCAGCGGTGGCTCGCTGCTGGATGCCGTCATCCTCGCGATCCTGATCCGGCTGGCCTGGGTGACTGCCCAGATCATTCATGGCACCGGTCACACCCTCATGCGCGCTCTGGTGGATCACTCCATCGCAGTGATCCGCTGGGAAAACCTTCTGGAGCATCGCTCCTTGAGGCAGATGGCCCAGAGCCTTCTGCCACTGGCTCCCATCGGTCTTCCCGGGGTGGGCTCCCAGCCACCGGCCTGGCTCCCCATGGGAGATTCAGAGCCATGGAAGGTGAGGCTCAAGGCCAGCGGCAGCCTTCTCCTGCATCTGTTGGTGATCAGCGGGGTGGGGGTTGTGATTCTCCATGGCCTGAACAGCCACGCGCCTGCCTGGCCATGGATGAAGCAACTGCTCTTTGCTGTTCTCCTGAGTCATGTCTGCCTGGTGTTGGCTTCGCGTTCAGATCTTCAGGCGCTCATGAGCGGGGAGGGAGCGTTCCTGCATTGCGGCAACTTCGGATTGATCGCCGCAGAGGATCTCTCTGGCTCGGATGAGTTGCTCTCCGGCTCGATGATCAACATCGTTCATCGCATGGGTCGGGAGACGGAACTCCGGGGCGCCCAGGCCTGAGGGGGTCTGGTGATGACGGTGGATCGCCGTGGCGATGTGGGGTTCGTGGGGCACCGTATCGTGAATGCCAAGCGTGGAGACCTCACGCCTGCCCTGGAAGCTGCGTTCCGCAAACAAAGGCGCCGGGCCTATCAGATGGGTTGCCGGCCCCATCCCGCAGCATTGTTGGCCTGCTGGCACTATCGGTTTGGCACCAGCGCCCCCCCTGCGGTGCGTGAAACCCACTGGCAGGAATGGATGCCCGCCAGACAAAGCCGCCTCTGGCGACTGGCTGACGATGGTTGTTGGCAGAGCACCTGGCAGACGGTGCACCACCGCATCACCCATAACGGTGACTTTGAGACCTTCGAGGCCTTCGGAGAGCACCTGGATGTGGCATCCGCCCTTGGGCCCTGGCTGGAGCGTGCCCTGCAGCAGAGAGCTCCTGCCGTGGTGGATTCCGCCCGCATCGCAGGAATGATGGACCTTTTGATCTGTCGGGGGGATTGGTTTGCTGCGGTGCGCTGGGCCTTTCTCAACACCCTGGCCGTCTATCCCGAAGTCCCCTCTCTGGCGGATGTGCAGCGGTGGACGACGCTTTTCGAGAGCACCTTCGTTGCCTGCGCCACAAAGAGCAGCTGGATACAGCCCTTCACCGAACAGCTTCTTGTGCTGCTGAAGCAGGATCCTCGGCTGTTCAGCCAGAAGGATGCCCAGCTCCGGGGTTGGATCGAGACATCCATCGTGTTCTTCTTGCGCAACGATCCCTTCGAGGCCATGCGGCAGTTCATGGACGGCGCTCGGGGCAGCTTCGGGCTGGTGGTGGCCTCCACCACATGGCCGGATCGGTTGGTGCTCTCCAGTCTTGGCCAGCCGCTCACCATCGGCATCGATCCCCACACCAGGATGGGGCTCTATGCCTCGGAACCGGCGGCGGTGGATGCGGTGTTGTCCGGCCAGAAGGGGGCTTGGAGGATCGATCTGGATGAAAATGCAGGGGAGATCGCCGTGCTCTCCAGCGGTGATGTTCGTGTGACGTCCTTGTCATTAGATCGGGAGGTGTCGCCGGAGGAAGTCTGCCGTCGTCGTCATCCCTACCTTCCGGGGCTTCCCAGGCAGAACAGGGGTTCCATCTCCCCTGGGGCTGCCTCCCGGGATCCGGTTGCGGCAGATATCGCCGCTATCCCGGCTCTATTGGCCGCGATTCAGGATGACTGGAGCAATCCTGGATCGCCCAATCGTCAGAGCGCTGAGGCGTTCGCCCAATTGCTCATCGCCAAGGCGGCCTATCTAGCTGCCAAGGAGAGGGTGCTGCAGCAGAGCGGCCTCGACGTGAGTCTGGCCCGATCGAGCCATGTGGATCTGTTGATCACCGGCGTGGAAAACAGCCTCTGGCTAGGCGAACGCTTCGCCACTGATCTTGCCCTCCTCATGCCGCTCTTGCACATCCGGGTGCTCTCCGCGAATGCGGTGATGGAGGCTCTCCAGCACGACGTCGAGAGTCTGGCCCTTGCGAGGCAGTCGGTGGTGATCGTGCTCAGCCACTCCTGCCGCACATTTGCCTCCAGGCAAGTGATGGACGCCTGCGACCTGATGGTGCGCAGGGCGGTCATCCGCGACGTCTTCATCGTCAGCGGCGAACCCAACGCTCTGCAGGGGTCTCCGCTGCTGCAGAGCCAGCAACCTGGCGAGTCGTTCAGCAGGAGGCTCTTCACCACCGGGGCGGGACGGCGCCGCGCGGAGCCGGCCACCGCCTCTGTGGCCGCCATGCACCACACCCTCACCCAACTGCTGTTCACCCTCAGCCGCCAGCTTCTTCAGTCTTGTGCGGATGGGGAGCGCAAACCTTTGGGGATGGCTCTCTCTCGAGACGAACTGACCCTGCTGGACAACCTGGAGACCAACCGCTTTCTTCAGGAGTGCAGCGAGATCGTCGGCGCCGATGGCAGGGGCCTGCGGCGAGAGACGACCACATCCCGGCGACTGGAGCGGGAGGGACGACGCTGGGCCCAGCATGTTCTGGAAACTCCACTGGCCTGGGCGATTCATGCGATCTACATCCTGATCTCCGTGGCCTTCGCTCTGCCTCTCGCGCAGACCCTCACCAAGTTGGTGGCGGGGCAATCCGCATGGATGGGGGTTGGCCTCAGCGGAAACCTGCTGAGGGCGGCTGCCCTGGCCGCTGATGTGGGCCTCTACATCTTTGGCCCGTGGCTGTGGACCCTCCTTCTGCGCCAGGCCCAGGGACGGCCTCTGCTGGCACGCACGGGACGCCGGAGCCTGGTGATCGGAGAGGCCCCATGGATTCACCCCTTGCTCACGACCTACATCAGCAAACTGTTTTCCCTCAGTTACGGTCTCACCTCCCTAGATGTGCAGGGGGCTGATGTGGGTGATCATCTGCTACACACCCATGCCCATCGGCTGGTGCGGGGGAGCCTGCTTTACCTGGGCTTTCCTGATGGGCGCACCAGCACCCTCCAGCGGGCCAAGGCGGATGCCGCCCTGCTCACGGCACGGCAGGCGGATGGCATCCGCCACTGGGGAACGGGCCCTGAGATCGTGGCCATTGGTAGGGAACCCACCCTCAGCCGAGGACCATTCGCCAGGGTGTTGACGCTGCCTGATCACACCTTCCAGGGCTCTGCCGATGGACAGACCGGTAGCGGAAGCCATCTGGTTGAACGGCTGCGTGATTCCAGATTCGGCAGCTTCCACCGGCTGCTGGGAAGTTATGTGTTTTTCTGGGCGATGGCTCGGGAGGTGGGGCAGCTGCCGGTTCTGCGCTTCAAATGGTGGCGATCCCAGAGCCGCACCCGGGTGATGACCACAGCCTGCCCGGTATCCGCCGCCCGGCTGGATCTTTCTGAATCCAAGGAAATCGAGGCTCTTTCCCTGGAGGCCGTTGCCTGCCGGGAACAATGCTGACGCCGCAGCAGATGGGAGTGGGAGTAACGGACACCTTCAAGGTGGAGGTGATTTTTTGTGGCTGTTTCTCCTAAGTGTGAGCGTGATCACTGACGTGTTGGGGCCAACTCTTTATAAACAATGTATGGTTGGCCTCTCTCATGTTGCTCGGCCTGCTCCCCACCCGTCCGTTCCTGCTCTTGGCACCGGCCTGCCTGGTGATCGGCAGCTCTGGCCTGGCCCAGGCCCAGGTGAGTGCCGGGGGGCTGGGCACCCGGGTGAATGGCACCGCTCTGGGCCGCTGCACGGGGGGCATCTGCACCGTGCAGGGGGGCACAAGAGCGGGGCCAAACCAGTTCTATCGCTTCAGCCAATTCGATACCCGAACCAAGATCAAGCGGGTGGATCTGGATACCCGGGGCCGGCGCCACGTGGTGGTGGGTGTGGGGGCACCCAATGGCAGCTTTTTTGGTGCACCTGTTCACCTCAGCGAGGCAGCCAATCTGTTCTGGCTCTCCCCCGGAGGGATCTGGCTGGGCAACGGGGCCGGCTTTAGCGGCGCCACCAACCTGCTGCTCTCCACCTCCCCCACGATGCGCTTCGGCGGCAAGGAGTTCGACGTGCTGGCGGCGACGGCGAGTGAGGCGCTGCGGCTGGATCAGGGGCCAAATCTGGATTTGGAGCGTCTGGCCAAAGGAGAAGCCAACGAAGGTGTGCTTGGCGCGGGAGTGGGGCCGATCGTGTTGGCGGGTGGCCGGCTCCGGGTGGATCGAAACCTGCTCATCGATAGCGGCGTGGGGCCGATGCGTTCGGAATCCGGGGCGGGCCCGACCCAGCTGGCAGCAGGGGAGAGCTTGACGCTGGTGGGTGGTTCTGTGGCGGTGAGCCAAGCCTCCTTCCGGGGATCGGATGTGTTGATCGCTGGCGCTGGCGGGCTCCAGTTGGATCAGGTGTGGGCACAAGCTGCAACGCCCAGGGCCAGCGGCGGGCTTTTGCAGCTGATTGCGGGAAACAAGAAGACGCCTAAAAATGGCGGGCAGAGCGGCAGTGTGTGGATCGCCAATTCCAGCCTGGAGGCTCCCGATATTCGGATGCGTGCGAATGGCTCCATCGATCTCCGAAATGTTCGCGCTGTGGCGGGGCCACCTGGCGATCGGGGGCTGATTCAAATCGAAACGGTGCCTGGCAGTGGGCCGGCTATCCTCGAGGGCGCCAATCTGGAAGCCAGACGCATCGTCCTGCGTGCAGAGTCTGTAGCGGTCCAGGCCAACAGTCGTCTGGAGGCACCCAAGGGAATGATTTCCCTGGAGGCAAGAAGTGGCGATCTTCTCGTCAACTCCTCCACCTTGGATGTGGGAGTTCATTACATTGAGGATCTTAAGATAGACGCAGAGTGGAGGTATTTCAAAGAAGGGGTTGATCTTCCGGTTGAAATCAGTCTAGACGACCCACCATTCATTAATCTATACGCTACAAGAGATATTTATATTAATGGCGGTAGTTTTGTCACTGCATCCCAGGATTTGGATCCTCTTCTTGCGGCAAACCCCTCGCTAAAACGTTCTGAAATTCGTCTCAAAGATACCGCGGGTGCTCTGATCGTAGAGGCGGAACGAGGCATCGCTGTCGAAGGAAGTCGCCTTGCGGCTGATGCAACCCACAACTTTGCCGGTGATGTGGCTCTTCGCGCAAAAGGGAAAGGTGCTGGCAGCACCTTGTCTATCGACCGATCGGAGATCTCTGTTGATGGGGGGGCTGGCGGTGGGGACGTCCGAATCAATAGCTCTTCGGGAATCAGGATAGTTGGCTCTGAGTTGAGGGCCTTATCTCATAATCGGTTTGAGGATCGTGACAATAGAGGACAAGAAATGGAGTCTGCGAGTTTTCCTGGTGGCGAGATCACCCTTACCAATGCCTCTCTTGATCGGCCTATTCTGGTCGAAGATTCCAGGATTCTGGCTCAGAAAACCTCCTCTTTGGCATTGGTTCTGCCGCTGAAATTGGATGGAATCCAAGAGGATTTTCTTGTGAATTCCGGATATACTGCTGATCCCTTTTCTGGAGATAAGTTAGGTGGTCTTATAACCCTCATTAGCAGTGGTGGCATTGATATCAATGGTGGTGATACAAAGCTCAGTATTGCAAGTAGAGTTCCCGGTTCTGATTCCTTAGATGATTTTCCTGGAACGATGAGGTTTGCTGTAGCAAAAGGAAAAGAAATCTACATTGCTAATCATGTTAATCTCGATCGCGAAGCCCTGCAGATCCCAGGGAAAGATATTCGCGAAGTCTTTTCAGAGGCAGGCTTGCATAGAAATTTCTGGGCTGGTGACCCAGATCAGGACCTCAATCCAGTTAAGGGAGAGGTTCGTGATGAAGCGTTCAAGCGTTTTATGGCTTTGCGGAAGTCTGTTGATCAAGCCAAGTCCATTGGCTTGGCTGGGCAAGATCCAGGCAGCTCGAGGATGATTGATGTTTTTCCATCTTCACTAGATCCCTTCGATCGTTCGGTTAGGCCCCTTCCCCTGCAAGGACGGATAGTTGCAGGACCCATTTCTTCCCTGACCCTGGGGCTTCTGCCAGATGGCCGTGCACCAGAGAGATCCACCCTGGTTGCCGAAGCCGTGGAACCTCTCTCTGAAGCCAAGGCGGCGCAATTGTTTGCTGATGACCAACAACGCGCCACGCGGGAGGTGGTGGCATCCCTGGGTATACCTATGGACCGGCCCCGAAACCTAGGAATTGCTCCTCTTCAAGATCATCTTCGCCTGAGCATCGCACAACCATCGAGCCGGGGGAACGAGGTTGCGCTTGCCGACCGTTACGTCCCAGCCATCTTGCACCTCAGCCTCACCCCCCTGCCTGATAGTCCCCTAGTTCAGGTCAACCAGATTCTCATCCCTGCCGAGGGCCCGATCCGTGGTTGGCAGTCCAGGGCAACAGGCGCCAAGTTGAAAAGTGCCATTGAGACTTTCCAGCGTCGCTTGAGCCAAATGGACGACCCGGAGGAGGCATTTGCTCCAGGTTCCGAGCTGACGTCTGTCTTGATTGATCCAGTGATGCCGGAGATTCAACGCCTCGGAATCAATGCCCTTCTGCTCTCCCTGGATCGCGGTCTGCAGGGGATCCCCTTCGCGGCCCTTCCCTTGGGGCAGGGCACCCTGGGAGAGCAGATAACAATCACCGTAACCCCCGCCCTGGCTCTCACGGACCTTGCCGCCCCTTCCCCCGTTGCGGCGCCTCGCGTCGTGCTCGCGGGAACGGGCTTCTTTCGTAATGGTCTTGCCCCTCTGCCGATGGCCCGACAGGAACTGGACCAACTGGCCCGGATCCATCCGGAGGCCACGGTGATGGTGGATGGTCAATTTCAGACCCGCAGGCTTGTGGAGGCAGCAGGAGAGGGTGGGCTAGAAATTCTCCATTTGGCAACCCATGCTGATTTTACCCGCGATCGTTCTGGTGAAGCCCAGGTCTATACCAGTGATGGGACGGTGCCTCTAAGGCAGATCGGTCAACACCTCCGTAAGGGTAGGAAAGGGAAGATCGGATTGTTTGTGTTGAATGCTTGTCGAACCGCGATTGGTGATGAAGATCAGGAGTTGGGAATTACAGGCCTGGCTTTGCAGACTGGCGCCAGCAGTGCCCTTGGCAATCTCTGGTATGTGGACGATGCGATGTCAGCTGCTTTCTCTGTCCAATATCACCGTTTTTTGCAACGGGGCCTTCGGAAGGATCAGGCTCTTCAGTTCACCCAGGGAATGTTTCGTCGGGGTGAAGTGAGGGTGAGGGGAGAGGATCTCGTGGCGGGCGATGGCGATGTGTTGATCTCAGGTTTAAGCCGAGCGGATCGGCTTCGTTTGATGAAGAATTCAAATCATCCCTATTTCTGGGCTGGCACTGTTCTCTCTGGCAGGCCTTGGTAGCTATAGTAAAGATACCCTCGCATTCAATGTGCTTGGTTAGCCTACTTTCACTATAGTTCACATGAAATTTTCTTTTTTTCTTTCCGCAGGTGCATTTGCCTCTTTTCTGGGCTTTTTGCCACTCCATGTTGCTGGGCAAACGGTCTGTACAGGTGCTGTAATGACCAATTCGGCTGATTGGAACTGTAACTCGCCCAATGATGGCGTAGCGTATTGGGTTCCGTTATGCGGATCTATCCCTTTCCCATCAACTCTTCCGGGTTCATCGATTAATCAGAAAATCGTATTTCTCTACAATCGCCAACCATCGCGACGGCTTCAGCTCACTGGCCGAGATCGGGGGCATGACATCCTGATTGGTAGCCCAGGAACGAGTGATACTATATCTGGTGGTGCTGGTCTTAATACCTACGTCGTAGGAAACCAACCGGCGCGTCTTGCTGTTGATCCTGTTTCGGGCCCCTACATAGT
>JBJTUM010000183.1:0-6903 GCA_046080725.1 Cyanobium sp. | reverse complement strand
CTGGCGGGGATCCTTCCCCGCCAGCAGCAGGGTGCCTTCGCAGACACTTCCCGGAGGCAGCAGCTGCAGAACCGCCCGGGCCACCGTGCTCTTTCCGCACCCCGACGGTCCCACCAGGGCCATCCGATCGCCCCGCCACAGACGCAGATCCAACCCATTCAGGGTGGGCTCAGGGGTGCCTGGGTAATGGACTCTCAGTTGGTGAAGATCGAGCACGGGGGCATCGGGAGGCGCCATGGTGGGCGGAAAACTGGCTCCAGCTTGGCTGCTAATGGGGGAGGCGGTTGCCATTCCGGCTGGGTTGCGAGCTGACTACCATGGGGAAAGCGCGAGGAGGTCGATGCTCAGGACCGTCCCCGATCGGATCGCTCCAGAGGCCGAGTGCGCCACTGAGGATTCCACCGAAGGCCACGGGCCTGCGCCTGCAACTCCTTCTCCCGCCGCCCTTCCCCTGCGTCGCCGCCTGATCCATGAGCCGGCCAACTACGGCGTGGCTTTGCCGGAGTGGCTCCAGGAGTGTGTGCGGCACGTGCCCCCCGGCTCAGGCGATAGCTGCCCGACCGACACCGAAGCCCTACTGGCCTCGGCCTTCGATTTCGCCTTCCAGCTTCATGAAGGCCAGTTCCGTGCCACCGGCGAGCCCTACATCGTCCATCCCATTGCGGTGGCGGATCTCTTGCGGGACATCGGCGCCAGTGCGGCTGTAATCGCCGCCGGTTTTCTGCACGATGTGGTAGAGGACACCCAAGTGACCCCAGAGGAGGTTGAGGCCCATTTCGGCCCGGAGGTGCGGGCCCTGGTGGAAGGAGTCACCAAGTTGGGAGGCATCCATTTCACCAACCACACCGAAGCTCAGGCCGAAAACTTGCGGCGCATGTTTCTGGCCATGGCCAGCGACATCCGGGTGGTGCTGGTGAAGTTGGCCGATCGGCTCCACAACATGCGCACCCTCGGGGCCCTCAAACCCGAGAAGCAGCAGCGCATCGCCAGGGAAACCCGCGAGATCTACGCCCCCCTCGCCAACCGGCTGGGCATCGGCCGGTTCAAATGGGAATTGGAGGATCTGGCCTTCAAGATCCTCGAGCCTGAGGCCTTCCGCGAGATCCAGCAATCGGTGGCCACCAAGCGCAGCGAGCGGGAAGAGCGGCTCTCGGTCACCGCCGGCCTGCTGCGGGATCGGCTCCAGGCCGTGGGGTTGGGGGAATGCCAGGTGCACGGCCGCCCCAAGCACCTGTATGGCATCTGGAGCAAGATGCAACGACAGCAGAAAGCCTTCCACGAGCTTTACGACATCGCCGCCGTGCGGATCCTCTGCCCTTCGGTGGACAGTTGCTACCGGGCCCTGGCCGTGGTTCACGACACCTTCCGCCCCATCCCCGGCCGCTTCAAGGACTACATCGGCCTGCCCAAACCCAACGGTTATCAATCGCTACATACCGCTGTCATCGGACGGCATCGCCCCATCGAAGTGCAGATCCGCACCAGCGAGATGCACCAGGTGGCGGAATTCGGCATCGCCGCCCACTGGAAATACAAGGAAGGCGGCTCTCCAGCCGCGGGCGATGCGGAGCGCTTCAACTGGCTGCGCCAACTGGTGGATTGGCAGAAGGATGGGGGGTCGGAAGACAGCAGCGATTACCTTGCTTCGATCAAGGAAGACCTCTTTGATGAGGAGGTGTTCGTGTTCACCCCAAAGGGTGATGTGGTGGGGTTGCGCAAGGGGTCCACCGCAGTGGATTTCGCCTATCGGATCCATTCCGAAGTGGGGAACCACTGCCAGGGCGTGCGGATCAACGACCGCCTCTGCCCCCTGGCCACCCAGCTGCAGAACGGGGATTTCGTGCAGGTGATCACGGGCAAAGCCGCCCATCCCAGTCTGGATTGGCTGAATTTCGTGGCCACCCCCACCGCCCGCAACCGCATCCGGGCCTGGTATAAACGCAGCCACCGGGAGGACAACATCCTGCGGGGCACCGACATGCTGGAGCGGGAGCTGGGCCGGGAGGGCTTCGATGCCCTGTTGAAAGGCGAAGCCATGGCCCGGGTGGCGCGACGCTGCAATCTAGTGGGCACAGAGGATTTGCTCGCCTCCCTGGGCTTTGGGGGGGTGACTTTGCAACAGGTGGTGAATCGCCTGCGGGAAGAGATACGGCTGGCGGCGGCCACCGCTAGCCCGCCCCCCAGCAATGAGGAGGTGGCCGCCGGGGTGGCCGCCGCCTCCCAGGCCTCCCCGTCTTCCGCCCAAGGATCGGGCAGCCCGATCCTTGGGCTGGAGGGACTGGAATACCGGCTGGGGGGGTGTTGCAGCCCCCTGCCCGGAGCGCCCATCGTGGGCACGGTGGCCCTGGGCAACCATGGCATCACGATCCACCGGCAGGATTGCAACAACCTCTCCCAGGTGCCGGGGGAACGGAGGTTGCCTGTGCGTTGGAATCCGGCGGCCGCGGCGGAGCCCCGCCGCCGTTATCCCGTTCAGCTGCGCATCGAGGTGCTCGATCGGGTGGGTGTGTTGAAGGACATCCTCACCCGCCTCTCTGATCACCGCATCAACGTGAGCGATGCCCGGGTGCGCACCACCCCCGGCAAACCCGCGCGCATCGACCTGCGGGTGGAACTCAGCAGCGACAGCCAGCTGCAGGACACGATGGATCAGATCCGCTCCATGGCTGATGTGCTCGACATTGCCCGCACGGGAACGGGCTAGCGGGCCAGGCCGCAGCTGGGGCAATAAGGGAAGAAGGCCACGTGGTGGTGGCCGCAGCCAGGGCAATCCGTCTGGAGCTCCAGGCCGCAGTGCATGCAGAAATCGGGAAGGGCGCCCTCCCGGGTGGCGAGCCGACGCTCACAGCTGGGGCACTGGCTCTTGCCCAGCGACTGCAGAGCTTTTTCATAGCGGATCTGGCGCTGCCGCTGCTCCTGGGGGGCCGCCTGTTCCTGCTGCTTGCGCGCCAGGTAGGTCTGCAGCCAGCGGAGGAGGGAGCGCCCCACCACCACGGTGAGAACAGCCCCCACGCCATAGCGGATGTAGGCCCCGAAGCTGGGCAGGTAAGGCACCAGCTCGAAGAAGAAGGAAACCAGTCCGAACAGCAGGAATCCCCATACAAAAGGCCACTGGTCGGAGCGGCGGTAGCGGCGAAACTGCCAGAGCGATAGCAGCAGCAGGGGGAGCACCAGCAGGAGCCGCAGGGCAAAGACAGTCCACTCCGAGCGGATTCGGGCCTGCTGGTAGCTCCTCTCCCCCTGGGACCGGAGCTCCTGGAGCTGGCGCTCGATGGGGGCGCGCCGGCTGTCAAGGGCACCGCGCAGGCGCTCCAGTTCGCGCTGCTCGTCCCGAAGCCGCTGCTGCACCTGCAGCTGGGCATCCAGCTGGCGGGCACGGGCTATGACGTCCTGGTTCTGGCTGGTCTGTTGGGTGGCGGAGCGGGTGGCCCGCCAGGTTTCAAAGCTCGCCCGCTCCGTTTCATAGGCCTGCAGCGCCACCTCCTGCCGTTGCTGCAGCTGGGTGAGCCGCTGGTCCAGCTCCTCCCGTTCGGCCTCCAGCGGTTGGATCCGGGCCTCCAGGGCGCGGATCGGTGGGGTCTGCAGAAAGGTGGCCTGCTGGGGTGGCTGGGTGAGCACGGGCAGGTCGGCCAGGATGGCTCCGCCCACTCGGATCAGGAAAAAGGCGAACACCAGGGCGATCAGCCACTGGGCGATCCGCACCAGGCGCTCCGGGCCACGGGTGGGGCTGTACATGCAGGTGGGGCGATGCCAGGGCAACAGGTCCATCCTCTAGGGTCGGAGGCTGGAGCTCACATGCGCCAGCTCCGATCAGCCTTCACTGTGCAAAGCAGCATCCTCACCAGTGTGTTGTTGCCCCTGGCTCTGGCGAGCGTGATGCTCGGCATGGGACTGGGCCTGGTGCCGGAAGACTTTCGGCGGATCGGCCGGCACCCCAAGGCAGTGGTGGCCGGCACCCTCGCCCAGGTGGTGCTCTTGCCACTGATCGGAGCCCTGCTTGTTTGGATCCTCCCCATGCCGGCGCCCATCGCCGTGGGGCTGATGGTGTTAGCGATCTGCCCCGGGGGGCCCTCCTCGAATCTGATCACCCATTTGGCCAAGGGGGATGTGGCCCTCTCGGTGAGCCTCACCGCCATCAGCAGTGTGATCACCGTGATCACGATTCCTCTGCTGGCGAATCAGGCCTTGCGCATCCTCATGGGCACGGAGGCCCAGTTCAGTCTGCCCATTGGCACAACCATGCTGCAGATCCTGCTGATCACCCTCGTCCCCACTGCGTTTGGCATGGCCTTGAGGCAGCGGTTTCCTGCCCTGGCCCTGCGGCTGGAAACCCAGGTGAGCCGCCTGGCTGCCGCTCTCCTGGGTTTGATCATCCTTCTGTTGCTGATCAAGGAGTGTGGCAGGCTGCCCTCCTTCTTCTTCAAGGTGGGCTTAGCCGTAGTGCTGCTCAACGGGCTTGCCACCCTGGCGGGCTACCTGGCTGGGCGGCTGCTGGGGCTCCCTGTGGCCCAACAGATCTGCCTGGCGATTGAGGTGGGCATCCAAAACTGCACCCTGGCGTTGGCCATCACAGCTGGACTGCTGGGGAATCCGGAGATGGCGGTGCCGGCTGCGGTGTATGGCCTGTGGATGTATGTCACAGGCATGGTGGTGGTGCGCATCGGACGATCGGCCATGGCCGGCAGAGGTGCGGCCTGAGGCCCTGCGCCTCACTTAGGGCCCTCAACCCTGCTGATGCAGAGGGTGCGTCAGGATCGGGGGGCCAAGACATGACGAGACCGTTCTCTCGCCTGAATTGACGCAACCCTCTCCCGTCCGTTCTCCCCAGCGTCAGCGCGCCTTGGTGTGGCTGCTCACCCTGGCCCTAGGGCTGCTTCTCTTCGTGTGGAAACTCGGCAGCACCGGTCTGGTGGATGAAACACCGCCCCTGTTTGCCGCAGCGGCCCGTGCCATGGCGGAGACCGGCGATTGGCTGATCCCACGGGTCAATGGCTTGCCTCGCTACGACAAGCCCCCGCTGGTGTATTGGCTCATGGGGGCGCTGTACGCCCTCCCGGGCCAGGCCCATTGGAATCCTCTCGGCACCTGGGCCGCGGCTCTCCCCTCTGCCCTGGCCGCCGTGGCCACAATGGTGGGCCTGGCGGATACCCTTCAGCGCTGGCCCCAAAGGACTGGGGACTCTGCCGCTCTGCCCATTGAGGCGGCCCTGGCCTTTGCCCTCTCCCCCCTGGTGCTGCTCTGGGGCCGCACGCCGGTGAGTGATGCCCTCTTCAGCGCTCTCGTGGCCCTTTCCCTGCTCTGCTTCTGGCGGCGTTATGCCGCCGCCGGGGGCGCCTGGTGGCCAGGCTGGGTGCTGTTGGGGCTCGCCATTCTCACCAAGGGGCCGGTGGCGCTTGCGATCGCTGCCCTCACCCTGATGCTCTTTGGATGGCTGCAGGGGGATCTCCATATCCTGCTTCGCTGCCTCCAGCCCCGCTGGGGTCTACTGCTCACGGCTTTGGTGGCTGGGCCCTGGTACGGGCTTGCCCTAGCCAAGGAGGGACGGCCCTTCTGGGACAGTTTTTTCGGCTATCACAACCTGCAGCGCTTCACCACGGTGGTGAACCACCACCTCCAGCCCTGGTGGTTTTTTGGCCCCGTGCTGGTGGTGGCCAGCCTGCCCTTCACCCCCCTCCTGCTCTTGGGGCTCGCCAGGGCGCTGGGTCGCCTGACCTGGAGCCGGCGCCCCACGCGCCCATTGCCCCCCCCCCACTCCTTGGGACGCCTCTGCGCATGCTGGCTTTTGGCCGTGTTGGGGTTCTTCACTGCGGCCTCCACGAAACTGCCCAGCTATTGGTTGCCGGCGGTGCCTGCTGCGGCCGTGCTGATTGCCTTGGCCGCATCGCCTCCCGACCCCCAGACGGGAAGGGCTGGCCAGGATCGGGCCAGCTCCTGGGCCTGGTGGGTCACCCTCCTGCTCACCGCCCTCATCTCAGCAGTGTTCTTTGCCGGCCCTTCGCTGGTGGCCCTGATCCGCGATCCCGAGCTCCCCACCTTGCCGGCTGAGCTGATCCGCTCTGGTCGCCTCACGGTTGCGGGGGTGTGTTGGCTCGCTGCTGCCCTAATGGGTTGGCTGGTGTCCCTGCGGGGTCGGTTGCTGGCCATGCAGCTGCCCCTCGTGCTGTATGTGCCTCTCGCCCTTCTGCCCAGCTGGGGCCTTGGGGATCGGTTGCGGGGCGAGCCCGTGCGCACCCTGGCTGCCACCATCCAACGGCAGGCCCGACCTGGCGAACCTCTGGCCATGGTGGGCATCCTCAAGCCCTCGTTGCACTTCTACAGCAGGAGGGTGGTGATCTACGAGGGCATCCAGCCCTCGGCTCTGCGCGACCTCGGTGATCGGCTCAGTCAGGAGCGGCGCCAGGGCCAGGTTCCCAGTTCATCGGAAGCCCAACCCACCGTCTTGGTGGTGATCGATGAACGCACGGCCCAGTCGCCCCATTGGCGGGATCTCGCACCGGTTGAGCTCGAACGGGCGGGCCTCTACCGGCTGTGGCGGCTGGATCGCCGCCGGTTGGAGGCCAGGGCGCAGGAGCTGGCAGCGGCGGGGGTTCCCCTGGAATGGCGCCGCCCCGTGCCCGAACGTTATTGATTCAAGCCGCAGCAGCCGGATGGTGGGTCAGGTCGCCATAGAGCTTTTCAATGGCATCGATGTTGCTGCTGAGGGTGTAGCGCTCCAACACCCTGGCCCGGGCCCGGCGGCCTAGTTCGGCCGTGAGCACCGGCTGGTCTCGCAACACTGGCAAAAGGGTGCGCAGCTGGGTGGTGACCCCCTGGGTGCTAATCACGATGCCCGCCCCCCCCTCCAGAGCCTCCCCATCAGCACCCGCATCCGTGGCCACGCAGGCCTTGCCGCAGGCCATGGCC
>JBJTUM010000182.1:0-3796 GCA_046080725.1 Cyanobium sp. | reverse complement strand
GTGCTCGGCGGCACGATGGGCGCCCTGCTCTCCGAGCTCCTGCGCCGTCTGGGGGAGCGGGCTGATCCGGCTCTGCAACTGCAGCTGTGTGTGGGCCTCCTGTTCCTGCTGTTTGGCGGCGCCGAAGCCCTGTTGCCGGAGTCGGGACTGCCCGCGGCGGTGGCCGCCGGAGTGGTGGTGGGTCTGCGGCTGGGCCCCGCCCTGGACCCCTTGGAGGCGCTCATGGAGCAGCTGGCCATGCTGGCCATCACCGTGCTCTTTCCCCTTCTGGCCGCCGATTTGTCGCTGCAGGACCTGAGTCCGCTGGGCATCGGAGGGGTGGCCTGCGTGTTGGCCCTGATGCTCTGGCGTGCACCGGTGATGCAGTTGGCTGGCCTTGGGTTGCCCTCCCTGGGCTGGCGTCAGCGGTTGATCATTAGCTGGATCGCACCGCGGGGCATCGTGTCCGCCGCCGTGGCCAGCCTGTTTGCCCTGCGCCTCCAGGAGGCCGGCATCGGCGGGGCCAGCGCCCTCAAGGGGCTGGTGTTCCTCACCGTCCTTCTGACAGTGGTGGCGCAGGGCCTGACGGCCCCGGCCCTGGCGGCCCGCCTGGGGCTGGTGATGGAGGCCCCTGTCGCGGAAGATCCGGTCGGAGCCTCCTGAAAGGCCCCCTCAGAGCTGGGCCCGGACGTGTTCCGCCACCCGCAGGGCGTTGGCGATCACCGTAAGACCAATCCCCACCGAAGGGCAGCTGGGCAGCACGCTGGCATCGGCAATCCAGAGGTTGTCAAGCTCATGGCAGCGGCCCTCCAGATTCACCACCGAGCTGGCGGGATCGGTGCCCATGCGGCAGGTGCCGCAGGCCACACCGATGGCGGAGAGCGGCGCCTCGCCCCGGGGATGGGTGGGAGCGCCCTTGGCCACCAGGGTGAGGGGATCGGCTTCCACAGCCTTGAGGGTGTCGAGCCAGCGGTACACCAAGCGGTCGTGGGCTTCCCGGTTGTTGGCGGTGTAGTTCATCTGCAGATGGCTGCCCCGCAGCACCACGCGGTTGTGGGGATCGGGCCGCACGCCGCTCATGGCCCACCAGGTGATGGAGCGGGAGGCCAGCTGCTCCAGGCCGAAGTTGGGCATCAGTCGGGTCACCAGCGACAGCACGGGCGGTGATTCCGCGAAGAGCGCGTCCTGCAGCACCCCACCGCCATTGTGGATGGAACCCAGGGGGAAGCTGACGTTCTTGTCGCCCCAGTAGTAGTCGGTGAGGCCATGGCCCGGGCTGTAACGACCGGAATTGGGGGCGGCGGCCAGCTGCAGGATGGCCGTGAGCTGGGGTTTCATCAGGTTGCGACCCACCTGATCAGAGCCGTTGGCCAGACCCCGCAGGTGGTGGTCGGTGGCGGAGCGCAACAGGATCTCCGCTGTGGTGATGGCCCCGGCCGCCAGCACCACCTGATGGCTGCGGAACAGCCAGCGCTGCCCGGCGATCTCCGCCTCCACCCCCCGCACCTCATGGCCGCTGGGGTTCACATGCAACTGCACCACCCTGGCGCCGTCCTTCACGGTGACGCCGCTGTGGCGCGCCGGCTCCACGCCGAACACCTCCGCATCGCCCCGGGTCGCCTTGGCGCCATCGCTCCAGCTCTGGGGGAGGTCGTAGGGATGGAGGTGCTGGCGCTCCAGGGCGGCGCGCAGTTCCACGAGGAAGGGCTCCACCGGCCTGGGCGGCGCCGGGTAGTCGTCGTCGCGCGGAGGGGCGGTGGGATCGGCGCCGGCCACCCCGTGCACGTTGTAGAGCGTTTCGGCCTTGGCGTACCAGGGGGCCAGATCGGCGTAGCTCAGCCCCCACGTGGGGGTTGGCCCGTCCTGCAGCGTCACCCCACTGAAGTCGTTCTCCCGCATGCGCTCCAGCACACCGCCCCAGATCTTGGTGTTGCCGCCCAAGGCATGCACCGTTTGGGGGGGGAAGGGATCGCCATCGGGACCGAACCACTGCTCCGAGGCGTGGTAGCGGGTTTTACGGAAGAGATCGGTGCCAGCAACGTTCTGCTCCTCAGGAGGCATCACGCCTCCCCGTTCCAGAAGCAGCACCTGATGACCCGATCGGGCGAGGCTGGCGGCCATGCTGCCGCCGGCTGCGCCGCTGCCGATCAGGATCACATCGTAATGATTGTCATCAATGATCATGTTTCACACCTGCCAGACATAGAGAAGGGCAAAGAGGATGATCCAGATCACATCCACAAAGTGCCAGAACAAGGAGGTGGCCTGGACGCCCTCTTCGCCCCCCGCATAGTTGCCCGGGATGAATGATTTCACAAGCATCAGGGTCATCAGGCCCACGCCCGTCGCCACGTGCAGGCCATGGAAACCTGTGAGCAGATAAAAGGTGGCCCCAAAGGTTCCGGACGTGAGCCCAAACTTCAGCCCACTCCACTCCACCGCCTGGCCATAGAGGAAATAGGAGCCCAGTGCCATGGTGAGCAACCAGAAGGCGCGGAAGCCCCAGAGATGTCCCTTCGCCATCGCCCGTTCGGCGAGAAAGATGGTGCCGGAACTGGAGATCAGCACGATTGAGTTGATCAGCGGCTTCTGCCACTCCAAACCCTCCACGCCGGGGGGGAGCCAGTTGAGCGCGCTGGTTTTGAGCAGGGCGTAACCGCTGAAGAACGCCAGAAAGATGACGCTCTCTGAGCAGAGAAAAATAATGAAACCGGTGAGGTTGTGCTTCGGATGCTCGGCCCCATGGGGCTGCTCCGAAGCGGTTGTGGGAACGGCGCTGGTCATCGCGATGCCTCCTTCTGGTCGGCGAGGGTAAGGGCCTGCTCAAGCGCAGCCTGGTGCTCCACAAGGGGCTTGCCAAGCCCATAGCCATAGGGCCTGGAGATCACCACGGGCACATGCTCGCCGAAGTTGTCTTCAGGGGGGGGCGAGGGCAGCAACCACTCCAGACCAATCGCATTCCAGGGATTGTGGGGCGCTTTCGGACCGCGGATCCAGGCGCTCACCATGTTGAGCAGGAAGGGAATGATCGACACGCCGAGCAGGAAGGCCCCCAGGCTGGCGATCACGTTCCAGAAGGCGAACTCGGGGTCGTAGCTCGACACCCTTCTCGGCATGCCCATCAGGCCGAGGGGGTGCATCGGCAGGAAGTTGAGATTGGCCCCCACAAAGGTAAGAAGGAAATGCAGTTTGCCCAGCCCTTCATAGGGCATGCGGCCGGTGAATTTGGGAAACCAGTGATAGATCGCGGCGAAGATCCCCATCACCGCAGCACCATAAATCACATAGTGGAAATGGCCCACCACGAAATAGGTGTTGCTCACGTGGATGTCCACCGGCACGGTGGCAAGCATCACCCCGGTGATGCCGGCGAACACGAAGTTGAACAGACCACCCAAGCAGAAGAGCATCGGCGTGGTGAGTCGCAGCTTGCCACGCCAGAGCGTTCCCAGCCAGGCGAACACCTTCACCCCCGTGGGCACCGAAATCAACATGGTGTTAACCATGAACAGATTGCGCATCCACTGGGGCACGCCACTGGTGAAGAAGTGGTGCACCCAGACGATCAAACCAAGGCCCACGATGATGAAGGAGGCCAGTGACACATACACGTAGCCGAACAGCGGCTTGCGTGCATACACGGGAAACAGTTCAGAGAAGATGCCGAACACCGGCAGGATGATCACATAAACTGCCGGATGGGAATAGAACCAGAAGAAGTGCTGGTAGAGCACCGGATCGCCCCCACCTTCCGGCCTGTAGAACGAAGTTCCGGCCACCAGATCGAAGAGCAGCATGATGGCGCCACCGGTGAGGG
>JBJTUM010000181.1:0-9028 GCA_046080725.1 Cyanobium sp. | reverse complement strand
CCATCCCCTCGGCGTATGTGGCGGCCAGCTCCGCGAAGTCGGCCTCCCCTTCGGCGATCCGCAGGTAGAGCTCATTGGCCAAGGGTTCACTGCTCACCCGCAGCAGGCTGTAGATCACGGTGTCGAGCTGTTGCTTGCGGCCGAGAAACCGTTGCTCGGCCCGGTGCAGAAAGTGCTCCTGGCAATAGTGGTGGATCCGCGTGGGCAGCTCCGCCTGCCAGCGGGCATCGTCCTCGGTCATGCCATTCAGGGCCAGATGGCTCTGCAACTGGTCGTGCGACTGGATTCCTTGCTTTTGCAGCCAGGCTTTCTGGGCCTGCTGCTGCTCTTCTTCGCTCAGCACCACCCCGCCCACGGCTTGTCCGATCACCCATTGGCGCAGCAGGGGAACCAGCACTTGGTGACGGGCCAAGAGATGGCGCAGGGGATCGGTGAGCTCCAACGACATCGGTTCCCCTTGGGCCGTTGCCGAAGCGGGAGCGGTGGCTGCAGCTGGCACGGCTGGGGGGATGGCATGGGCCGGGCCAAACCTTGTGGAGAGGGGCAGGGCCGCACTCAGCGTGATGTCCTCGATCAATATGGACTCCAACGGCAAGGGCTCTTGGCTGGGAAGCACTGAAGGCTTCGCCTAACGGCCAAAAGTTACTCCATTTTTCTTTGCTGGGAAGGGAAGGTGGACAGGACATCCGGGGTTACCCGCTCACTGCCCCCCCCCAGCAACTCCCGCAGACCCTCTTCATTCAGCACCGCTACACCCAGGCTTTCGGCCTTGCTGAGCTTGCTGCCGGCTTCGGCGCCGGCCACCACGTAGCTGGTTTTCTTGCTCACGGAGCCGCTCACCTTGCCGCCGGCCGCTTCGATCAGCTCCTGGGCCTGGCGGCGGCTCAGGCTGGGCATGGTGCCGGTGAGCACAAAGGTTTGCCCGGCCAGCGGAGCGCCGCTCCCCCGCTCCGGCGGAGAGGGCTCGCTCCCATCGCTGGGCCGAAAGAAGCCCATGGCCTCCAGCTCCTCCAGCAGGACCCTGTTGGCCGGGGTGGCCACCCACTGCTGCAACGACTGGGTGATCTCGGGCCCCACCCCGTACACCGCCCCGATCCGCTCCGGCTCCTCCACCACAGCCTGCCGCAGGCCCGATAGATCGGGGAAAGCCCGGGCCAGGGCCTTGGCGTTCACCTCGCCCACATGGTGGATGCCCAGGCCGTAGAGCTGGCGCGGCCAGGGTTGGGCCTTGGAGCTGGCCAGGGCCTCCACCAGGTTGCTGGCCGACTTCTCCCCCATCCGCTCCAGGCTGGCCAGCATGGCCCCATCGAGGCGATAGAGATCGGCGATGGAGCGCACCAGACCCCGATCCACCAGCTGGGCGATCAGCTTGCTGCCCAGCCCTTCCACATCCATGGCCCCCTTGCTCACCCAGTGGCGCAGGGAGGCCCGCAGGATCGCCGGGCAGCTGCTGTTGACGCAACGGGTGTCGGCCTCCCCCTCCTCCCGCACCAGCTCGGAGCCGCATTCCGGGCAATGGCTCGGCAGGGAGAGCAGACGGGCCCCCTTGGGCCGCAGTTCGGCCAGCACCCGCACCACCTCGGGAATGATCTCCCCCGCCTTGCGCACCACGATCGTGTCGCCGCTGTGGAGCTCCAGTTCCCGCAGCCGGTCGGCGTTGTGCAGGGTGGCCCGGCTCACGCTGGTGCCGGCCAGGGGCACCGGTTCGAATTCCGCCACGGGGGTCACCTTGCCCGTGCGGCCCACCTGGGCCACCAGCCGCAGCAGCTTGCTGGGCGCTTCCTCGGCGGCATATTTCAGGGCGATGGCCCAGCGGGGAGCCTTCTGGGTGAAGCCGGCATCGGCCTGGAGCCGCAGGTCATCCAGCTTCACCACCACCCCGTCGGTGGCGTAGTCGAGGGAGCGGCGGGCCGTGTCCCACTTCTGGAAGAAGGCTTCCACGGCCGCCAGGTCGGGGCAGCGCTCACAGTGGGGATTCACCCGAAAGCCCGCCTGCTGAAGCCATTGCAAGGTGTCCCACTGGCTCGTTGGGGCACCGGGTTGGCCCTCCGGAAGGTGGAGGGTGTAGGCAAAGACATCAAGCCGGCGGGCTGCCACCACCTTCGGGTCCAACTGCCGCAGGGTGCCAGCGCAGGCGTTGCGGGGGTTGGCAAAGAGCGCTTCTCCGCGGCTCTGCCGCTCGGCGTTGATGGCCGCGAAGGTGGTGTTGCTGATCAGAGCTTCCCCGCGCACCTCCAGCCAGGCCGGCGGCGCCTCCAGATCCAGCCGCAAGGGCACGCTCTGGATGGTGCGCACGTTGGCGGTGATCTCCTCGCCCCGCTCCCCGTCGCCCCGGGTGGCGCCCCGCACCAGCACCCCGTTCTCATAACTCAGGGCCAGGGCATTGCCATCGATCTTCAGTTCCCCCACCATCGCCAAAGCGGGCAGGGGGGCGCCGGACGGTGGCAGCCGATCCAGCTCCCGCAGGAGCCGCGCACACCACTTCTCCAGCTCTTCGATGGAAAACCCGTTGTCGAGGCTCTGCAGGGGGATGCGGTGCTCCACGGTGGGGAAGCTCTCCGCCGGCGCCCCGCCCACCCGCCGGCTGGGGCTGTCCACGGTCTGCAGGTCCGGGTGGGCCAGCTCCAGCTCCACCATCTCACGGTAGAGCCGGTCATAAACCGGATCCTCCATGAAGGGGGCATCCAGCATGTAGTAGGCGTGGGCCGCCCGGTTGAGCAGCTGCCGGAGTTCCTCGGCACGCTGCCGCTGCGCTGGGGTGGGCTCCACAGAACCGTCAGCTGGCGGTGGCTTTTTGGATGCGGTCGACCCGCCAGGCCTCATCCACCTTCACGAAGGTGAAATCCAGGGGCAGCTCCTCCTTGTCGTCCGATTTGAGCTTCACCGTCAGGATCACCTGGTCGTCCTGCAAGCGGGGCCGGCCGGAGCGGAGGTTTCGGTATTTGTTCAGCTGCAGGCCCGCCAGGAAGCGGATGAACTGTTGCCGGTTCACATGGGAGCGGTAGTTCTTGGTGGTGAGCAGATAGGCCCCATCCACCTGGCCGGAGGCCACCTGGGTGAAGAACTGCTTGATCAACGGATTGATGCCCCGGGCGCTGAGCACCAGTTACACCGCGGAGATCGTCCAGAAGAGCAGCAGGGCTCCGGCGCCGGCGAGCAGAGCCTTGCTGCCGATGCCGCGGGCCAGTTCCCAGTCCATGGATGCGCGCAGGATGAACAGCGCCTGAGTCTGCCCGAAGATGGCGCACCCCGGGAAAATCCCGGCAGACTGGGCCCGCCATCTTGCCGGGGTCGTGCCCTGTTGCTGGCCGTTGCCCCTCGAACCGCTCCTCCCCCTCTTCCACCAGCTCAACCGTGAGCATTTCGAGGGCACCCTGGCCCGAGAGGGCCGGCCCCTGGTGAGCCTTCGCTGGAGCGATGGCCGCCTCACCCGCACCGCTGGCCTCTATCGGCGCTGGCATGGCCTTGAGCCGCATCCCCGCTGTGAGATCCTCCTGTCCCGCCCCCTGCTGGAGCCCCTTCCCCGCACGGCCACCCTCAGCACCCTCTGCCACGAGATGATCCACGCCTGGGTCGACCGGGTGCTGGAGGTGCGGGAGGCTCACGGGCCCCATTTTCGGGCCCGGATGGCCCTGATCAATGCCCGTCAGCCTGGTTTTGAGGTGAGCGTGCGCCATCGCTATCCCGTGCCGGTGCAGCCAGCACGTTGGTTGGCCACTTGCCCCCGTTGCGGCCTGAGCTTTCCTTATCACCGCCGTCGTCAGGGGCTGGCCTGCCGCCACTGCTGCGAGCGATTCTGTGGGGGGCGTTGGGATCCCTCCTGTCTGCTGGAGTTTGTCGAGGCTGGATCGTCGGAGGGGAGGGCGACCCCCTAGGGTCCGCCTGTCGCGAGGGCAGGATGACCACCTTTCTCTGGGCCCTGGAGTGGGGCGGTTGCTCCATCGCCCTGCTGGGCTTGGCCCGGGAGCGTTGGTTGCGCCAACGTCCTCGCTAAACTCACCGCATGGATTGGGTGGATGACACGCGGGGTGACACGCGCCCCAGCCGCAAAGGTCTGGAAGACCGATTGGAAACCTGGGTGAGCCGGGGGAGGGAGCTTGTGGATGGGGTCTCGGGCACCCGTCCGGGGACCCGCCCTTCGATTCGTGGGGGCGAGCGTATGGGTCCCGGCGGCCGTCCTGGCCTGGATGGTCTGGGCCGCTGGGTGGAAGGTCGGCTGGATTGGCTCCTCGATGATCCGGAAGACTGGCGGGAACCCTGGCAAGAGCCCGAGCGGCCCACCCGGCCGCCCCTGGACGCCATCTCCCGTCGGGGCCGTCCCCCCGTCGAAACCCCCAGGGCCAAGCCGGCCGAGGCACCCACCCCCAGCCAAGACTGGCCGGAGGAGGAAAGCTTCAGTGTGCCCCGCTGGCGACGGGAAGACCCAACCCCCACCAGGCCCGTCAATCCCCTGGCCGACCCCCCACCCGTGGTCTCTCCTGGACGACCGCTACCCCGCTCCACCCGCCGCCGCTAGGGCGGACGCCAGCACCTGTTGGGACTAAATTTCAGTAGAGCAGGCTTGTTCCTCTCCCGCAGTTGTTCCTCCTCTTTTCATGAGCAGTCTTGTCGTGGTTGGATTTCCAACCGTTGGCGAAGCCGAAGAGGTTCGCCGCGCCCTGGTGGACATGCAGAAGGAGCAACTGCTCTCCCTCGAGGATGCGGTGGTGGTGGAGCGCGATCCTCAGGGCCACGTCCATCTGCATCAGGCCCTCAATCTCCCCGTCGCCGGCGCGGCCAGTGGGGGGTTCTGGGGTGTGCTGGTGGGGCTCCTTTTCATGAACCCCCTGCTGGGAGCGGCAGTGGGGGCTGGGGTGGGGGCAGCTTCCGGAGCCCTTGCCGATCTGGGGATCAATGATGGCTTCCTCCGCGAGGTGGGGGGGAGCCTGGCCACCGGTGATGCGGCCCTCTGCGTGCTGCTTAGGGAATCAGCCCCCGATCGGGTGATTGAGCGACTTCAAACCCATGCTCCCCAGGCCCGCCTCCTGCGCACCAATCTCAGCCACGCCGATGAGAACCGGTTGCGTCAGATGTTGGAGAAGGCAGGCCAGCAGCCCCGTGGAGCTTCCGCTTGAGGCTCTTGCGCACTTGAAAGGCGCAACCCTGCTCCTGAAGCTTGCGGTTCACCGGGGCCACCAGATCCGCAGGCATCTCCTCGGCCATGTCTTCTGGTGAGATCGCCACGGCGGCCGATCCCTGCTGGAGAGCACTGAGCAGCTCGGCCCAGAGGTCGACGAGCTGGCGCTGGCCGCGGGGCTGCAGACCTTGCTGTTCCAGATGGGGAGCACACTCTTGTCGGTTCCAGAGGGTGGGTCCGGAGGGGCTGCTGTGGCGGCGGAGGGCCAGGCCATTGCGGAGAGCCTCCGGGCTGGGGCGTCCATCCCGCTGGCGCAGGCCGGCGGTTTCCAGCAGCTTGCCGGTGTGCACAGCGGAGATGCCGTAGACGCGGCCGATCTCCGTAAGAGTCAGCCATTCAGGAGCTGAGCGGGGGGGGGACATGACAAGAGGTCGCAAGGACCGTGAAGTCCTCCCATGTTTGCCACAGCACGAAAAACGTCAATTCGTCAAGCCACCTTTGTGTGGACATTCCGCCGATTTCCGAAGATCTTTAGATTTGTTCCAGGGTGGCCGGGCCGAGCCACCGTTCCAGGGCGGGGGAAAACACCTCCCGGATCACGGTCAGCTCCCGTCCCTGGCGAAAAAAGCGATAGTGGCGGCTCCAGTAGGGCCCGGGACGGCCAAAACGCTCCTCCAACCAGTCGGCCTTCACCAGCGCCAACCCATCGACCTCCCGGAAAAGTTCCGTGCGTCCCTCCGTCAGGCTGCTCCAGATCGGCTGGCGCCGGTTTTGCAAGCAGGCCTCCGCTTGCTCCTGATTCCACCAGCTCTCGGCCCAACCCAGGCTTTCCCCGCCGCAGTTCAGCCACACCTGCCGACGCAACAGGGGCGGATCCAGCTCGGCCACTTCCGCTGGCAGCCCCGGACCGGGCGGGCCATGCCCTTCGGGCTCCATCGCGATCAGGGCAATGGTGAGAGGGCTCCCCGTGAGCAGTTGCAGGTGGCGCGTGGGGCTGCCATCCCCGAGGAGCATGAGCTTCCAGGCCCCGGTGAGATTGGCCCCTGCCCGCCCATCGATCACCTCCGCTAGGGGGGCTTGCCAGATGGGGTGGGGCGAGGGGAGAAGGCTTTGCAGAGCGGTCGTTGCGGCGGTGGCGCGGGAGATGGGCAGACCTCTCGTTGGGCGCGATGGGCGCAAGGGTGACTCAGCTTTGAAGAGCCGATACCCTACCTGGGTTCTCTGACTCCCGGGGGGGCGGCAGGGTAGAGCGGCGCCGTTGCAGTTCCAGCCACAGCAGCAGGGCCGTGATATCCGCCGGGCTCACCCCGGGCACCCGGCTGGCCTGGCCCAGGGTGGGTGGACGGATCAGAGTGAGCTTCTCACGAGCCTCAGCGGAGAGGGTGGTGATCGCGCCGTAGTCGATCTCCGGTGGTAGCGCACGGTTGGCCTGCCGTTGCACCTGGCTGATCTGCTGCTGCTGTCGGGCCAAGTAGCCGCTGTATTTCAGGTCGATCTCCGCCCCCTCATGCACCTCCCGGGGCAGGGCGGGATCGGCCAGCCCAAGCCGCAGGAGATCCTGGCTGTGGAATCCAGGGCGCCGCAGCAACTCCGCCAAGGTGATCGAGCCTTTGATGGCCGCTCCCGTCTCCTTCCCCGCTACCTCCGCCAGCGGATCGCTGGCTTTGAGGCGCACGGTCTCCAACCTGCGCTTCTCCGCCGCGATCGCCTCCTGCTTGGCGCCGTAGATCTGCCAGCGCCGCTCATCGATCAGGCCCAACTCCCGTCCGAGGGGCGTGAGGCGCCGATCTGCATTATCGCCCCGGAGCACCAGCCGGTATTCGCTCCGACTGGTGAGCACCCGGTAGGGCTCCTTCAGGTCCTTGCTCACCAGGTCGTCGATCAGGGTGCCGATGTAACTCCCCTCCCGGGGAAACAGCACTGGCTCTTGCCCCCGCAGGCGCCGGGCCGCGTTGACCCCTGCCACCAGCCCCTGGGCCGCGGCCTCCTCGTAGCCCGTGGTGCCGTTGAGCTGGCCGGCGCTGAACAGACCACCGATCCGCTTGGTTTCGAGGGTGGGGAGCAGCTGGGTGGCAGGCAGCACGTCGTAGTCGACGGCGTAGGCGGGCCGCAGCATCACGCACTGCTCTAGCCCCGGCAGGGTGCGCAGCAGCTCCAACTGCAGGGCCTCCGGCAGCCCCGTGGAGAAGCCCTGCACGTAGAGCTCCGGGGTGTCGCGGCCCTCAGGCTCCAGAAAGATCTGGTGGCTCTCCTTATCGGCGAAGCGCACGATCTTGTCTTCGATCGAGGGGCAGTAGCGGGGGCCCTTGCTGTCGATCACACCGCCATAAATCGCTGTGAGGTGAAGGTTGTCGCGGATGAGCTGGTGGGTGGCGGCGGTGGTGCGGGTGAGATGGCAGCTCATGGCCTCCCCGCTGACCCAGGCGGTCGGATCGAAAGAGAAGAAGCGGTCGTGGGCATCGCTGGGCTGCTCCTCAAGCCGGTCGAGGGCCACACTGCGCCGATCCACCCGCGCCGGGGTGCCGGTCTTGAGGCGGTTGGTGGCAAAGCCAAGGGCCTGCAGCGCCTCGGTGAGCCCCTCAGCGGCTTGCTCCCCGGCCCGTCCCGCCGCCATCGACTGGTGGCCTACCCAGATCCGGCCTCCCAGGAAAGTGCCCGTGGTGAGGATCACGGCCTGGGCCCCATAGATGCTGCCGAAGTAGGTGCGCACACCGGTGATTCGGCCCCCATTCCCGGGTTCCCCTTCCACCTCCAGTCCGGTCACCATGGCTTCGCGGAGAGCTAGGTTGGGAGTGTGCTGCAGCAGCTGCAGCATCTGCCGCGCATAAAGTCTTTTATCTGTTTGGGCCCGCAAGGCCCACACTGCAGGGCCCCGGCTGGCATTGAGCACCCGTTTCTGCAGGGCGGTGGCATCGGCGAGCCGGCCGATCACTCCCCCGAGGGCATCCACCTCATGCACCAGCTGGCTTTTGGCCGGACCACCCACGGCTGGATTGCAGGGTTGCCAGGCGATGCGATCGAGATTGAGGGTGAATAGGGCCGTTTGGATGCCCAGCCGGGCAGCGGCAAGAGCCGCTTCGCAGCCCGCATGGCCGCCGCCCACCACGATCAGCTCGAAGGTTTCAGTGGGGCGCAAGGGCATGGCGGAAGGTCAGTCGCTGCTTGGTGTCAGTTTGCTCGGATAGAGGGGGTCTTCGGTGGCCAGCAGCCGATCCCAAAACGTGAAGTAAAGCCCGAAATGGCGATCACTGCGGCGGTGATGGATGGAATGGTGGGCTGGACCAATCACCCAGCGGCCCAGCCAGTGGTGGGGGAAACACCCCGGGAGATGGTCCAGCCCAAGGTGATTCACGATCGCCCAGACGGACATCGTTGTGAGGACCGCCAGCAGGGTGATCGGGTGCAACGGCAGAAGCATCAGGATCAGCACCAGAAAGAGAGCCTGCAGCAGGGCTTCTGGTGGATCGAAGGCGAAGGAGGTCCAGGGGGTGGGCTGGCGGGAGCGGTGATGGCCCCGGTGCAGCCAGGCAAAGAGCGCTGGGTGATGGGAAAGGCGATGGGTGACGTAAAAGAAGCTGTCCTGGAGGATCAGCACCAGCAGATAACTCACTGCCAAATACCAGTAGCCGTAATCCTCAGGCTGGCTGTAGAGCCGTGTCAGCCCCAGGCCCTGCAAACTCAGCGCGCAGGCCGTGGCCAACGCAAAGACGGCGGCAGAAGAGATGGAGAGCCGAATGTCCTCCCTGATGGAGCGGGCGGATGGCACCGTGGGCTTGGAGGGGTGCACGGCTTGCGAACGGTGCACATAGAGCCACCAGTAGACCAAGCCCGCCATCAAAAAGTAGCGGGCCAAGATGATCGCGAAGAAGCTGAGTCCCCAGAAACCAAACGAATGCTGCTGCAGCTGCTGCA
>JBJTUM010000180.1:0-3167 GCA_046080725.1 Cyanobium sp. | reverse complement strand
ACCCGGCACCAGCTCATTGGCCTGGCGCGGCGGCCAAAGCCGCAGGCAGCCCTCCGCCCCGCTGCCATCACCGGTGAGGTAGTAGATGGCACTGAGGTGGGCATTGGGGTGGTGATGGCGTCCGATCCCCTGCCCCGCCTCGCTCACCACCGGCCAGGCCCGCTGCAAAAACAGGGCCCGCTGGCGCCTATCGAAGCCAAGGGCCTCCACATAGGCCGCCGCCTCCAGGCCCAGCTGGCGCAGCAAGGGCTGGAAAGCGGGATGGTGATGGAGCTGGCCGGCACCGTGCAGATCCCCCGTCCAGGCGCACCCCTCCTGGGGATTGCCCGTGGCTTCCCCCCGCAACTTCAGGATCTCTTGCAGCAACACCGCCGTATCCAGGGGATCGGGCGCCAGCTGCACCTGGCCCAGGGCCAGCGGAAAGAGCGGCTGGAGGCTAAGGCTGCCCACCGTTAGGGGGCTAGAAGCGGGGGGATCGGCAGGAGGCATCGCTTGGCGAGATGAAATGCAGATGGCCGGCTGCTCCAGCCTCCCAAGAGCATTGCGCAGGGCCGGCCAGATAGGTTCTTGAAGGTTCTCTTTTCCCGTCTGGAGGCCTTGTCATGGACATCCGCCGGCAACTCGCTCCCTTCGCCGCCGCACTTGGCGCCACGGTGCTGATGGGCCTGGCAAGCAGTGCCGCCCAGGCCCAGTGCCGCTCCCTGATGCCCATCGGCGGCGGCGGTGTGCCGGTGGTGGAAAAGCGCATCAGCCCAGATCGGCTTGTGGGCCGCACCAACTGGAACACCGACTTCACGGTGGACCGCAGCTTCAGCAGCTATCGCGTCAACTTCCAATCGGCCTCCACCGGTCAGGGGGTCTTCCCCGTGGGGGTGTTTCTGAGGTTCACCGACGGCAGCAACCTGCAGGTGGTGAATGAAAACCTCACCCTCGATCCGGGGCAAAGACGCGCTTTTGGCCCCTTCCCAGCCGTGCCGGGCAAGCGCACGAGCCAAGTGAACGTGCGGGTAGGCTCCAGCACCATGCCAGGCTCCACCGGTTTCAGCTACAGGGTTTCGGTGGAGGGCTGCAACTAAACGCAACTCACTCCCGATACACCGCCAACGCCGCCAGGAGCCCACCAGCAAACCCCGCCGCATGGCCGATCCAGCTCACCCCCGGGGGGCTGGCAAACGGCAGCAACGCCGGCAGCAGCCCCCCATAGGCCAACACACAGCCCAGGGAGAGCAGCACCGAGAGGGGGCGCTTCTCCAACCAACCGATCAGCAGCAGATAGCCCAGCAAACCATAGACCACCCCCGAAAGCCCATGGCTGGCCGCCGGCCAGAACAGCCACACCGGCACCTGCAGCGACAGCACACCGATCCAGACGGCCCAGTAGTCCCTGGTGCCCTTCAGAAGCACCAGCCAGGAGAGGGGGAGAAACCAGATCGAGTTGCTGATCAGATGGCCGAAACCGCTGTGGCTGAAGGGTGCTGTCAGCAGCCCCCACCAGGGGCCGCCGTAAACCATGGGGAGATTCCAGCGACCACGAAAAACCAGCTGATCGATCAACTCCTGTGCCCAGGGAATCGCCAGGATGGCCACCGGCAGCAGAACCCGGCGCTTCAAACGGGCCAGAGACTGATCAAGGCGCAGGGCCAGACTCATGGCATGCCGCGGGCTGAGCCCGCGGATGGGGTGGCCCTGGCCATCCGACGTTTGAGGCGGCGACTCCAAGCCAACGCACTCGCGACACCCAGGGCGGGCAAAGGTCCTGGCACTGCTGTGGAGAAATTGGCTCCAAACCAGCCTGGATTGGTTCGGTCAGTGGAGGCATAAGGAAATTGGAAGTCAGAGCCACTGGCAAATCTGTTTTCCACGTAGGTAATTCCAGCAAGCGTGGCGTAAGTCCCTAAAAATGCATAGGCATCTCCCCCCGTGTAGTCACCCGTCGCTGCGACAACGTAATCATCTGGTAGGAGCGCCAGGTGAGTGGGAAGGTCTTTCCAGACAAAACTGGTGGCCATGCTGTCACCCAATCCGCTCACCGCTGTGGAAGCCAGCAGAAGGCCATCCCTGTTCCAGATGCCAACGTGATAAGAGCCAACCAATCCTGGCGCGCCGCTATCAAAGACTCCCAGAGCATCGACAAGAATCGGGCGGGACGTGGCGAAGAGGAAGCCCATGGTCCAAGGCCCATTCGATTCTGTTGATTGGTCTCCTGCCAAGGTGAGGCCTGGAACGACAGCACGAGCTGGAGCCTGGGCCAAACACACCAGCACAGCGCTGCCCAGATAAACAGCGGCAAGAGCAACTTGCCGGCGCAGGGTTGAGGAGTTCGTCTGGCTCATCCCATCGCAGCAGCACCGCCCACCACTTCCAGGATTTCCTGGGTGATGGCTGCCTGGCGAGCCTTGTTGTAATCCAGGGTCAACGTCTTGGCGAGGGCCTTGGCATTGTCGCTGGCGTTGTTCATGGCCGTCATCCGGCTCGCAAGCTCACTGGCGGCAGCTTCCTGCAGAGACCGCAGCAGCTGATTGTCCAGATAAAGCGGCAACAGGGCATTGAGCAATTGATCCGGGCTCTGCTCAAACACAAAATCAGGTGCGAGGGGAGCCTGGGTGTTATCAATCGCCACCTTCTCCACACCCAGTTGGCCATCCTTGGTGACGAGCCGGAAGATTTCATCCTCCGGGTTGGCGATGCCCTGGGGATCCAGGGGCAGCAGGGTCTGCACCACAGGCGCTGAACTCACCAGGTTGATGAATTTGGTGTAGATGATCTCCACCCGGTCCGTGCTGTCGGAAAGGAAATCCGCCAGCACCTCCCGGGCCACCCGATTGGCATCCTTGGCCGTTGGCACCTGTTCAAGGCCAGTGAACGTGGCACGGATCTTGTAGGTGTCGGCCCGATTTTGGAAATAGGAGATGGCCTTGCGGCCCATCAGCACCAGATCCACATTCAGGCCCTGGGCCTTGAGCTCATCAAAGCGCTGCTCGGTTTTCTTGATCACCGAGGAGTTGTAGCCCCCGCAGAGTCCCCGATCTCCAGTGACAGCCAGGAGGGTGACCCGGTCGACGGCCCGCCCCTTGAGCAGGGGAGAGTCGGCCGTTTCAAAGGACATGCGGGTTTCCAGATTCTGGAGCACCCGTGCCAGCCGATCGGCAAACGGGCGGCTGCGCAGC
>JBJTUM010000179.1:0-11667 GCA_046080725.1 Cyanobium sp. | reverse complement strand
GCGGCGGCTGCTGCGGGATCCGGCGCGCCCCGACGCCGTGCTGCTACTGGAGCACCACCCCTGCTACACCCTGGGCCGCGGCGCCAGTGAGGCCCACCTGCGCTTCGATCCCTCCGCGCCGCCCCTGCCCCTTTTTCGCATCGACCGGGGCGGGGAGGTGACCCACCATCTGCCGGGCCAGCTGGTGCTCTATCCCGTGCTCCAGCTGCAGCGCCATGGCGCCGACCTTCACTGTTTTTTGCGTTCCCTCGAAGGGGTGGTGCTCCGCACCCTGGCGGCGCTGGATCTGCGGGCCGAGCGACTGGAGGGGCTCACCGGGGTGTGGCTGGAGGGCGTCAAGGTGGCGGCGATCGGGGTGGGAGCCAAGCGCTGGATCAGCCAGCACGGCCTGGCCCTGAATGTGTGCTGCGACCTGGACACCTTTGCGGCGATCGTTCCCTGCGGGCTGGCGGATCGCCCCGTGGGCCGTCTCAGCCAGTGGCGGCCTGGCCTGACGGCCGATGCGGTGCGGCCCCTGCTGCTGGAGGCCTTCCGCCAGGAGTTCGGCCTGGAACTGCGTCCACCCGACCCCACCGAAGCCCTGGATGGGCTGTAACCATGGGCGGGCCGAGCCGCGCTCCCATGTCTGCTGCCCCTGCTGAGATCCACTGGACGGGCTCCGACGGTGATCGAGGCGCCCTGGCCCGACGGGATGCCTGGGAGGGGGTGGAGGGGCTCGAGCAGTTGTGGCCCGTGCTGGCCCGCCGCCATGGGGATGCCGTGGCCCTGGAAGATGGCCATGGCACCCCTCCCATCCTCTTGAGCTATCGGGAGTTGGGGGAGGCCATCGAGCGGGTGGGCGGAGCCTTTGCCGCCCTGGGTGTTCGCCCGGGCGACGTGGTGGCGCTCTTTGCGGAAAACAGCCCCCGCTGGATGATCACCGATCAGGGGCTGATGCGGGCGGGGGCTGCCGATGCCGTGCGCGGGAGCAGTGCCCCACCGGAAGAGCTGCGTTACATTCTTCAAGACTGCGATGCCGTGGCCCTGGTGGTGGAATCGGCCGCCCTCTTCAACAAGCTGGAACTTGCTCCAGATCAGTTGCAGCGGCTCAGATTCGTGCTGGTGCTGGAGGGGCCGCCGGTCCCCCTGGAAGGAGGCGGGCCAAGCCTGGATTGGAATGGCCTGGTGGAGATGGGCGCGACCGCTCCCCCTCCGCCCCTGCCCGCGGGGGGCGAGGCCCGGCTGGCCACCCTCCTCTACACCTCCGGCACCACGGGCCAACCCAAGGGGGTGCCCCTCAGCCACGGAAACCTGCTCCACCAGCTCCGTACCCTCGGCGTGGCCGTGGCCCCCTCCCCGGGGGATCGGGTGCTCAGCGTGCTGCCCATCTGGCATGCCTATGAGCGCACGGCTGAATACTTCTTGCTGTCCTGCGGGTGCCGGCAGACCTACACCACCCTGCGGCATCTCAAGGCCGATCTCCAGAAGGTGAAGCCCCAATACCTGATCAGCGTGCCCCGCCTCTGGGAGGCGCTGCTCTCAGGTTTCGAGGATGCCGTCGCCACCATGCCGGTCTCCAGGCAGCGCCTGCTGGGCCGTGCTCTGGCCAACAGCCGGGCCTTCCATCGGGCTCGCCGCACGGCCCTCAACCTCACCCTGGCGCCGGAGCCGGCCCCCCGGCGCTTGAAGGCGGCCGGGGAAGCTTTGCTGCGGGCCCCCCTTCATTGCCTGGCCGCCAAGGCCCTGTGGCCCAAGGTGCGTCAGCAGCTGGTGGGGGGGGAGCTGAGCACCGCCATCAGCGGCGGTGGGGCTTTGGCCATCCACGTCGATGGCTTTTTTGAGGCCATTGGTATCGAGTTGCTGGTGGGGTACGGCCTCACCGAAACCAGCCCCGTGCTCTCTTGCCGCCGCCCCTGGTGCAACCGGAGGGGCAGCGCGGGCCAGCCCCTGCTGGGCACGGCCCTCAAGATCGTGCACCCCGAAAGCCGCGCCACCCTGCGCATTGGGGAGCCGGGGTTGGTGATGGCCCGGGGGCCCCAGGTGATGAAGGGCTATCACAACAAACCGGAGGCCACTGCGAAGGTTTTGGATAGGGAGGGGTGGTTTGACACGGGCGATCTGGGCCGGCTCCTGCCCGATGGCTGCCTGGTGCTCACCGGCCGCGCCAAGGACACCATCGTGCTGAGCAGTGGAGAGAACATTGAGCCCGGTCCCCTGGAGGAGGCCCTGGTGGAATGCCCCCTCTTCGAGCAGGTGATGCTGGTGGGGCAGGACCGCAAGCAGCTCGGAGCCCTGCTGGTCCCCAAGGCCGAACCACTGCTGCAATGGGCCCGCAGCCAGGGCCTGCCGGAGCCCGCCATCTCGTCGGAGGGCCGCGTGGCCAGTCTGGATCCCGCCCTGGTCAAGGCTCTCTCCAGGGAATGCAACCGGCTGCTGGGGGCCCGGCCCGGCTCCCGGCCCGACGAGCGCCTGGGAGGGGTGGCCCTGGTGGAGCCCTTCACCATGGAGAACGGTCTGCTCACCCAGACCCTCAAGCAGCGCCGGGATCGGATCGCCTCCAGGGATGCGGCAACGATCTCATCCCTCTACGGTGAGGGCTAATTCCCTTTCCGATCCTTCCACTTCCCATGGCCGAGTCCTTCATGATCAAACGCGCGATCACCATTCGTGCCGTGGTGACGCCGCGCTGGAAGGAAGATGCGGAGCGGGAGCTCAGCACGGCCTTGAGCAAGCTGGATGGGCAGTTGGCCCAGCTGGAGCAGGAGGGGCAACGGGTGATCAACGAAGTGCGCAGCCAGAGCCTCAATCCCCTGGATCCCCGAGTGCAGGAGCAGGTGGCCTCGATTCAGCAGCAAGTGGGTGCCAAGCGGGCCGAACTGGAAGAGCAAAAACGCCAGGTGCTGGAGCAGCAGCAGCAGGTGCGCCAGCTGGAGTTTGAGCAAGTGGTGGACCAGGGCCAGCTGGAGAGCCTGACCGATGTACGCCTCGGCGACAACTTGGTGGAGAAGATGCAGGCCTTTGTGCTTGTGCGGGATGGGGTAGTAGAGGCCCTGGAGGGGATCGACTGATCTTCCTGAGCCTTGAGGCACTGTTGAGGTGCAGGGGGCTGCGTAGGATCACTTTCTTGCGCGGCAGCTCGCCCAGTGGCCACCCACGACATCTTTATGCCCGCCCTCAGTTCCACCATGACCGAGGGCAAGATCGTGCAGTGGCTGAAGAAACCCGGCGATCGGGTGAAGCGCGGGGAATCGGTCCTTGTCGTTGAGTCCGACAAGGCGGATATGGATGTGGAGTCGTTCCAGGAAGGCTTTCTGGCCGTGGTGTTCGTTGATGCAGGTGGAACGGCCCCTGTGGGCGACACCATTGGCCTGATTGCTGAGAGCGAGGCTGAGATTGGTGATGTGCAGGCCCAGGCCAAGGCCGCAGCCGCCGCTGCTCCCCCTGCCGCTCCAGCTCCTGCAGCTCCGGTGGTGGCCCCAGTCCAAGTGGCTCCGGTGCCGGTGGCATCGCCTGTCGCTTCCCCTGTGCCGGTGGCCCCCGCCCCGCCTGCTCCTGCCGTGGCCCCGGCCCCGGCCGTCGCCGATGGGCGCGTGGTGGCCACCCCCCGGGCGAAGAAGCTCGCCTCCCAACTGGGCGTTCAGTTGACGGGGCTGCGAGGGAGTGGTCCCCACGGCCGCATTCAGGCGGAGGATGTGGAGCGGGCCGCGGGCCAGCCGGTGAGCCTGCCCCGGGTGGCGGAGGGCTCCGCTCCGGCCCAGCTGGCTGCCGGCGGCCATGGCAGCGCGGCTCCTGCCGCGGCCCCAGCGCCGGCCGGTGAAGCCTTCGGCAGACCCGGGGAAACAGTTGCGTTCAACACCCTGCAGCAGGCGGTGAACCGCAACATGGTGGCCAGCCTGGCGGTGCCTTGCTTCCACGTGGGCACCACCATCACCACCGACAACCTGGATGCCTTCTACAAGCAGGTGAAGGGCAAGGGCGTCACGATGACTGCCCTGCTAGCGAAGGCCGTGGCCCTGGCTGTGGCCCGCCATCCGCAGATGAATGCGGCCTACAGCGAGGCCGGCATGACCTACCCCGCCGCGGTGAATGTGGCGGTGGCGGTGGCCATGGAAGACGGAGGCCTCATCACCCCCGTGCTCGCCCAGGCCGATCGCACCGATCTCTACAGCCTCTCCCGCAGCTGGGCCGATTTGGTGAGCCGGGCCCGCAGCAAGCAGCTCAAACCCGAGGAATACAGCACGGGCACCATCACTCTCTCCAACCTGGGGATGTTCGGGGTGGATCGTTTCGATGCCATCCTGACGCCCGGCACCGGGGCAATCCTGGCGGTGGCCGCTTCGCTGCCTGCGGTGATCGCCGGAAAGGATGGCTCCATCCGGGTGTGCCGCCAGATGCAGGTGAACCTCACCTGCGACCACCGGGTGATCTACGGCGCCCACGCGGCCGCTTTCCTCAAGGAGTTGGCCCAGCTGATCGAAACCAACCCCGAGAGCCTGGCCCTCTGATCCGGCCAGCAGATCCATGACCTCCCCTGAGGACTGGCTGCTCACCAGCTACGACTACCCCCTGCCCCCGGAGGCCATCGCCCAGCGGCCCGCCGAGCCCCGGCACAGCGCCCGCCTGCTGGTCGTGGAGCCGGATCAGGGATCTCGCCACCACCAGATGTGGGACTGGGCGGAGGAGCTCCGGCCCGGGGATCTGATGGTGGTGAACGACACCCGGGTGCTGCAGGCCCGGCTGCAGGCCAGGCGATCCAGTGGCGGAGCAGTGGAGGTGTTGGTGCTGGAGCCCTGGTCAGAGGGTGTGCCGGCCACCCCCGCTGATCCAGGGTCCGACTGGCTCTGCCTGCTCAAGCCGGCCAAGCGGGTGAAGCTCGGGGAAGTGTTGGAGCTGGAGCCCCCACAAGGCCAGGATGATCCGACGGTGCCGCTCCAGGTGGTGGGCCACCACGCCGAATCCGGAGGGCGGGTGGTGCGTTTCCCGCCGGGCCTGCGGGATGCCCCCAGCCTGGAGCCCTTCCTGCAGCGCTATGGATCCATCCCCTTGCCTCCCTACATCCATGGCACGCAAGGGTTGAAGGGCGATCGCTACCAAACGCGCTACGCCACCCAGCCCGGCGCCGTCGCCGCCCCCACCGCCGGTCTGCACCTCAGTGATGCCCTCCTGCAGCGCCTTCAAGAGCGGGGGGTGGTGCGGGCTACGGTGACCCTCCACGTGGGGCTGGGCACCTTCCGGCCGCTCGAGCAGGAACGCCTGGAAGGGTTGGAATTGCACAGCGAGTGGGTGGAGGTGACCCCGGAGCTGGTGGCGGCCGTTGAGGCGGCGCGCCTTCGGGGGGGACGGGTGGTGGCGGTAGGCACCACGAGCGTGCGCAGCCTGGAGGGGGTGGCCGCGCTCCATGGCGGGCAGCTGCGGCCCTATCGGGGCCCGGTGAACCTGGTGATCCAACCGGGCTTCCGGTTCCAGGTGGTGCAGGGTCTGCTCACGAATTTCCATCTGCCGAAGAGTTCCCTCCTGCTGCTCGTCAGTGCCCTGATCGGACGGGAGCGGCTCCTGGATCTCTACGGGGAGGCCCTTCGCCTGGGGTACCGCTTCTTTTCCTTTGGGGATGCCATGTGGATTCCCCCGGAAGCCGTGGTGGCAGGCGGGGCTCAGAAAGGCTCCTAGCTTCTGCTGATGACCCGTCCCAAGGCCTCCCGCAGGGCCCGGCTGCTGTCCTCCAGTCCTTCAGCGGAGGGAAACCAATAGCGAAAATCCTTCCATACAGGGCCGGCCCAGTTGCCCCTCGACTGGAAGTCCACCGGATAGGGCACCACCACCAGCCCCTGGCGAGCAAAAAGAGTGCTGGCCCGGGCCATGTGGAAGGCGGAGGTGACCAGCAGCACCCGGCTTCCCCTTGGCAGCTGGGCGGCCACGGCCTGGGCTTCCTCCGCGGTGTTTCTCACATAGGGGGTCACGGCGAGGCTCTGGGCGGGCAGGCCCAGGGCAAGAGCCTGCTGACGGTGAACTTCCCCTTCTGTGGGTGCGCCCCGCTCCAGGCTGATAGCACCACCAGTGAACGACAGCAGGGGGGTTTTGCCGGCCCGGAAGAGCTCCAGCCCCCCGAAGAAGCGATCCGCATCCACCCACTCCGTGCGGCGCAGTGGGCCGGGGGCGGGATGGCGACCACCGCCCAGCACCACAATGGCGGCGGCAATTGGCATGGCCTGGGGCCGGAGGGGCTGCCAGGGCCGCTCCATCTGCCGCCACAGCCCCTGGCCGATGAGGGGGGTGGCCAACAGCCAGAGCAAGGCAAAAGCCCCCCTCACCGGAGCCCAGCGCCGCCGGGCCAGGGCCCACCCCAGGAGCAGCAGGGCCAGCCCGAGGGGCAGCACGAGCAGGGGAAGTAGCTTGCTGAGCGCAAACATGGGAGAGGCCTAACGGGTGGGAGCAAACAAAATGGCGTCTCGGACCAGAGCCCGAAACGCCAAGGGAAACGCCGGAGGGGAGTTGGGGACCAGGTAGGAAACCTCAGGCAGCGGCCAGATTGGCGGCTACGAAGTCCCAGTTCACGAGCTTGTCGAGGAAGGTGCTGATGTAATCCGGCCGGCGGTTCTGGTAGTCGAGGTAGTAGGCGTGCTCCCACACATCCATGGTGAGGAGGGCCTTCTGACCATGGGCCAGAGGTAGGTCGGCGTTGCCGGTCTTGGTGATTTTCAGTGTGCCGTTGTCCAACACCAACCAGGCCCAACCGCTGCCGAACTGGGTGGCGCCTGCGGTTTTGAATTGCTCCTTGAAGGCAGCAAAGCTGCCGAAATCCGCATCGATCTTGGCGGCCAGTGGGCCGCTGGGTGTGCCACCGCCGCCGGGCTTCATCCCCTGCCAGTAGAAGGTGTGGTTCCACACCTGGGCGGCGTTGTTAAACACTCCGGCTTTGCTGGCATCTCCGGCTATAGCAAGAATGGTCGCGTCGAGGGGTTGGCCTTCGAGGTCCGTGCCGGCCACCAGATTGTTCAGGTTGGTGACGTAGGCCGCGTGGTGTTTGCCGTGGTGAAATTCAAGAGTGGAGCGAGAGATGTGGGGCTCGAGCGCATCGAGGCCGTAGGGGAGGGCGGGCAGCTGGTGCGCCATGGAAAGAGTGCGTGCAGGTGTAGGGCCCGGACGGACCGGACAGCTGCGGCATCTTAACGATCGAAACCCTCCCGTTAGTTGCCCACTTTCAGCAGTTCCACGTCAAAGAGGAGGGTCGCATCGGGGGGAATCACCCCACCGGCTCCGCGGGAGCCGTAGGCCAGGTCGGAGGGGATCACCAGCTTGCGCTTTCCTCCCACCCGCATGCCAGCCACACCCTCATCCCACCCCTTGATCACCCGGCCCGCCCCGAGGGGAAAGCTGAAGGGGCCGCGGCCGTAGCTGCTGTCGAATTCCTTGCCGTTCGTGAGAGTTCCGCGGTAGTTGACGCTCACGATTTGCCCGGCCTTGGCCTCCACTCCCTCGCCCACCACCAGATCAGTGATCTCCAGACCACTGGCGGTGATACGGGGCTTGGGAGCACTCATCTCCCCGCCGAGGGCATTGGCCTGGGACAGGGTGGTGTCGTCCATGGGAGCCATCGCAAAGAGAAAAGGGTTGGCGTCGTCTGGGTCGAGTTCCAAAGGGGAGGACACTGCTGCGGGACCTGCTACTGGCCTGGCTGTGACCTCGGGTGGGGCGGCCTCCACGACGGCAGGGTTCACAAGCTGGCTGATGATCGCCACCGTGAGACAAGCGAGGCAAATGCCAACGCTGATCAGAATGTCGCGCATACGTGGGGCCACATCGCCAGTGCAATCTGATCGATTCTGCCAGGGCTGGGCTCAGCTCAGCCCGTCGGTCCAATCGCCCTTGCTCTGCGCCTGGCGCAACTGGCTTTCCAGCCGGTCGATGCGTCCCCTCAGTTCATCCAGTTCCCGCTGACGGGCGAGGCCCAGGTCTTGCAGGAGCTGGTCCCGATTGCGCTCGAGCTGGCGTTCGGCCTGCTGCTCCACCTCCGGAGTCTCGCCACGAACGGCCTTGAGCACATCGTCCACAAGGGCCGAAGCATGGGTGGGGTCCAGCCTCCCGCTTTGCACCCACTCCTGGGTGACGTAGCGGAGCCGGTCGGCCACCAGTGTGGTGGTGCCCAGACCCCTCAGGAGAAGCATCTGTAAAAGGTTGCCCTGGTCCATGGTGGGTTGGTTTGGAGGGAGCCGTCTTGAGAATGGCAACACCACGGGGTCATGACCATGGGGAATGACCTGCGCCTGCGGCTGCTCCTGGCGCTGGCAGCTGGCACCCTGGCGGGCCTGTCCCTGCCTCCCTTGGGCTGGCCCTGGCTGCTCTGGCCCTGCCTGGGGCTGCTCTGGGGCTTGGTCGGTTCTCCGCAGGGGGTGAGCTGTGGGGGGCTCTGGGGGTTGGGGGCCGTGCTGATCAGCCACCGCTGGTTGCCGGCCTTGCACCCTCTCGACTGGGTGGGGGTGCCCTTGCCCCTCAGCCTCCCTCTCTGCCTGCTCCTCTGGATGCTGTGTGCCGTCCTCGGGGGCGCTCTGGTGGCGGCCTGGGCGGCCTTGGTGCATCGGCTTGATCCTGGCCGAGTGAGCACAGCGCTCCTGGCCGGGGGGATTTGGGGGGGGAGTGAGGTGCTGCTGGCGAAGGGTCCCCTGTTCTGGATTGGTCTTGGTGCCTCACCCTTGCCTGGGGATCCCTGGCTGGCGGGGCTGGCGCCCCTGGTGGGGGCCGGTGGAATGGCAGCCGTGCAGGTGCTCTTGGGGTGGGGGATCTGGAGGGTGGCCCGCTCCTGGCACTGGCGCAGGGGGCTGGTCCTGCTCACTGCGTTGGTGCTGGTCCACCTGGTGGGAGCGACGGTCCGGGGGGGGCAGGCCGCTGAGGCGTCCCAGATCCAGGCCAATGAGCCAACCACCCAGACCGCCGAGCCCGTGCTGGTGGTGCAGCCGGCCATTCCCACCCGCGAAAAATTCCTTCCCGCCCAGCAGGAGCGCCTCCTGGGGCTCCTCACCTCGGCCATGGAGCAAGCCCGTCCAAGTGGCGCCACGGTGGTGCTGCCCGAGGGAGCTCTGGCCCTGAGCCAGCCCCTGCCCGCTCCCGCTCCGGTGGAGGTGCTCAGCGGGGGGTTCCGCCGGAGCGGGGCCAGCATGCACAGTGCTCTCTTGCGCTTTGCCCCTCCGGCCAGCAGGCCGGAGAGCTGGGTGGACAAGCACCGGGTGGTGCCCCTGGGGGAGTGGGTGCCGTTGGCCCCGCTGTTTCGCTGGAGTGGCCTGTCTGCAGTGGGGGGAATCGAAGGGGGGGGCGCCTCCCGCCTGTTGCCTCGCCCGGGGGGGGCGATCGGTGTGGCGATCTGCTACGAGATCGCTGATGGCCAGGCTTTGGCGCAGGCCAGCCGCGAGGGGGCTAGGTGGTTGCTGGCCACCGCCAATCTCGACCCCTATCCCCTGGCCCTGCAGAGTCAGTTCCAAGCCTTGGCCCAGTTGCGCGCCCTGGAGAGCGGCCGGTGGTTGGTGAGTGCGGCGAATACGGGCCCCAGCCTGCTGGTGGATCCCTCCGGGCGGGTGGCGGCAGCTCTGCCCCTAGGGCGCACGGGTACGGGTCTGTTCACCGTGCCGGCCAGCCGGCTGGAGACGCCCTATCTGCTGGCGGGCGAGGTTCCCCTGCTGGGGTTGCTTGCTGTGGGAGGTGGGCTGCGGGCCGCGAAGCGCTGAGCCGTCTGCCTGTCAGCTCTCGGCGAGAGGCGCCGATTCCACCAGGGAAGGCGCTAGTCGCAGCCCGGGCTCACCTGCGGGCACGCTCAGCAAGTTGGCGTTGCGCAAGCGGGAGAGGAGGCGCGTGGTGGTGACCCGGGTGGTGCCGATCAGTTCGGCGATGCGTTCGTGGGTGAGCCGGAAGGGGAGATCGCACCAGGGCCCGCAGCGCCGGCCCAGTCGGCGCATCAGCAAAGAGAGCAGGGCGTGCAGCCGGGTTTCGGCGTTGCCCAGATGGCGGATCCGCAGCAGTTGGAGCGTCCATTCGTTCACAGCGTCAAAGCGCATCCCCTCCTCGCTGAGGCCATGGCGGCAAAAGCTCAAGGGGGTAAGGGCCTCCACGCACACCCCTTCGCTGCAAAGACGGTCAGTCCGCAGGTGGTCGCCCGCCTGGAGGAAGGCGATGGTCATGCCCTCGGTTTCCTCACAGGGGCAATACACCCGGGCGATGCCCTCGAGCACTTCCAGGCAAGCACTGGAAGGGCGAAGGGTGGGATCAAGAAGCACCGATTGGCCTGCCTGGAGCTGGATGGGATGTCCATGGGCAGAGGAGGGGGAGCGATGGGCGACCTGAGCCAACACGACCGTATTGCGAATGATTCGCAACGTAGAAGACAGAGGCTTCCTTTTGCAAGCGATTCTCAATAGCAGGTGTGATTGGGGTAGCAAATGTCACATCGCTTCGCAGCATTTGCCCAAGCCATCTCCCAGGGTGGTTTCTACCCTTTGCCCCATCTGGCTTTACTGGCCCCAAGCGACTGTGACCCGATCCCCATCCCGTTTCTCCCCACCCCTTCTGGCCGGCCTCGCGGTTCTCTCGGTGGCCGCCGTTGGGGCCCTGGTGCGCGGGGTATCCCAGGCCCAAGCCACGGAGATCGGTGTCTACTCCGGCCGTCACTACAACAGCGACCAGGCTCTTTACAAGCAGTTCACCGCCCGCACCGGCATCCGGGTGAGGCTGCTGGAAGGCAAGGACGATGCCCTGATCGAACGGCTGCGCCAGGAAGGTGCCAAGAGCCCGGCAGATGTGCTGGTGCTGGTGGATGCGGCCCGGCTTGAGAAGGCAGCCCGGATGGGACTCTTTCAGCCGGTGCGCTCCGCTGCCCTGCAGCGGGATGTGCCCGCAAACCTCCGCGATCCCCAGAACCGCTGGACCGCCCTGACCCGCCGGGTGCGGGTGGTGGTTGTCAACCCCAAACAGGCGGACCCTGCCTCGATCCGCACATACGCCGACCTGGCCCAGCCAGCCCTCAAAGGCATGCTCTGCCTGCGGGACAGCCGCAGTGTCTACAACCAGTCGCTGGTCGCCGATCAGCTCATCCAGCGGGGGCCAGGGGCCACCCGCGATTGGATCCAGGGCATGGTGGCCAACCGCAATCCCGGCCAACCCTTCTTCACCGCTGATGTGCCCCTGGCCCGGGCGGTGGCCAAGGGCGAGTGTGCTGTTGGGGTGGTGAATTCCTACTACGTGGCCCGCATGCTGGCCGGGGAGAGTGGCGCGGCGGATAAGGTCCTGGCGGCCAACCTGAAAGTGATCTTTCCCACCCCAGCCCATGTGAATGTGACGGGGGCGGGGGTGACCCGGGCGTCGACAAAGGCTGCGGCGGCCACCAAGTTGTTGGAATTCCTGGCCTCCTCCAGTGGCGGCAAGGGCTACGCCGCCGCCAACAACGAATATCCCCTCAAGGGCTTTGGCGGCAACGCCATCCTCAACAGCTGGGGCCCCTTCAAGGACGACGGGGTGTCCATCCAGGGCATGGGGGCCCGCAACCGGGAAGCCGTTGGCTTGATGCAGGCCAACGGCTGGCGCTGAAGGGCCTGGCGCTGACGGCCCTCAACCGGATCGGGTTCAGCCCTCCAGCAGGCTGCGCAGCATCCAGGCCGTCTTTTCATGGATCTGCAGCCGCTGGGTGAGCAGGTCGGCTGTGGGCTGGTC
>JBJTUM010000178.1:0-3624 GCA_046080725.1 Cyanobium sp. | reverse complement strand
GGTTTCGCTCATGCCCATCTGCTTGCCGGGCATGAACTCCAGGGAGCCATGGGTGCCGAAGTGCAGCACCGCATCGGCGCCCCACACCTTCTCCAGGTACGTGTAGTACGCGGCGAAGCCGTGGTGGGGGCTGGCGCTGCGGGAATAGAGCAGGCGCATGGGATCCCCCTCGTAGCCGAAGGTGGGCTGCACCCCAACAAACACATTGCCGAAGTGGCGGCCGTAGATCAGCAGGTGGGTGCCGTCGCTGTTGAGGCTGCCGGGGGGCTTGCCCCAGTTCTCCTCCAGCCGCTTGACATAGGGGGTGAGCCGCTCGTACTCCTCCACTGTCATGCGGTGGGCAATGGCCAACTCGGGGGCCCCTTCCAGGGCCTCGGGATCCTTAAGCACGGCCTCCATCAGCTCCTTGCTGGAGCGGGGCAGGCCAGTGACGTCATAGCCCTTGGAGCGCATCTCTTCCAACACCCGATGGATGGAGCCGAACACATCCAGGTAGGCCGCCGTACCCACGTTGCCCTTGTCCGGCGGGAAGCTGAACACGGTGATGGCGAGCTTCTTTTGCGGGCGGGGCTTGAGCCGCAGGGAGGCCCAGCGGATCGAGCGCTCGGCGATGGCCTCCACCCGGTCTTGAAGGGTGTGTGCCTTGCCGGTGGCATCATCCCGGCCGCTGAGCACGATCGGCTCGATCGCCCCATCCAGCTCGGGGATGGCGATCTGCAGGGCCACTTGCACCGGGTGCAGCCCCAGATCACTCTCCTCCCACTCCTGAGTGGTCTGGAACACAAGCGGAAGAGCCACCATATAGGGCCGGTTGAGGCGCTGCAGGGCCTCGATGGCTTTGGGGTGGTCCTGCCGAGCAGGGCCGCCCACTAGGGCAAAGCCCGTCAGGCTCACCACCCCATCCACCAGGGGCACCTCCGGGTGGATGGGGTCGTAGAAAAACTGATTCACGGGCTTGCTGAAATCCAGCCCGCCGCAAAACACCGGTATCACCGTGGCCCCCCGATATTCCAGCTCCTGAATCACGGCCACGTAGTGGGCCTCATCGCCCGTCACGATGTGGCTGCGCTGAAGCACCAGACCGATCACCGGACCCTTGCGGGCCTTCTCGCTGAGGTCGGGGCGGCTGGCACTCCAGTTGAGGTATTCCTTGAGGTCTTCAAACATCCCTGGTGCCAGAGGATGCCAGATGCCCAAGTCCGGGAACACCACCGGATCCGCCACCTGGAGAACGGGCCGCCCCTCACTGCTGCGCGGGAACACATATTTATCCGCCAGCATCAAGAGAAAATTACGCAGGTTGTCCGGAGTGCCGCCTAGCCAGTATTGGAAACTGAGCATGAAGGAGCGGGCATCCTGGGCCTTCTCCACCGGCAGGTATTTGAGGACGGTGGGGAGGGTGTTCAACAGCTTGAGCATGGCGTCCTGGAAGCCCGCCGAGCCGCCCTTCTCCTTGCGCTTCTTCATGAAGCTGGCAATGGCGCTCTTGCTCTGGCCCAGCTGGGCCATAGAGAACGTGCCCAGCTTGTTGAGGCGCATCACCTCCGGCATGGAGGGGAACACCACGGCGGCCTTCAAGCGATCCCGGTGGGGTGCAACGGCGTCCACCACCTTCTGGGCTAAATCCTCAATAAAAATCAGCGAAGCGATGAACACATCCGCCTGGGCCACATCGGCGCAAAAATCGGCGTAGTTCTTGGGGTCGCGCAGCTCCTCAATCAGGTAGCCGGACAGCTCGATCGCTAGGGCCGGATTACCCTCATTGATGCTTTGGGCGGCGGTGGTGAGGGCGTTCTGATACTGGGGTTCGAGCACCACGTAAACCGCCTTCATCAGGGGACGGCCGTTCATGGACTCAGGGCTGACCCGACGGGAGGCGGAACGGACCTGGGTGAACATGCGCGGTGATGGTTGAGCAATATTAAGAAGCCTACGCAGGGGGGGCCGGCCCTGTGCTCCACAGAGGAGAGGCTTTACACAAGTCTGAGAAAGGACGGTGTTCTGCCCCATAGGCTCGCCAAGATCGCCTCGCTCCTATGACCTCTCCAACCGTTTCCCCACCGGCCCCCATCCCCGTGGTGGTGGCCGGGGCCCTCGGGAGGATGGGCGCCGAGGTGGTGCGTGCCGTGCAGACCGCCCCGGACTGCATCCTGGTGGGGGCCATCGACACCACCCCTGGCAGCGAAGGAAAGGATGTGGGCTTGGAACTGGGCCTCGGGGAGCTCGAGGTGGCCCTCACCGCCGATTTCGAGGGCACCCTCTGCCAGGCAAGCCAGGCCGTACGTCAGAGCGGCCCAGGCGGGGGGGCCGTGCTCGTGGATTTCACCCACCCTTCCGTGGTGTTTGAGCACACCCGGGGGGCCATCGCCTATGGCGTGCACCCTGTGATCGGCACCACGGGCCTCAGCCCGGATCAGCTGTCGGATCTGGCTGCCTTCGCCGAGAAGGCCTCCATGGGTGGGGCGGTGATTCCCAACTTTTCCGTGGGCATGGTGCTCCTCCAGCAGGCAGCTGCCGCCGCCGCCCGCTTCTACGACTTCTGCGAGCTCACCGAGCTGCACCACAACCGCAAAGCCGATGCCCCCAGCGGCACCTGCCTTAAAACTGCAGAGCTGATCGAAGAGCTGGGTAAACCCTTTAATGCCGCCCAGGTGGAGGAGCACGAAACGCTCGAGGGGTGCCGCGGCGGGCAACGACAGAGCGGACTGCGGCTCCACTCCTTACGCCTGCCGGGGCTGGTGGCCCATCAAGAGGTGATGTTTGGCGCCCAAGGCGAGACCTACACCCTCCGCCACGACACCATCGACCGCTCCGCTTACATGCCCGGAGTGCTGCTGACGGTGCGACGGGTGCGTGCCCTGGAAGGGCTGGTGTACGGATTGGAGAGGCTGCTCTGAGCCAGGTCAACAGGGCAGAGCTGGGGCCCGTATTCTCTCGAGAGCGCTGCCGCCGCGCGTTCGCGACCTCATGCTCATCCCGGTCACCTCGAGCGAACAGGCCCGGCTCATTCCAGCTGTGGCCACTGGCCCCCAGTTCAATGCCTGCAGTGGCGATCCCACCAAGCTGCTGCAGCGGCTGTTGATCTCCCTGATCGGCGGGGTATTGCTGCTGCTCATCAGCCAAACCCTGGCCTTCAACAGCCGCTTCTCCTCACTCTGGCTGATGGCGGGGGTGGTCACGATCCTCTACATCCTCTGGGGCCCGATCGTGGAGGCGGGCCGGCACAATGCCACCCTTCGCCGCTATCCGGCGGCCGCCATCTTCGAGGGGCAGATCGCGGATCTCTTCACCCGGGAGGTGGTGGAGGGACGCAGGGAACAAACCGACCGCAGCGGCCGGCTGGAGATGGTGGAAGATCGACGCACCTGGCTCTGCCTGGAGCTGGAGGACGAGGAGGGCACCATCGGCCAGCTGCGCTTCCCCATGGAGAAAAAACACCAGACGATCCGTGCGGGAATGGTGGTGCGTTGCCTGGTGCTGAGCGATCGCAAGGATTTCAGCCGCATCGGAGCCATCAGCGATGGCTGGCTGCCCCAGCTGAAGCTCTGGGTGGGGGAGTATCCCTTTTTATTGCGGCCCGCCTTTGAGGAGCTCTGCCTCATGCGGCTCGGGGGGCGGTGAACC
>JBJTUM010000177.1:0-3940 GCA_046080725.1 Cyanobium sp. | reverse complement strand
GCGCGAGACGGCTGAGCTCAAGCGCAAACGTCTTTGGGGGGCTGTCACCCTCATCTCCATGGCCTGCATGGGGGGGGTGCTCCTGCTGATGGTGTCCATCAATGAAATGCGCACCGCTGGCCAGCTGCACGTCACGCCGGAGGGCGAAAAGGAAAGCAAGGAAAAGGGTGGTGAGAAGTCTGGCTCCCTTGGTCCTGGGGAGCTGGATGCCTTCTGACTGGGGGAGAGCACTAGTGAGAATCCGACCGGTGGCGCCGCGCAAAAACAAGCAGGCCCCATCCAAGGGCGGCCACCAGGATCACCTGAAGCGCCACACCGCTGAGGGGTTCCACCCAGCGGAGCACCTTCCGGTAGTTTTCCCCCAGGGCCCTGCCGAGCAGGGCGAGAATCACCACCAGGATGCTGCTTCCCGCGGTGGTCCAGGCCAAAAAAGGGGGTTGGGGCATCAGCTCGATGCCGGCTGGCACTGAGATGAACGTGCGCACACCGGGCACCAGCCTCCCCAAGAACACCACCGCGGCGCCATGGCGGTTGAACCAGCGGCGGCTGAGCCGCAGCCGTTCCGGTGTGATGCCCAGCCAGCGTCCGTGGCGGCCCAGGACATGTTCCAGGCGTTCTTCATTCACCAGCCGACCGATTCCATACCAAAACCATGCCCCTAGCACTGTGCCAAGAAGGCCCGCAAGGATCACCGGACCGATCTGCAGTTGCCCCTTGTGGGCCAGGTAGCCCCCCAGGGGCATGATCAATTCCGCTGGGATGGGGGGGAAGAGGTTTTCGAGAAACATCCCCAGGGTGATCAGGCAATAGCCCAGCAGGGGATGTCTCTCTGCCCCCTCCTGGATGAGTCGGGGCAGGGCCTCCACCAACGTTTTGGGCAGACTCAGCCCATCAGGCATCGGCCCGGGCGCGGCGTCGCCAGAGGCGCCATACCTTCTCCAGCTCCAAATAGAGGAAGAGCAGCAAGCTGAAGCCGATGCAGATCCCCAGATCGTGGGCGGAAAGTGGCACGGTGCCGAAGAAGGAGGCCAGGGCTGGCACGTAAAGAAGGGCGAACTGCAGGGCGGTGGTGAGCACCACGGCCCACAGCAGCCAGGGGTTGGAGAAGGGCGGCACCTGGATCAGGGGGCGATCGCTGCGGGCGGAGAGGGCGTGGCCCATCTGGGCCAGGCAGAGGGTGGTGAACACCATGGTCTTCCAAGGACCGTCAGGTCCATAGGCGCGATAAGCCCAAACCATGAGCACGATGGTGATCAGGGCGAACACCACACCAATGCGAAGGATATAGCTGCCGATGCCCCGGGCAAAAATCGATTCACCGGGCTCGGCAGGGGGGCGTTGCATGATGTCTTTCTCGCCGGGTTCCAAGGCGAGGGCCAGGGCCGGTACCCCATCGGTCACCAGGTTCATCCAGAGAATCTGGAGGGGCGTCATGGGCACCCCAAAGAGGCCCACCAGGGGCGCGGCGGCAATGGTGAGGAGCTCGCCCACGTTGCTCCCGAGGATGTATTTCACGAAGCGGCGGATGTTGGCGTACACCAACCGCCCCTCTTCCACGGCGTTGACGATGGTGGCGAAGTTGTCATCGAGCAGCACCATGTCGGCGGCTTCCTTGCTCACCTCGGTGCCCGTGATGCCCATGGCCACGCCAATGTGGGCTTGTTTGAGGGCGGGGGCGTCATTCACCCCATCGCCCGTCATGGCCACCACCTGGCCATTCGATTGCAGTGCCTTCACGATGCGGAGCTTCTGCTCCGGGGCTACGCGGGCATACACGTTGCATTGGGCCACCACATCCGTGAGACGTGCCTCATCAAAGGTTTCCAGTTCCCTGCCCAGCACCACTTCACTGCCAGGGCCAGCCAGGCCGATCCCTTCCCCGATGGCTTTGGCGGTGAGGGGATGATCACCGGTGATCATCAAGGGGCGGATGCCAGCGTCGCGGCAGCGGCTCACCGCCAGGGCCACCTCGGGCCTAGCCGGATCCAGCTGGGCCATCAGCCCAATCAACACTTGATCCTGAAGCTCTAGCTCGGGACTGGGGTGGTGGGGGGCGCAGGCGAAGGCCAACACACGCAGACCTTTGGCGGCAAGCTCCTTGGCCTGATCCAACCACCAACGTCGTTCATTGGCCTCCATCGGCACCACTCCAGATCCATCGATCCAGCGGCTGCAGGTGGCGATGATCACCTCAGGAGCACCCTTGCTCAGGAGCAGGGTGCGAGAGCCGTCAGCCACTGAGCCCAGGGGAGCCTGCAGCTGGCGATCCTGGTCATGCACCCAGACGGCCATGAGCTGGCGCTCTGAACTGAAAGGAATCTCTGCCTCCCTGGGGTAATGGGAGCGGAGGGCGAAGCCATCAATGCCTGCTTTGGCGGCCACCACAAGAAGAGCACCTTCGGTCGGATCACCCAGGATTTCAAAGCTGCCGTCTTCCTCCTTGGTGAGTTCGGCATCGCTGCAGAGCACCCCAGCTTTCAGGAGCAGATCACGGGAGCCCTCTGGCATGCCGGCGTGGCTGCCGGCCGGTGGGGTAAGGGTGCTGGCGGTGAAGGTGCCAATGGGCTCGTAGCCCTGGCCAGAAACGCTCACCGCTTCCGTGCCCACCCGCAGCTCCTGCACCACCTGGCGGTTCTGGGTGAGGGTGCCCGTTTTGTCGGAGCAGATCACGGTGACCGAGCCCAGGGCCTCTACCGCCGGCAGGCGACGAATCAGGGCGGCGCGCTGCACCATGCGCTGGGTGCCGATCGCCAGGGTGACGGTGATCACCGCAGGCAGCCCCTCCGGCACGATGGCCACGGCCATGGAGAGAGCCACTTCGAGAAGGTTGAGCAGGGGCTGACCCAGGAACCAGCCGCCTAGCACAACCAGGGCCACTAGGGCCAAGGCGGAGCCCACCAGCACGTTGGCCAGCCCATCGAGCCGCTCTTGGAGGGGAGTGGTTTCTCCGCCGGCGGTGTTGATCAGTTCAGCGATCTGGCCCAGCTCCGTGCCCATGCCGGTGGAGGTGACCACAGCTGTACCTCGGCCCCGGGCTACTTCCGTGCCTTGGAAGAGGCAGTTGAGGCGCTCCAGCACAGGAGTGGAGGGCTCCAACAGGAGGGATGCCTGCTTGTTCACCACTTCGGCTTCCCCCGTGAGGGCCGCTTCCCGCAATCCCAGCTCCACACTCTCGAGGAGGCGGGCATCGGCGGGCACCCGATCCCCGGCCTCCACCCGGATGAGGTCGCCCGGCACGAGTTGTTCGCTGGGCAGGCGCTGCCATTCCTCATCGCGGCGCACCATCACCAGGGGCTGGGCCATCTCCCGCAGGGCCAGAAGAGCTTTCTGAGCCCGCGATTCCTGCAGATACCCCAGCAGGGCATTGAGACCCACGATCAACACAATGGCGATCGCATCTTTGGGAAATTTCTGCTCCACATAGGCCACCCCGGCCGACACAGCCGCCACGGCCAAGAGCATGATCAGCATCACATTGCTGAACTGATCCCAAAGAATGCGCAGGTTGCTGCGCCCTGCAGCCAACTCCAGCCGGTTGAGGCCCCCGTCGGCAAGCCGTTTGGCGCTTTGGGCCGTGCTTAACCCCTGATCCGTGGCCTCAAGTTGGTTTAGGCAGTCCTGGGGGGAGAGGGCATGCCAGGACGGCCTTACGGAAGACAGGGACAACGCATCGGAAACTCTTTGGGCAGGAACTTAACGCCCTTTGATCCCGATCGTCGGCACAGGGACGGCTCAACGCAGACACATCCTAGGTTTCCAGAACAGGTGGGACGTTTGATGGCGCATGTTCCGTGGCTGATCTCCCTGCGCCAACTCTTGATCGGCCAGCCCCTTCCCACCAGCGCCCATCACGAGGAGCGCTACGGCAACGCCGAGGCCCTGGCGATCCTGAGCTCCGATGCCCTCTCCTCGGTGGCCTATGCCACCCAGGAGATCGTGC
>JBJTUM010000176.1:0-3558 GCA_046080725.1 Cyanobium sp. | reverse complement strand
CCCGTGGAGAGGGCAATGGCTCCAAAAACCATGGCCAGGGGCCAGGGCAGTTCCGCCAGCCCATGGGTCAAGGCTGCCCCGCCGGCCAGGCCCAACACGGCGCGGATCACGACCAGCTGTACCACCGAGCGTTGTAGATCCCGACCCGCCAGCCGCAAATTCAATCCCCCGTCAAAGAGCACCAGGCTCACCAAGAGCCCAACGAGGGCTTGCAACCCCTGTCCCAGCTCCTCGGGACGCACGAGATCAAGCCCGGTTTGGCCGATCAACATGCCGATGGCTAACAAAACCATGACCACCGGCAGACCGCTCACCCTGCCGAGCCCCTGGCCGAGGGCTCCACCAAAAAAGGCCATGCCCCACACAAGAGCCAGCCGGTCGGATGGGGTCATGACGGCCAGCCAGAGTCAAACGCCCTCAGCCCGCTACCTCCGCCAGCGGCTTCCAACGCAGCGCCCTGGCCCCACCCATCTCCACAACGATCTTGAGCCGGGGCTCTCGCTTGCAGAGGGCCACCAAGCTGTTGAGCTCAGCTGTGGAGAGCACCTGCCCCTCCAGCAGCCAGAGCACCACGGGCGTGTTTCCTTCCAACAGGTGGCCGAGCTCGGGCTGCACCTGTTGCACGTCACCGACGGCAGCTGTGCGCCCCACGCTCTGGTGGCCCAGGTGGGGAGGCCGCACCCCGTGCAACTGGAACAGGAACACCTCGGGATCCCCCAACCCCCGGGCGGACGTGAGATGGGCGCGGTATCCCGAGGCCCGCAGCCGCCTCAACAACCTGGTCTCGCTGCCTCCCTCCAAAGGCACGTAGAGGGCAAGGGCCCCGGCCCGTTCCAGTTCCTGGCGGAATCCCTGGCCCGTGAGCAGCAGGGGCATGGCAGCAGAGCGCAAGTTCCAAGGAGTCTGACAAAAACCCCCCGATGTGGGGGGTTCAGTGATGCGCTAGATTTGATTCTTGTGCTGATAACTGTGCCCGACCGCTAGCCGGGCCTCCAGCTGCAGCACAGGATTGCCAGTGGTGGCAATCCTCCAGGCCAGTGTGGCTCCCCCCGTGCCTCGGCACCAGGACACCACCGGGAAACTGCCTCAACCTCTGGTCGTCCAGGCCAGATTTGGACAAGTCCCAGCCCGCTGATTCGTCTGCTAGCTCCGGATTCAGGCTCCGTGCCTGCTTCCTTGCAGTTCCCGACATCAGCCACCCGTGGCCGAGTACCGCTTGACGGCACAGGCTTCAGGTTTCAACCAGCTGGCGTTCTCCCCTCCGTCCATGTCGATTGGCATTCTTGGGAAGAAATTGGGCATGTCCCAATTCTTCGATGAAGAGGGCAGGTCTGTTCCGGTCACCCTGCTCGAAGCGGGCCCCTGCCGCATCACCCAAATCAAAAGTCCTGCGAGCGATGGCTACAGCGCCGTTCAGCTTGGCTTCGGAGAGATCCGCGCCAAGTTGGTCAACAAGCCCGCCCAGGGCCACCTCTCCCGCTCCGGCGACGAGCCCCTGCGCCACCTGCGCGAAGTTCGCGTGGAGGCGGTCGACGGGTTCGAGCTCGGTGGCACCGTCACCGTGGCCGACTTCGAGGCCGGTCAGAAAGTGGATGTCCGCGGCGACACCATGGGTCGGGGCTTCTCCGGCTACCAGAAGCGTCACGGCTTCAGCCGGGGCCCCATGACCCACGGTTCCAAAAACCATCGCGAACCCGGCTCCACTGGGGCAGGAACCACCCCCGGCCGGGTCTATCCCGGCAAGCGCATGGCAGGTCGCTATGGCGGTAAGCCTGTCACCACGCGCGGTCTCACCATCCTCAAGGTGGATGCGGCCCGCAATCTGCTCGTGGTGAAGGGTTCGGTCCCCGGCAAGCCCGGCGCCCTGCTCGACATCCGCCCGGCACGCCGGGTGGGCAGCCAAGCCGCAACCTGAGGAGGAGAACCATGGCCAAATGTGTTGTACGGGATTGGCAGGGAAAAGAGAGCGGCCAAGCCGAGCTCAACCTTGCCATCGCCAAGGAAACGACTGCCCCAGACCTGCTCCATCGCGCTGTGGTGCGGCAGCTGGCCCACGCCCGTCAGGGCACGGCCAGCACGCTCACCCGGGCCGAGGTGGCTGGGGGGGGACGCAAGCCCTACAAGCAGAAGGGCACCGGACGCGCTCGTCAGGGTTCGATCCGCACCCCCCTCCGCCCAGGTGGTGGCATCGTGTTCGGCCCGAAGCCGCGCACCTATTCGTTGTCTCTCAACCGCAAGGAGCGCCGCCTCGCCCTCCGCACCGCCCTGATGAGCCGTCTGGCCGACATCACGGTGGTCAAGGGCTTCGGAGATGCGCTGCAGGCCCCAAAAACCAAGGAGATCACGGCAGCTCTCCAGCGCCTCGATATCGCCCCCGAAGCCCGCGTTCTGCTGGTGATGGATGGGGCCAGCGAGACCCTGAAACTGTCCGTGCGCAACCTGGAGCGGGTGAAGTTGATCGCTGCTGATCAGCTCAATGTGTTCGATCTCCTCAATGCCCAGAAGCTGGTGCTCAACGAGGGGGCTCTGGCCAAGATTCAGGAGGTTTACAGCTGATGGCTTTGCGTTTTACCGGGCGGCTCCCCGACGTGATTCGGCGCCCGCTCATCACCGAAAAGGCCACCCGCCTGCTGGAAGCCAACCAGTACACCTTTGAGGTGGATCCCCGGGCGGCCAAGCCCGCGATCAAAGCCGCCGTGGAGGAGTTGTTCTCCGTGAAGGTGATTGGGGTCAGCACCATGAACCCCCCTCGGCGCACCCGTCGGGTAGGCCGTTTTGCCGGCAAACGCGCCCAGGTGAAGAAGGCCGTCGTGCGTCTGGCCGAAGGTCAGTCCATCCAGCTGTTTCCTGAGTCCTGAGGGGTAAACCATGGCAATCCGTTCCTACCGACCCACCAGCCCTGGCACCCGCACCCTGGTGACCACTGATTTCAGTGAGATCACAGGCAGGGGGCGTCAGCGGGGCCTGGTGGTGGCCAAGCACCGCCTGAAAGGACGCAACAACCGCGGGGTGATTACCTGCCGTCACCGCGGCGGTGGCCATAAACGCCTCTATCGCATCGTTGATTTCCGGCGCGACAAGCATGGGGTGCCCGCCAAGGTGGCGGCCATTCACTATGACCCCCATCGCAATGCCCGGCTGGCTCTCCTCTACTACGTGGATGGGGAAAAGCGCTACATCCTGGCTCCAGCGGGTGTGGGCGTCGGCCAGACCGTGGTCTCGGGTCCAGACGTGCCCATTGAAGTGGGCAACGCCATGCCCCTCTCCGCCATCCCCCTCGGTTCGAGTGTCCACAACGTGGAGCTCTACGCGGGCCGCGGCGGTCAGATGGTGCGCACCGCCGGGGCCAGCGCCCAGGTGATGGCCAAGGAAGGCGACTATGGCGCCCTCAAGCTGCCCTCCACCGAAGTCCGGCTCGTTCGCCGGGAGTGCTACGCCACCCTCGGGGAGGTGGGTAACGCGGAACAGCGCAACACGAGCCTGGGCAAAGCAGGCCGCAAGCGTTGGCTGGGGCGCCGTCCTGAGGTGCGCGGCAGCGTGATGAACCCCTGCGATCAC
>JBJTUM010000175.1:0-4364 GCA_046080725.1 Cyanobium sp. | reverse complement strand
TGGTGGGGGCCCGAGGGCGGCCCAGCGCACGGGCAGACCCACCGGCGCCGCATCCGCCAGGCAGCAGCGCACCAGGAGCCGGGCCAGCTGGGGTGGCTCCCCAGGCACGGGCCAGACAAAGCCACTGATGCGCACCGGGTCGCCCGCAAACAGCTCGGGATCGGGCTGGGCCCTCAGCAACCGCACCCACTCGGTGAGGCTGCGCTGGGAGGGGGGCAACACGAAGGCCAGCTCCTCCTCGGCCGTGTTGTCGCGGGGGCGCTGGCTGGCGAGATCGGAAAAGGAGGGGGCCGGTGGCCAGGCCAGCACAGCGGCCGTGAGGAGGGCGGTGGCGATCACCAGGGTGCGCTCTCCAGGCCGCACCCGCTCCCGGGCGCCTCTGGCCCGGGGACGCCCCTGGGCCAACTGGGCCAGGGCCAGGACCACCAGTGCCGCTCCCGCCAGGCCCACCAGGTGGTGAAAGACGGCCCGCAGCAGCAGATCGAGGCGGCCATCCACGGCGGAACGCAAAAGCAGCAAGCCCCAGAGCGCCAGGGCCGTGCCTCGCCAGAGGGCACCGCGCTGCAGCGGCGGCAGGGCTGGGGAGAGTGGCTGGGGGGTGGAGGACATGGAGGGGTGGGTTGGCGGGTCAGCGACGCCAGAGGTTCACCAGCTGGCCGATCAACAACACCAGCAGGCTGCTCCCCGCGAGCGTGAGGAGGAGGGCCCGGGGGCGAAAGATCTGGCCAAGCAGGCCAAAGAGCTTGAGATCGATCACCGGGCCGAGGAGCAGGAAGGCCAACAAGGCGCCGGGGGTGATCTGGGCGGCAAAACCCAAGGCGAGAAAGGCATCCACGCTGGAGCACACCGACACCACTAGGGCGAACAGCATCAGCGCCAGGATCGAGACCGTGGGCAGGCCGCCAACGGCCAAAAACCACTGGCGAGGCACAAGGGTTTGCACCAGGGCCGCGATGGCACATCCCACCACAAGCACCAGGGCCAGGGAGAGAAATTCATTGCTGCCATGGCGCAACAGCTCTGCAGCCGTGGGTCGCACTGGAGCGGGGGCTGGAGGAGGTGCCTCGGTGGCGACGCCCCCGAGCAGGCCACTGCGCCGCTCCAGCAGGCTCAGTTGGGCCAGAGGGCGGCTGAGGCGCCGCTCCTCCAGCAGATCGCCCGTGAGCAACTCCCCCTCCCCCAGCATCCCTAGCAGCAGGGCCAGGCCCAACGCCACCACCACGGCGCCGAGGGGCCGCAGCAGGAGCAGCCAGGGGCGATCGGGGAAGGCGGCCCAGGTGCTGGCCAGCACGATGGGATTGAGCACGGGGGCGGCGAACAAAAACCCCAGGGCTGTGCCCACGGGGGCCCCGGCGGCCAGCAAGCGCCGGGCCACCGGCACATTGCCGCATTCGCAGGCGGGCAAGGCCAGGCCCAGGCCCGCCCCGGTGAGGGGGCCAAGGAGGGGATGGCTAGGCAGCTGGCGCAGCCACCGCCCGCCCGGAGCCAACCAGCGGGCAGCGGTGGCGATCACCACCCCGATGAGAAGAAAGGGCAGGGCCTCGATGAGCAACCCCTGAAACAGGGCCCAGGCCGTCGCGAAGCGCTGGGCCACAAGCCCGGCGCTCATGGGGCCTCCCAGACGCGCGGCGGGCCCTCCGCCAGGGCGAACCACTTCGGAATGGCGGTGAAGAAGCCCGCATTGGTTTCGTTCTCTCTGGCCTCCACCCGAAAACAGCAGGCCCGGCCTCCCTCCCGCCCATGGAGGAGCTCATTGGCCCACCCCCAAACCAACTGGGCCGTGGCCTCCATGCCCACGTTGTCCATCACCCGCAGATCCAGCCCCCCCAGGGAATGGAGGTGCTGCCATTGGGGCAGGAGGGGATCATCAGCACTGGCGAGAAACGTGTGATCAAACTGCCGGGCCAGGCGCTCCCGAAGGGGTTGGAGGCTGGAAAAATCCACCACGAAGCCACAGTCGTCCAACCGATGGGCGGCGAACCAGAAGGTGAAGCTGCGGCTGTAGCCATGCACGAAGCGGCAATGGCCGCCATGGCGCCATTGGCGGTGGGTGCAGGGAAAGCCGGAGAAGGTCTTGCTGCAGGTGTGGGCCGAAGGGCTGGGCATGGGGGAGGATCGCTGCAGCTGGAAACGCGCCCGTCGTGGCCACCCCACCATCTTTTCACTCTCCGCCGCCCACTGTGCAGGAGGCGGCGCGGTTGACGGAGGACCTGGCCGCCGTTCTGCGCTGGGATGGGGCGGGGCTGATCCCGGCGATTGCCCAGGACTGGCTGGACGGGGCGGTGTTGATGCTGGCCTGGATGAATGGAGAGGCGCTGCAACGCACGCTGGAGAGCGGCGAGGTGCACTATTGGAGCCGCTCCCGGCGGGAGCTCTGGCACAAGGGCGCCACCAGCGGCCACATTCAGCGGCTGAAGGGGCTGCGCTACGACTGCGATGCCGATGTGCTGTTGCTCACGGTGGAGCAGGCCGGAGAGGTGGCCTGCCACACGGGTGCCCGCAGCTGCTTTTATGACAGCGCCACACCCCCCAGCGCCGGTGGCGACCAGGCCCCGCCCCCGCCGGCGGACGCCTGCACCGAATTGTCCCGCGTGATTGAGGGGCGCCGGGATCAGCCCGAGGAGGGGAGCTACACGAACAAGCTCCTGGCTGGGGGCGACAACCGCATCCTCAAGAAAATCGGCGAGGAGAGCGCTGAATTCGTGATGGCCTGCAAGGACCGCGACCCGGAAGCGATCGCCGGTGAAGCGGCCGACATGGTGTTTCACCTGCAGGTGGCCCTGGCCCACCACGGGGTGGGTTGGCGGCGGGTGCAGCAGGTGTTGGCCGAGCGGCGCGGCGCGCCCCGGAGGGAGTAGCCGTTGGAACTGTCCTCTCGTCCCAACGCCTTCCAGCTCCGGCTGCGCGACACACCCCGGGAGCGCTGGGCCTGGGCCCTGGGCAGTGCCGTGCCCCTGGTGGGTCTGGTGGTGCTGGTGAAGCACGGCTTGAGCCGGCGCACGGTGAAGCCTGCTGTGTATGGGGTGACAGCCTTGGGGGCCACCAGCTTCATGCTCGCCGCCACCGTGCCCGTGATCCTGCCCACAGGGCCCCTCAGCCCCAGCCGCGGCGGCGCAATGGTGGCGGCGGTGGCGCTGGCGGCGGGGGCCTTTGCCTTGGGCCACCGGGCCGGCCAGGAGCGCGACGCCCGGGAGGCCCGCAAATGGTTGGCCCTGGATCGCTGAGGGTTGCCGCTCAGGAGGAGGCCTTGGCGAGGTGAAACAACGCGAGGTCTTCGGGGTTGGGTGTGCCCTTAAAGGCGATGGCACGAATCTCCCGATTGCCCGTACCGCTGTAGATCGCTTGAAAGCCCGCCGCCTGGAGGATGCGCAGAAGAGATTGGCGAGTAAAGCCTGTTTTATGGGCGTAGAAGTCGTGGCCGCTGCGCGCGATCTCCACGCCGTAGCCATAGATCACATCCAGCACCATGATCGGCCCTGCGGGTGAGGTGTAGAGCACATCTTCGAGATCCAGATTCTTCTCGATCACCTCACGCATCACCGCCTGAAGATCGGGCACGCGGATGTGGGCAAATCCCCCCTCCTGGAGCACATGGAGAAAGCCGGCCAACACCTGGGGCACGTCATGGCGGTAGTAATGCTCCAGGTTGTGGGAGCAATACACGGCAGCGAATTGATCGGGTTCCAGAGTGGTGAGTTGACGGGCATCGCAGAGGATGTCGGGCGCTCCTTTGGGGTCAATATCCAGGAGCCGATGCTCAAAGTCGGCATATTGGGGCGGCAGGGCAATTGCCTTGTTGTTGCCACCGACATTGAGAACTTTTTTCATCCCCGATCACTGCAACCCCATCGCCACCCGATAGCGCTCCTGGGGACTGAGCAGGTGGTCGAGATCTTCGGCGGCTTCATCCACGGCGATTTCCACCCAGTTCACCTTGCCCGTGAAGCGTCCCTGGGGGGTGGGGTAATCGGGTGTGACGGGCGAGCCGGCCTCATAGCCCACATCGCAGGTTTCGTCGGCGGAAAACACCAATGGCTCCGTGCGCTCCACCCGGCCGCTGCCGGCGGGGGTGCCATCGATGAACAGCGACACGGTGCCGCCCTTGGCCAGACCGCCGCCGTCGTAGGCGAATTCCATCCGCACCTGGTGCGTGCCCTCCGGCACCACCATCGTGCCGTCGATCGCGTAGTGCTCCACGCCGTAGAAGTTGTAGACGTAGCGCAGACGACCCTCCTTGCAGTAGAAGGTCCACCCCCCCGCGATGCCGCCCACGGCCACGATCACCCCCTGGGCACCGGCGGCGGGCACCACCACTTCGGCGGTGACTGCATGGGATTTGTTTTTGTAGTTCACGATCGAGTTCT
>JBJTUM010000174.1:0-2523 GCA_046080725.1 Cyanobium sp. | reverse complement strand
GGGGGGGGGGGGGGGGGGGGGGGGGGGGGGGGGGGGGGGGGGGGGGGGGGGGGGGGGGGGGGGGGGGGGGGGGGGGGGGGGGGGGGGGGGGGGGGGGGGGGGGGGGGGGGGGGGGGGGGGGGGGAGGGAGAGTCGGTTGGGAAGGTGGGATCGGGGCTGGCGGGCTTGTCGAGCACCCGCACCAGGCTCTCGATGATGTCGTCGATATAGGTGAAGTCGCGCACCATGCGGCCTTCGTTGAACACATCGATGGGCTCTCCGGCGAGCATGGCCCGGGTGAAGAGGAAGAGGGCCATGTCGGGCCGGCCCCAGGGGCCGTACACGGTGAAGAAGCGCAGGCCGGTGGCGGGCAGGCCAAAGAGGTGGCTGTAGGTGTGGGCCATCAGCTCATTGGCTTTCTTGCTGGCGGCGTAGAGGCTCACCGGATGGTCGACGCTCTGATGCTCGCTGAAAGGGAGGCTGGTGTTGCCGCCATAGACGGAGCTGCTGCTGGCATACACCAGATGGGCGATGCCATGGTGGCGGCAGCCCTCAAGGATGTGGCCGAAGCCCACCAGGTTGGACTGGATGTAGGCGGAGGGATTTTGCAGGGAGTAGCGCACGCCGGCCTGGGCGGCGAGGTTCACCACCCGCTCCGGCGGGCCGGGGGCCAAGGGTTCACCGCTGAGGCTCTGCCCCCGGAACGCCGCCTCCACCGCGGCTCGATCCTCCAGGTTGGCCGCGATCAGGGCAAAGGGCACGGCCCGGGCCGTGGAGAGATCCTGGAGACGGGCCAGGCGGGCCCGCTTGAGGGCGGGGTCGTAATAGGGGTTGAGGTTGTCGAGGCCGATCACCGGGGTACCCCGCTCCAAAAGGCGCTTGCAGAGATGGAAGCCGATGAAGCCAGCGGCCCCGGTGACAAGAACGGTCATGGCGGTGGAAGGGAACGACGCCAGCGCAAAAGCGACGATCGCACAGCCCTGGAGGAGGGCAGCGGAGATACGCTGTAGTGGGCGTCAATTTCGAAAGATTCTCCTAACCCCTGACGGTGTAATCTCAAACACATCACACTTGACCTCGTCCGCAAACGAGCCCTATGGTCAAGAAAGATTGATCGGCTGATCAGATGGAAGTGAAGACAGACAACCACACGGGATACTCAAAAACAAATCAACTGAAAAATCCCTCTTATCCCAAGCGCCAACGGAGGCCCAAATCACGTCAATTATTCTGTCCCGCCCATCCAGACCAACAGATCAGCGGCAATGGGCGTAAATACTTTTTGCATTTGCTGCGGCCCGAGGAGCTCAAGCTCAGGGGCATGAGCGACAAGAAGGCCAAGCTGGTGATCCAGGCCCATCCGGTGCTGGTGTTGAGCAACGAATGGCTGGAGGAGCTGTTCTGCCCCCAGTGCGGCATCACCCATTGGTGCCATGTGGTGCGCCACGACCGGGTGGAGCACAGCGTGCGTTGGGCGCCGCGGGAGCTATGGCAGCAGGTGGCCCATGTGGATCCCTTGGTGCCCAACCCCAGCGTGAGCCAGTTCACCCGCCGCGCATCGCGCCGCGCCGATGGGCGCCGAAGCGATGGCAAGCGCTTTTACGACCCCCAATAGGAACCCATTCCGCTCGCGCATTTGCGCACGAGATCTTGCCTCCTTGGCACAGCGTTTGCGGGGGGAAGGGTGTTTTTGGTGCGTGTAGGACCCAAATGGATTTCGACGCTAGATGTGGTGCGCTAGATCTAGCGTCTCGTTAGCAAACGGTTCAAAGGGGAACCATGCCTTTCGGAGAGAACGATCTTGCCGGCGCACAACAGTCGATCCGCCTGGCGTCTCCCAAGGCTTTATGCGCATAAGAACATCACTCAAGCCAAAAAAAGGGCTTGCCGTGGTCTTTCAGTAGGCCTTGCTGGAGCGCAGGTTGAGCACGGTGCGCAGCAGGATGCGGACATCCATGCTGAGCGACCACTCCCTCTGGTAGCGGAGATCGGCCTCCACCCGCCGGGCCATGGCGGAGAGTTCGGCGGTTTCGCCCCGCCAGCCCTCCACCTGGGCCAGCCCGGTCATGCCCGGCTTGAAGGAGTGGCGTTGCATGTAGCCGGGAATGATCTGACGGTAGTGCTCGTTGTGGTCGACTGCGTGGGGACGGGGTCCCACCAGGCTCATGGAGCCTTCAAGCACATTGAGGAGCTGGGGAAGTTCGTCGAGCGACCAGCGGCGCAGGATGCGCCCCAGGGGGGTGATGCGTGGATCATCGCGGCGGGCCTGCTGCAGCCCGGGGGTGGCGCCGTCCTCGATCACTGTCATGGTGCGGAACTTGAGCATGCGGAAGGTTCGCCCATCTAACCCATAGCGGGTTTGGGCAAAGAACACGGGCCCGGAGCTGGTGGTGGCCACCAATAGGGCAATCAGCAGCAGGAGGGGCGCCAGCAGCACCAGGGCCAGCAAGGCGCCCACCAGATCCACCAGGCGCTTGATGCGCTGATCGATGAGCGAACCCTCCTGCCCCCAAAGGTTGATGGTGAAGGCATCGCCGAGCTGAT
>JBJTUM010000173.1:0-5986 GCA_046080725.1 Cyanobium sp. | reverse complement strand
CCTCCGCCCGCGCCTTCCCCGGCTCAGGCCGCACGCGATGTGGGTGACGCCCTTGAGCGGCGGGTGCTGGCCGGCGGCTACCCTGAGGCACTGCGGCGCAGCACGGAAGGCCGCCGGCAGGCCTGGGCGCGCAGCTACCTCAACGCCATCCTTCAGCGCGACGTGCGCGACATCGCCGCCGTGGACAAGCTCAGGAATCTCCCCCAGCTGCTCACGGCTCTAGCCCAGGTGTGCGGCCAGCTCTGCAATTACACCCAGCTGGGTGCCCGCCTTGGCCTCGATGGCAAGACTGTGAACCGTTACATCACGGTGCTGGAGCAGCTGTTTTTGATCAAGCGCGTGCCTGCCTGGTCGGCCAATGGGCTAGCGCGGGTGGTGAAGACACCCAAACTCCAGTTTCTGGACTCCGGTTTGCTGAGCGCTCTTCTGGGGCTAAGGCTGGCAACACTGACCAGCAATCGCACAGCCTTTGGCCCTGCTCTTGAGTGCTTTGTCTATGCCGAGTTGTTGCGGCTGGCCAGCTGGAGTGACGACACCTACCATCTGATGATGTATCGCGACAAAGACCAACTTGAGGTGGATGTGGTGATCGCCAATGGCCTCGGTGAGCTTGTTGGCGTGGAAGTGAAGGCCTCCGCAAGCCTGCACAGTGGCCACAGCGCCGGCCTGCATCGCTTCGCCAGCCAAGCCGGTGATCGCTTCCTCGGTGGCGTAATCCTCTACGACGGCATCCAGGCCCTTCCCATGGGTTCCGCCGCTGGCCGCCCGATCTGGGCCCTGCCGCTCGCCAGTCTCTGGTATGCCCCTCCCGTCTTGGGCCCATAACATGCAAAGGCTCGATGGCTTGATGGTGCGGGCCGTTGCCGATCTTCAGGGTCCGCCCACGTCAGGGGAACGGCTGGTCACGGGGGGTCGAGTGATCATCCTCTCGGTGGTTCTCGCCGCTGAAGCGATCCTCTATTGGATCCTCCCTGCAAGTGGCTGGGGGCTGATCGCCTTGATCAGCGCTGGGCTGGCCTATGCCCTGCTCTTGATCGCCACCCACGAGATGGTGCATGGCACCCTCTTTGGTGTGCCGTCGTTTGAGTTTGGCCTGGGATGCTTGCTCAGCTGGCCCATGGCCTGGCCCTTTGCCACCTATGCCCGGCTCCACCGCCTCCATCACCGCTGGAATGGCCTGGATGCCAGGGATCCAGAGCGCACCCAGGCTCTCCCCCAGGATGCCCTTTGCGCCAGCCCAGTCGGACGCTGGCTGCACCACCATCCCTTTGCCGTGCGCTGTCTGCTTCTTGGCGGGATCGGCCTGATCCTCGACACCGCCCGAAAAGGTTGGCAGCTGCGCAGCATCGATCCACGGCTGAAGGCGGCCCAACGATTGGATGGGGTTGGCGTGATCCTCTTCCACGGGGGCATGCTCGCGCTGGCGATCAGCCAAGGAGTCGTTCTGCGCTATCTGCTCTTCTGGATCGTCTTTGAGCGGGTGATCGGCGTTGTTGTGCAATACCGCGGCCTGGTGGAACACCATGGCCTGTGGGAGAAGGCGCACGAGGTTGCTGGATCTTCCCTCCTTTCCCATCGGCTCAGACAACTGGCCACGAGTCGTGATGTGGCCAGTGGCCCCTGGCTCAATGCCTGGATGGGCGGACTGCCCCATCACAGTGCCCACCATGCCTTTCCGGCAGTGCCCAGCACCAGGTTGCCGGAAGCGAGTGCGCGCATCAATGCATTGCTGCGTGCACATCGCTGGCCCCTGCCCAGTCGCCTGGGGGGTTATGGGGAGGCTGTTACGGGATGACACAGCCCCAAGAAACACGAAGGTTTTTGAAGTTGTCACGAGCTGTGTCAGTCGTCCTCTTCATCCTTGCTACCACTGATGGTAATGCCAGTTTTCTCATGACCCAAGCACTCAGCTTCCCTGACTCGGATCTGAGCCTTTTCTCCCCCAGTGATCTGCAGGACAAGAGTGTCAGTGATTTTCGCTACAAACTCACCCGCCTGGCGGCTTCTGGCTTGAACACCATTCAGATGGCCATGGCTGAGGCCTACATCAATGGACTGGAAATCCCTGATGATCTCTATAGGGCCATCCTTCATGGTTCGATGCCTCTTCTATTCAAGCAATATCCAGGGCTGCTGGCGCCGTATGATTGGGTGTTGAAAGAATCAAATAAGGTTGCCGATTCCTCCCGGAAACTAATGAAGATTCAATATGATATGCCGCAAGAGATGCTTAATCGCATGATGGGAGATTGGCCTGATATCTATCCCAAATACAGCATGGGCTTCTGGGAGCACGGTGCAACTGACCTGCGCGAATCTCAGATCCATATGATCGATCAATTTATTGAACGAGCCGAAATAGAGGATGGGGATAATATCCTTGATTTTGGTTGTGGTTAGGGGTGTGTGCCGAATTATATTCTTTCTAAATTCCCCAATGTACGAATTACTGGATTGAATCTCAGCCATCAACAATGTGGATACATGCGCAAGAAGATGGAAAACCCCACAAGCCACTTGAGTTCAGGCCGCTTTACTTTGATTGAGGGGGACATGAATGAAGTGGAGTTCGATGAGAAATTCAACAAGATTATTTCCATTGGTGTGTTTTGTCATGTGGGAAACCTCACTCAGATCTTGGAGAAGTTTTCCACCATGCTTCATCCTGGCGGCAAGGTTCTCATTCATATCATTACGGTGCGAATCCCGAATAATATGTCATCTGGCTTCACACACAAATATATCTTCCCGCACGGAAGGTATTGGAATCATGATGCACTCCCCAGCCACTCACGGCACCTAAAAACGGTTAAGCGTTGGTATATCAACGGCATGAATTACCATCAAACACTGACGTCCTGGCTGGATCGATTTGATGCCTCCCAGGAGGATGTCAAGGGGTTGGATTATGGCATGCCCTATTCCCGATTCAGAAGAATATGGCGATTCTACTTGCTCTTATTGGGCACTATCTTCGTAACCTGCGATGGTGAATACAACGGAAATGGTCAGTATTTGATGGTGCCACGCTAAAAGCTGTCTCGATCTGAGAGGGGCTGCACGATCAGCGGCTCGTTGGAGGGCCAGCGCTCCTGCTGCAGAGGTGGGTCCTTGGGCTGGCCCCAGCGGGCGATCGCGACGCTGACGTCATCTCCGCTTCCCTGGTTGCTGATGTGATCCAGGGCCTTCGCCAGGGGGGAGGGAGGGTCCTGATCGTCGGAGGCTGGTAGCGCCCCCAGGTGGCGGGCCAGATTCAGGAAGTCGGCGTCGCTGCCGCACGACTTTCGGATTCCGTCGGTGCTCAGCAGCAGGGTGAAGGGCTCCTGGCCTGCCTCGATCGGCACCAAGCCGCTGCGCGACGACCAATGGTGCTCGGCTCCCTGCATGCACAAACTGAAGGTGGCTTCCCCGCCGCCAGGGCTTGCGGGTTCTTCGCTCAGCAGCTCCCCGGGTCCAGCGCTGCCGATTCGCACCAGATCCCAGTCTCCAAGGCCGGTGTAGCCCCACCAATGGGGCGTCAGCAGCAGCACGCCCAGCGTGGCGCCATAGGGCAGGGTGGAGGGTGGCTCTCCATCCGCTCTTGGATGGACCTGGCCATGGTGGAGCACCTCCCTGCGCCACCCCTGCAGAACGGCATCGGGCAACCCGTGGGCGAGCCACTCCCGCCATGGCTCCAGATCAGAGGGGCCACCGATGGGGCTCCTGGCGAGGCGGCTCTCGATCTCTTTGAGGGCCACCTCGCAGGCCAGCTTGCTGCCCACCGCGCTGCGGTCGTATCGGGCGCTGCCGTGCCCATCCGACACCACCAGGGCCTGCAGCGGTTGCCCGTCGGCATCGGAAAAACACCACAGCCCACTGGCGTCTTGGCAGGGTGTGCCTCGGCGTCGATGGGCCGCGCCGACGCGGCTCTCGCAGCGGGGCGGGAGCCAGCTCAATTCACCACACATCCTTGGGATCGAGGATGGTGGGCGGCAGGTCGGGGAGCAACACGTTTGTGGTGGCCATGCCCCCAGGCTGGCTGCGGGGCTGACTGGCGGCTCCCACCACGGCCGTGGAGGCCCACTGGATATAGCGGGCCAGGGTGTTGCTGTCGTTGGCCTGCAGGGGGCGCCTTGCGTTGCGCCCGATGTCGGTGCCGATGAACTGCTGCAGCACCTCTAGATCCGCGTCGTGTCCGATGGCGATGGCGAGCCGCACCGCCTTGGCGGCCCAGGGTTCCGCCATGAGGGTGCGAAGGCCGTCGAGGAAATCATCGGTGGGGGCCCCATCCGAGATCAACACCAGCACCGGTGGCAAGGCCCGCTGATCCATGGGGGGAGTGCGCAACACGGCGGCTAGCTGCTTCATGGCTTCCCCCATGGCGGTCAGACCGCCGGCCTCCAGATCCCTCCATTGCTGCAGCACCTGATCCACCGGCGTGGGGGTGCCGAGATGCCAAACCGCCTGATCGGCAAAGCTCAGCACCCGCACCAGAATCTGGGCTTCCGGGTTTTGCTGGCTCACCTGCACCATCTCGGGCAGTGACTGGCGGATGGCCTGGTTCAGGGCCTGCATCTTGCTGCTGGCCCGCATGGATCCCGAGCAATCACACAGGTAGATGAAGTGCAGTGGGCGCCGGCTGAGTTGGACGTCGGGGAACATCTCGGGCTCTATCTCACCAAGGCAAGGGTGCCGCGATCGGTGTCGAGGCGGGTCAGGGAGGCCAGATTACAGCTCTTGCCAGGGGCGATGGGCAGCCGTTCACCGCTGCTGAGTTGGCCTTGCCAGGGCTGGGTGGAGAGGTTCATGAGGCCCAGCACGCCGGGAAGGTGAGGGTGGGATTCGATCCGGCCCAGGGGCTGATCCAGCCGCTCCCCGGCCAGCTGATCAAAGTGATGGGCATGGAGCTCATTTCCGGGCTGGGCCAGGACGGGGCCGGCCGGGGTGAGGAAGCGGGCAAAGACGGGCAGATCCCCGCCGCAGGCCCAGCAGCTGGCCCCCGCGCCGGGCATGGGAAACACCTCTTGGCCACAGTGGGGGCAGAGGGCGCGCTGATCCAAGCAACGGGAGAGGGCCTGCAGCCATTGGCCCGTGTAGGCCCGCCGGCTGGGGTCGCGGGCGCCTGCGGCCAGGCTCTGCTGAAACAACGCCTGCATCTGGGGCGGGTAGATCGGCCAGGTGAGCAGTGGCGCAGGGTGCACCGTGGGATCGGGGCGATTGCGATCGTCGTCTTTGGAGAAGATGAACACAGCCTCCTCGCCGTAGAGGCGGCGGCGGGCGGGCTCATCGAAACAGCGGATCTGCAGTTCCAATCGACCCAGGAAGGGATCGTGGCGGGTGAGCAGGCGGAACAACAGGACAGCCAGCGAAAAAAGATCACTTTTGCTATCCGGACACCTCAGGCCCAGCAGCCCCTCCGGAGCCATGAAGCCCGCGGTGCCACGCACACCACCGAGTTCACTGCCGTTGACATCAACATTGTCGTTGTCGCAGATCAGGATAGCTCCGCTGGCTGGATCCAGAAACAGATTGCCCAGGGAGATGTCCTTGTAGCAGAGGCCCTTGCTGTGAAGAGCATGGAAGGCTTCCACCAGGTGAAAGCACGCCCGGAGGATCTGTTGCAGGCTGATCAGCAGGCGCCCAGCGGTATGGGCCACAGCGGGCTGAAACTGGGGCGGCCGAAGTTTCATCACATACCCGAAACTCCCTGGCGGAATGTTCAGCTGCCGTTGGCTTTCATTGTCGGGATCAAGCACCAGCATGGGCCAAAGAAAACTGGCATTGGGCGAGGTGGCGCTGATGCAGGCGGCAAGGCGATGGCGGAGTTGGGGATCCCGCTGCAGACAGCTCGGGAAATACCACTTCATCGCCATGGCCTCACCTGCGAAATCCACCTCGAACACCTGTCCCTGGCCGCCCCCTCCGAGGGCACGAATCACCCGAACCGGCGTTGCGGAGCTGGAGAAGCGGAGGGTGGATCCCTCGGGAAACATCGAAACCATCGTCA
>JBJTUM010000172.1:0-3820 GCA_046080725.1 Cyanobium sp. | reverse complement strand
CCGACAACGTAGAGGTGAAGCGCTGGGGCACCCCCCACCTGCCCGCCCCAAGGGAAACCCTGCGGGAGCACTGGGAGATCGCTGAGCGGCTGGGCTTGATCGAAACCGAACGCTCCGTGCGCATCGCCCAGAGTCGTTTCGTCACCCTGGTGGGGCCGGCGGCCCGGCTGGAGCGGGCCCTGATCAACTTCATGCTCGACCTGCACACTGGCCGGGGCTACCAGGAAGTGTTGCCCCCGATCCTGGTGAATACCGCCAGCCTCACGGGCTCGGGCCAGCTGCCGAAATTCGCTGAAGACAGCTTCCGTTGCGCCGACGACGACCTCTGGCTCACCCCCACCGCCGAGGTGCCCATCACCTCCCTCCACCGGGAGGAGGTGCTCGACGCCAGCCAGTTGCCCCTGCGCTACGTGGCCTACACCCCCTGCTTCCGCCGGGAGGCCGGCTCCTACGGCCGCGACACTCGGGGCCTGATCCGCCTGCACCAATTCAACAAGGTGGAGCTCTACTGGTTCTGCCACCCGGAGGCCTCCGAGGCGGCCCACGAGCAGCTCACCCACGATGCGGAGGCCGTGCTTGAGGCCCTCGAGCTCCCCTATCGCCGCATCGAGCTGTGCACCGGTGATCTGGGCTTCTCCGCCGCCCGCACCTACGACCTGGAGGTGTGGCTTGCCGGCGCCGGCGCCTATCGGGAGATCTCCAGCTGCAGCACCTGCGGGGATTTCCAGGCCCGCCGCAGCGCCATCCGCTGCAAAGACGACGGCAAGGGCACCCGCCTGGTGCACACCCTCAACGGCAGTGGCCTGGCGGTGGGGCGCACCATGGCAGCTCTTCTGGAAGCGGGTCAAGAGGCCGATGGTTCCGTGCGGCTGCCAGCAGCGCTGGTGCCCTATTTCGGCGCCGACCGGCTCTCCGCCTCCCCCTAGCCCGTTCCACCCCCCAGAATGAACGCCATTCGCCACACCCCCGCCTGATGGGAGTTCTCACAGCCCTGGCCATCCTGGCCGGCTTGATCGTGGTTCATGAAGCGGGGCATTTCTTTGCGGCCGTCTGGCAGGGCATCCGCGTGAGCGGCTTCTCCGTGGGCTTTGGTCCCGCCCTGCTCCAGCGCCAGCGCCGGGGCGTGCAATTCGCCCTGCGGGCCATCCCCCTGGGCGGCTACGTGTCGTTTCCCGACGACGATCCCTCCAGCGCCTTCCCCCCCGACGACCCCGATCTTCTGCGCAACCGGCCCCTGCCCCAGCGGGCCCTGGTGATCGCCGCCGGCGTTCTCGCCAATCTGCTCTTGGCCTACCTGGTGCTCCTTGGCCAGGGTCTGATCCTGGGCATCCCCGCGGGCTTCAGCACCTCGCCGGGGGTGCTCGTGGCGGGCGTGCAGCCGGGCCAGGCCGCGTCCCAGGCCGGCCTCAAGGAAGGGGATCGCATTCTCTCCCTCAACAACCAGCCCGTGGCCAGCGGCCAGGAGGCGGTGGCCGGCTTCGTGGAGCAGATCAAGGCCTCGCCTCGCATCCCCCTCAAGCTGGAAGCGGAGCGTGGTGGGCGCACCGTGGCGCTCACCCTCACCCCTGCCGATCTGGGCGGGACGGGCCGCATCGGCGCTCAGCTCCAGCCCTTCGGCACCGAGGCCTTCCGTGCGCCTAAGGGCCCCTTCGAGCCTTTCCGCCAGGCCAACCACGATTTCCTCACGCTCACCAAGCGCACCGTGGAGGGATTCATCACCCTCTTCACCCATTTCGGGGAAACGGCCTCCCAGGTGTCGGGCCCGGTGAAGATCGTGGAGATGGGGGCCTCCCTCGCCAACCAGGGCGGCAGCAGCCTCTTTCTCTTCGCCGCCCTGATCTCCATCAACCTGGCCGTGCTCAACTCCCTGCCTCTTCCCCTGCTCGATGGGGGCCAGTTCGCCCTGCTCCTGCTCGAAGGCCTGCGGGGCCGCCCCCTGCCGGAGAAGTTCCAAACGGCCTTCATGCAGTCGGGTTTTGTGCTTCTGGTGGGTCTATCGCTGGTGCTGATCGTGAAGGACACCTCCCAGTTGCCCATGGTGCAGCAGCTCTTCGGCCGCTAGGTCATGGCCCCCTTCCCGAGCGCCCGCAGCCGTGCCCCCCTGCTGCTGGAGCGCCTCGGGACGCTCTACCCCGATGCCACCTGCGCCCTCCACTGGCGCACCCCCTACGAGCTGCTGGTGGCCACCATGCTCTCGGCCCAGTGCACCGATGCGCGGGTCAACCAGGTGACCCCCGCCCTCTTTGAACGCTTTCCCGATGCGGCCGCCGCTGCCGCCGTGCCGCCGGAAGAGGTCGAGCCCTACATCCGCTCCACCGGCTTTTTCCACAACAAGGCCAAAGCCATCGTGGGCTCCTCGCGCCTGCTGATGGAGCGCCACGGCGGGGAAGTGCCGGCCTCCATGGAGGCGCTGGTTGCGCTCCCGGGGGTGGCGCGCAAAACCGCCAATGTGGTGCTGGCCGTGGCTTTCGGCATCAACGCGGGCCTCACCGTGGACACCCACGTGCGGCGCCTCGCCCAACGGCTGGGCCTCACCCATCAGAGCGATCCCCGCCGCATTGAGGCCGATCTGATGAAGCTCGTGCCCCAGAGCGCGTGGGAACACCTCTCGATCCGCCTGATCCACCAGGGCCGCACCGTGTGCACCGCCCGCAAGCCCGCCTGTGACGCATGCTTGATCGCAGATCTCTGCCCAAGCCGGCCCAAGGGTTAAGCTCCAGAAATCCGTATTGTTCCTGCTGGCCACATGGCGAAAAAGTCGATGATCGCGCGCGACGTGAAGCGCAAAAAGATGGTGGAGCGCTTCGCCACCAAGCGTGCGGCCCTCAAGGCCGCCATGGAGGCCGCCAGCGATCCGATGGAGCGTCTGGAGATCCACCGCAAGTTTCAGGCACTGCCGCGTAACAGTGCGCCCAGCCGCCAGCGCAACCGCTGCTGGGCCACCGGCAAGCCCCGGGGGGTCTATCGGGATTTCGGCCTGTGCCGCAACCAGCTGCGGGAGCGGGCCCACAAGGGTGAACTGCCGGGCGTGGTGAAGTCGAGCTGGTAAACCCGACAGGGGTGGGGCGTGAAGTGTAAGAATCAAAAATGACTCAGAAGCAATAACGCCCAGTGCAAGGACAAACGCAGTCGATCTCCTTTGATGGCCGGGAGATCCGGCTGACCAGTGGCCGTTATGCCCCTCAGGCGGGCGGCGCCGTGATGGTGGAGTGCGGAGATACCGCCATCCTGGTGACAGCCACCCGCTCCAATCCCCGCGAAGGCATTGATTTCCTTCCCCTCATCTGCGACTACGAGGAAAGGCTCTACGCCGCCGGACGCATTCCCGGCAGTTTCATGCGACGGGAATCCCGCCCCCCCGAGCGGGCCACGCTGATCGCCCGCCTCATCGATCGCCCCATGCGGCCTCTCTTCCCCTCCTGGATGCGGGACGACCTGCAGATCGTGGCCACCTGCATGTCGCTAGATGAGCGGGTGCCGCCCGACGTGCTCGCCGTCACGGGCGCTTCCATGGCCACCCTGCTCGCTCAGATTCCCTTCCATGGCCCCATGGCCGCCGTGCGGGTGGGTCTGCTCGGCGACGACTTTGTGCTCAACCCCAGCTTTCGAGAAATTCAGCGCAGCGCCCTCGATCTGGTGGTGGCTGGCACCCCCGATGGGGTGGTGATGGTGGAAGCCGGTGCCGATCAGCTCCCTGAGCAGGATGTGATCGAGGCGATCGACTTCGGCCTTGAAGCCGTGAACGAACTCATCAAAGCCCAGCTCTCCCTCCTGAAGGAGATCGGCCTGGAACCGGCGGCGATCCCCGAAGCCAAGGCAA
>JBJTUM010000171.1:0-5523 GCA_046080725.1 Cyanobium sp. | reverse complement strand
GCCGTTTCCATTCAAAGACGTGTTACGGGCCCTTGCCACCTGGAGCGGCGCCATTGCTGGGCTCTTCCTCATCCTGGCCGGCGGATTGGTGTCTGCGGCCATTCCCTTCCCCACGGAGGGAGGTTGGGGGCTGAGGCCCCTGGGCGTCACCCTGCAGGTGCCGGCCCTTCTGCTCATCGCCCTGGTGGGGGCCATCGCATGGCCCTGATCGCCGCTGTGCCTACCTTTCCATGGGCCTGTTCCAGATCCCGGTGTTCCACGAGGGCGGTGGGCTGGGCTATCTCCTGGATCCAGGCTTCGGCTATCTGGCCGGGTTCCTACCGGCCGCCTGGCTAAGTGGAAAGCTGGCCCGCCAGAGTGGCATGGATGGACCCCTCTCCCTGACCGGAGCGGCCGTTCTGGGGTTGCTGGTGATGCACCTCTGTGGCCTGGCCAACCTTGTTCTGGGCGGCCTAGCGGGCCGATGGGGGGGAAGCACGGGAACCCTGGTGTTGGGCTACGGCCTGGCCCTGTTCCCCCAACTTCTGCTCTGTTGTGCCGTTGGCGTGCTGGCTTGGTTGCTGCGCCGCGTGCTGCTGGTCTCCCCATGAGGGGATCTCCCACACTCCTCAGGAGGCTCGCCCTGGCTGTGGGCCTGGGGGTGGTTTTGCTGGATCAGGTGAGCAAACGCTGGGCCCTCGATCAGCTCACCCCCGGCCTGCCGAGGGGCTTTCTCCCGGGCCTGATCAACCTCCAGCTGGTGCACAACACCGGAGCCGCCTTCAGCCTGTTCACCTAGGCCCCCCGCCTGCTGGCGTTGGTGAGCCTGCTGGCCAGCGGAGCCGTGCTGCTCTGGATCCTGCGCCAACCCCTCAGCAGCCGCTGGGAGAGCCTGGGCCTGGGGTTCCTGCTGGGGGGAGCCTTAGGCAACGGCCTCGACCGCTGGAGGATGGGGGCTGTGATCGACTTTCTGGCGCTGGTGCCGATTGACTTCCCCATCTTCAACCTGGCGGATGTAGCGATCAACCTGGCGGTGTTGTGTTTTCTCGTGCATCTCTCCCGCCCGCGCGGCTCCGCAGAGGACACCCGTGGCTAAAAGCGCCAGGCCCGCGGAGGTGGAGCTCCATGTGCCCAGCCAGCCCCCACGGCAGGTGGTGCTCCATGGCTCCTGCTACACGATTGGTCGCGACGCCAACTCCGACCTGCCGCTGGACCATGGGGCCGTCAGCAGGCGCCATGCCCTGCTGGAGCGCCATGGCAACCACTGGCTGCTGAGCGATTGCGGCTCCACCAATGGCCTTTGGTGGCGCGGACGGCGGGTTCAGCAACTGGTGCTCCGCCATGGGGATCAGGTGCGTTTTGGCCCGGAGGAGGAAGGCGGGCTGCCACAACTGAGCTTCGAGCGCCTGAGCAACCCCAAGCTGCAGCGGCTCCTGCAACGGGCAGGGATCACCCTCGCTGCCCTCACGGGGGTATCGCTGGCGGTTTTGGCCCTTTCCGCCCTGCGGATGCCCATCCATGGATCCCTGGCTGGCGTGCGCGGGCCGCTGGTGCTCTACGACCGTTCCGGACGGCCCATCGCCTCTGCGGAAGATCAGCGCCACCGGGAGCTAGGCCGGTTGGGCGACTATCCGCCTGTGCTGATCGACGCCCTGCTCGCGAGCGAGGACAGCCGCTTCTGGTGGCATCCGGGCGTGGATCCGATCGGTACGGCCCGGGCCCTGCTCACCAACATCCTGGGAGGACGGGTGCTGGAGGGGGGAAGCACTCTGACGCAACAGCTGGCCCGCAGCCTCTATCCCACTCTGGTGGGGCAGGGCGAAACCCTCGACCGCAAATGGCGGGAGCTCCTGGTGGCCCTTCAGCTGGAATCTCGGTTCAGCAAGCGGGATCTGCTGCTGAGCTACCTCAACCGGGTGTACCTCGGGGCGGGGTGGGGATTTGAAGACGCCTCCCGGCGCCTGTTTGATAAACCAGCCGGGAAGCTGCAAACCGAGGAAGCGGCCCTGCTGGTGGGCCTGTTGCCCTCCCCCAACGGAAACGATCCCTGCGTGAATCCCGCAGCCGCCTTGGAGGCACGGAACGGGGTGCTCAACAAAATGGTGACAACGGGGCGGTTGGGGGCTGATGAAGCCCGCAGGGCCCGCCGCCGACCGATCCAGCTGGCGGGTGGCGCCTGCCGGGGGGTGCAACGGCAGGCGGCACCGTTCTACAGCGATCAGGTGCGACGCGATCTGGAGAATCTGGTGGGGCAGGACGTGGCCTCCGAGGGCAACTTTCTGATCGACACCCACCTGGATCCAGCCCTTCAGGCCACGGTGGAGCGGCTGCTACGGCAGCGCATTGAGGCCAACCGGTCTTTGGGGGTGAGTGAGGGAGCGGTGGTGGTGCTGGATCAGAAAACCGGCGGCATCCTGGCCATTGCCGGAGGGCGCGACTACCGGCAAAGCCAGTTCAATCGGGCCAGCATGGCCCTGCGCCAACCGGGCAGCACGTTCAAGTTGGTGCCCTACGTGCTGGCCATTGAGCGGGGCGCCCGGCCCACGGATGGCATTGGCTGCGGTCCCCTGCGATGGCAGGGGCAATTCTTTGATAGCGGCTGTGGGGGCACCATCAGCCTGCGGCAGGCCCTGGCCATCAGCAGCAACACCGCCGCCCTGCGGCTGGGTCGGCAGGTGGGGTTGGAGGCGGTGGTGCAGAAGGCGCGGGATCTGGGCATCACCAGCCCCCTCCAACCCGTGCCCGGGCTTGTGCTCGGCCAGAGTGAGGTCACCCTGCTGGAGCTCACTTCGGCCTATCTGGCCGTGGCCAACGATGGGCTCTGGCAATCACCCAGCACCATCCGCAAACTCACCGATGGGGAACACTGCGCCGCCAGCAAGGAGGGAAGCCTCTGCCGCGGTGCCTCCGCAAAGGCCGCCCGGTCGGTGTCGCGCCGGGCGATGGGCCAGGCCACGGCCCGCACCATGCAGGGGATGCTGCAAGGTGTCGTGAGCAGCGGCACCGGCACGGCCGCCTATGTGCACCCAGGGATCGGAGGCAAAACCGGCACCACCAATGAGGGGCGGGATCTGGTGTTTGTGGGCTTCGATCCGTCCAGGAAGTGGGTGATGGGCGTCTGGCTGGGCAACGATGACAACACCCCGAGCCAGGCCACCAGCGCACTGGCCGCATCCCTCTGGGGCGAGATCATCCGCTCCACGTCCCCTTCCCAGTGACGGCCTGATGCCTCGTCTCCGACTCTGGCTCTGGATTGGGGTGGCCCTGGTGGTGCTCCTTCTCGTGGGCGTGGTGCTGCAGGGTGTGAACCAACTGCTCTGGCAATTGAGCTACTGGCTGCCGGGCTGGCTGGTGGGTCCCCTGCTGCTGGTGGTGGTGGCGGCGGTGGTGCTGGCCCTGGTGCAGCTGGGATGGCCCTGGTTCCAGGCGCTGAGACATTCGGGAACCCAGCGCAAGGGGCTGCCTGCGGAGAAGGCCAGCAATCGGCGGGAGGCAGCGGCCCGCAACCTCGAGGCCATCGATCAAACCCTCGAGCAGGTGCGTGATGCGGTGGAGCGCCAAGCCCTGCAACAGGAGCGGGAACGCATGCAGGCGGAATTGGAGCGGGGCGATGTGGTGATCGCCGTGTTCGGCACGGGCTCCACCGGCAAAACCTCCCTGATCCGGGCCCTCCTAAAGGAGCTGGTGGGCACGGTGGGAGCCCCTATGGGCTCCACCCGCAGCGTGACTCGCTACCGGCTCCGCCTGCAGGGCCTTAGCCGGGCTGTGATCCTGGAAGACACCCCAGGCATCCTGGAGGCGGGAGAGGCGGGACGGGAACGGGAGGAAACGGCACGGCGGCAGGCCGCCCGGGCCGATCTGTTGCTGCTGGTGGTGGATGGGGATCTGCGGGCAGCGGAGTGGGAGGTGTTCGAAACCCTGGCCACCGTGGGAAAACGGCTCCTGCTGGTGCTCAACAAGTGCGATCTCCGGGGGGAGCAGGAGGAGCAGCGCCTGTTGACCCTGCTGCGGCGCCGCTGCGCCGGCCGCCTCCTCAAAGAGGACGTGGTGCCCGTGAGCTCCGCCCCCCAGAGCGTGCCGATGCCGGGAGGACGCCCCTACCAACCCACTCCGGAGGTGGAGGCGCTGGTGCGGCGCATGGCCGCGGTGCTCCACGCCGAGGGGGAGGAATTGATTGCCGACAATCTGCTGTTGCAGTGCCGGCAGCTGGGGGAAGCCAGCCGGCAGCTGCTGGATCGCCAGCGGCGCCAGGACGCTGAGCGGATCGTGGATCGCTACATGTGGATCGGCGCCGGGGTGCTGATGGTGACACCCCTACCGGGGATCGACCTGCTGGGTACGGCGGCGGTGAATGCCCAGATGGTGATGGAGATCGGCAAGGTGTATGGGGTGCAGCTGAGCCGATCATCCGCCCAGGATCTGGCCGTTTCAGTGGGCCGCACTCTGGCGGGGCTGGGGTTGATCAAGGGGGGGGTGGGCCTGCTCACCAGTGCGCTCACCCTCCAGCTGCCTGTGCTGCTGGTGAGCCGGGCGATCCAGGCGGTCAGCGCGGCCTGGCTCACCCGGGTGGCAGGCCAGAGCTTCATCACCTACTTCCAGCAAAACCAGGACTGGGGCGATGGGGGCGTGCAGGAGGTGCTGCAGGAGCAATTCAACCTCAACCGTCGGGAAGGGGCCCTGCGCCAGTTTCTGGAGCTGGCCTTGCAGCGGGTGGTGGAGCCCCTCCAGCAGAAGGGCTTGCAGCTGCCACCGCAGCCGGGGCCAAGCTCCCGAAGGCCTCGGGTGGGGGAGGACGGAGGGGGCCGGAACGGTCCAGCAGGATCACCATCAGCAGATAGAGCAGGCCGATCAGGATCGAAACCGCCCCGGTGACCAGGGCCACCCAGCGGGGGCGTGGGGAAGGGGAACTCATCTGGACAACACGGTGGGCAAAGTGTGGCGTACCACCTGGGCCAGCTGCTCCAGGTGGGCCGGGGAGGTGTGGGGGTTGCCGAGCACGGCCTTGAGGTGGTGATGGCCTTGGTAGTGGGGACGGGATAGCATGAGGCGATGCTCCAGGAGAGCCTGGCGCGTGGTCTGGCTCCAGAGGTCGGTAAGGGCTGGATCGGCCCCTTCCACCCGGAAGGCGAGCAGATGGAGGGAACCGCTCTGGAGCAGCAGCCGAGATTCCCCGGACAGAAGAGAATGGAGTTGGCGCTGCCGCTGGAGCGCCCCAGTCAGTAGGGTCTCCACCCCCTGCCACCCCAGTTGGCGCAAACCCAGCCAGAGCTTGAGGATTTCGGCGGGCCGGGTGCCCTGCAACCCCTCTTCCCCGCCATGGCCCCCTCCCCAGCTGGGTTCCATGTAGGGCAAACCGGTGTGAAAGGCCGCCTGCAGGTTGGCGGGATGGGCCACCAGCAGGAGGGAGGAGGTTTTGGTGATGCCGATCACCTTCTGGGGGTTGAGAGTGATCGAATCCGCCTGGCTGATGCCTGCCAGCAGGGCTTGGGTTTGGGGCACCAGGGCAAACACGGCCCCGATGGCTCCATCCACATGCAGCCAATG
>JBJTUM010000170.1:0-13904 GCA_046080725.1 Cyanobium sp. | reverse complement strand
TCCAATCCCTGAACCATCGCTTTCATCTCATGCCCTCATTCCAGCTTGAGGGTGCCGAGGGTGTTCTGGCGCCGCTGTTGGTCCTGGGCTTGGATGGAAGCCATACAGCCGTTTTTGGGCACCAGCAGGCAACTGACGTAGTTGGAAGCGTCGATCAGGGCCGCCCGGATCGCTTTGGCAGCCGGGGTCCGCGTGGCCGTGGTGGAGTTGTTGGAGAAACTGAGGGTGCCCGCCGCAGCGGTGGCCGCATAGCCTGCACGGCTCATCGGCACCAGAGCTCCCAGAATGGCGGCTCCGGGCAACAGACTGCCACCGCTCGCTTTCTGCTCCACCGTGTTGCTGGCCCGGCCCTCCACCGTGCGAGCTCCCACCACTTCGCCGGTGGTGCTGTCCACCACCCGCACGTCGATGGACACGTAGTCCTGGGTGACCGTGGATTGCTTGTTGCCGCCAAATCCAAGGAAACTCATGCCGTTCCCCTTGCTGTCCACATTGGTGGTGGAGTCGTAAGAGGTGATCGTTCCTAGAACGATGTATCGAGCACCCTTCATCTGGCCTTTGCTGGCCGCCGTGCCGCTGGCTTTGTTGACGATTCCCAATTCGGCGAGTTCCTGCTCGCTGAGCACCTGGTTGATGTTGCGCCGCTCCACCACTTGCAGATCACCCGTGCTGGTGAGTTCGTTTGCCAGGGCATGGGAAAGGTCTTGGGCTACAGGGCCTTGCCACCACCAGGTGCCGGTGACGTTGTTCTTGAAATCCGGCACGGAAACCGTGGGGCGGTAGCCCGTGCGAGCCGTTTGGGCTTGGGCTGTAGACCACGGGGCGAGAGGAAGAACCAGGGCAGCAACCGCAGCAACTGAAACCAATCTGCGCATCGGCAAGATAGGGGAAATCTGGAAAAAGTATAGCGAATTTGGAGTGTGGGTCAAGACGGGAGGATAGGTATCTATGCCGTTTTCGTTGCAATTGATACAACCAGCGTCTGCAGCAGGAGGTTGAAGAGCACCACCACAAAAATCAGGGCCAGCAGCAGGGCACCCAGGCTTTCAGCCCTTTCGCCGGGCACGCCCATCAAATGGGGAAGTTCCTCGGCCATGGCCACAGCCAGGGCCAGGGGAACGGCCCCCCGCAGGCCGCACCCTGCCACGACCCAACGCTCCGCTCTTGAAAAGGCCTGGCCCCCCAGCGACACCCATACCCCCGCTATTCGGGCGAGGGGCAGCACCAGGGCCAGCAGCACCCCCAGGGGCAGCATGCGGATCAGGTGGGTGGGGGTCACCAGAAAGCCGAGGAGCAACAGCACGGAGAGCTCGGCGGCGGTGTTGAACGGATGCATCACCCGCTCCAGGGCGTGCTGGTCGAAGCGCTTGAGGCGGTAGTGGCCGTTGGAGAGCCACACCCCGGCGATGAACACCGCCAGCAGCCCACCGCCGCCAAAGAGCTGGCCTAAGCCAAAGGCCACGAAGGCCAGCGAAATGGCCACCAGCAGGAGCTGCTGCTCGGAGCGCACCAACTTGTCCACCAGCCAGGGCGCCAGGGCGCCCACGAGCCCGCCGGCCAGCAGGCCGGCCAGCACGTGGCGGCCCACCAGGCTCACCTGGGAGAGCAGATCTTTGGCGGTTTCCCCACCGAGCCCCATGCTCTCGTGGGGGCTGTGGGCGTGGAAGAAGCCGGCCAGAAACCCAAACAGGAGCAGGGCCGAGAGGGTGCTGAGGGCCGCTTCAAAGTGGAGCAGGTGGCGCAGGCGGCGGCTCAGTCCACGCTCCAGCGATTCCAGCAGATCCTCCAGGGCGCCACTGTCGGTGGGGGTGAGGCAACAGGCCGCCAGCCAGGCCGCCGCGAAGGGAAGCATGGCCAGGCCCTCACCCCCCAGGGCCGGCCCCGCCAGCTTCAGCACCAGGCCCACGATCAGCAAGGTGAGCAACACGCCCAGCGTTCCCAGCCGCAGGCCCGCGCCCACCGTCCCCCGGATGCGGCGCAGATCCGTGCCCAGGCCGGCATAAAAGATCAGCAGGGCCAGGCTGATCCGGTGGATCGATTCCACGTGCAGCGTGCTCACGTGGTGGATCCCCGCCATCCCCCGACTGATGGCCAGGCCCAGCAGCAGGATGGCCGCCGAGACAGGCAACCGCAGGCGTTCGGCCAGCCGATCCGCGGCCAGGGCCGCCAGGTAGATCAGGCCCAATACCAGAAAGAACCCATAGGGCAGCAGGGTGCCTTCCAGATGGGCATGGGGGGCCTGGAGAGCCAGGGGCAGGAAGGGCATCATCACACCTGGTTTCGCCCTTTTCTGGCATCAGCACTCTAGAAGCGGCGTCCCTGCCGCAGTTCGCATCACCAGCCAATCAGGGGCCGTTGCGCTGAGTAAGCAGGGGCAGAAGCGTCGTCTGCTCCGCATGAACGCCAGGCACCTGTTCGGCAGGCTGCGGTTGCCCCGGGATGGACGGGCCACCGTGTCTCTGGAGGGCCTCCTCACGGGGGCCTCCGTCTGGCTGGCCACCAGCCTGCTGCTGAGCGACCGGGCGGAGGCCAGCCCCGCGAACGGCTCGCCCCACCCGCCCCGAGCCTGCGGGGGTGGGAGCCAAGGGGAGTTGGCGGGGATCCAGCTCGGAGCGGTTCTGCTGCCAGCAGGCCTCCAGCCGGGCCGCATCCCCCTGCAGGCCCCCCGCCGTTGCCCCGTTGCCGGAGGCCACCGGCTCCAGGAGGGCCTCCAACCCATCCCGCAGGATCCCCAGCAGCCGGTATGGACCGGTGGCAGCGGCGCAGTGGGTTGGATCGAAGGGGGTTCCCGGGGGCTCGGCCCCCTGGGCGATCAGCCAGAGCCGATCGGGGGCCAGCTCCGGTGGATGGCCCGGTGGATGTTGATCGGGCCCGGGCCAGGCCTCCGCCACGGTGGCCTTCGCCAGCCGCACGGTGGCCTTCACCAGGGAGCGGGACAGGGGCCGGGGATCCTCCTTGAAGTGGGCCTCCAGCACGCCGAAGAGTTCCTCCGGCCCCACCGACGCGCGCATCCGTTGCCCCAGGGCCGGTGCAGCCTCCATCGCCTCTCGAAATGCGTCCTGAGGAATGGCCACCAGCACCAGCTCGGTGGAGGCCATCAGCGTTTCCCAGCCCCGCCCGCTGGCCAGCCCGGTGAGGCCCAGCACCGCCCCGGAAGGGAGCCGCTGCAGGGTCTGCACGCCCGAGGGCAACCGGGGTGAGATGGCCACCGACCGGGCGGTGCCCTCCACCAGGAAGAACACGGAGGGACTCGCCTGACCGGCCCGGCAGAGGGCCTGCCCCTGCTCCACCCGCACCAGGTGGGCCTGGCGGGCGAGGTGGGCGAATACATCGGGGGGCAGATCGGCGAGCAGAGCAAAGCACCGCAGCAGCGGTTCCAGCTGGATCGGATCGGTCATGCCGGATCGGTGTCTCTCCATCGGGTGAGCAGGGTGTCGACGGCGGCTTCCAGGTCGGGTTGCATCAGCTCCTGGAGGAGGTGCTGCCGCATGGCCTCATCCAGAGCGGCGGGAATCCGGTGCTCGAGGCGCAGGATCAGGAGGGTGTGATCCACCGTGCTGGAGCGAACGTTGGGATGGGGTTGGCTGATGGGCATGGGGCCCATCAACCCCGGGTGTAGCGCTCCTCGCCCATGGAGTGGAGGGCGGCCAGATCGCCGAAGCTCTCCTCCTCGTCGAGCAGGCGGAGATACAACTCCTCCGCCAACCCCAGTTGCCGGAGCCGAATGGTGCGGAACACCACCCGCTCCAGATCCCCTCGGCGTTCGAGGAAGCGGGCCTCCACCTGGGGGCCGTAGTGCTCCTCCATCCACTTGTGCCGTCGCACCAGGTCGACGGGCGCCTCCTCCGGGATCCGTTCCATTTCCGCCTCCGACAAGGGCACCTCCCGGGCGATCTGGGCGAGCACCGCCTCCCGGGCCAGGGGGCGCAGCAGGCCGTGGCGCTCCAGCACCTGCCCCGGGGGGAGATCCCGCAGGTCGTCGAGGGCCTCCCGGAATCCCCCCTCCAGGGCGTGGGGGGACAGCAGTTGAAAAGGTGAGCTCAAGGGTCGGGCGGCAGGGTGGGTGGGTCAGGCGAAGCGGATGTTGTCCTTGCGGAGCGCATCGCCATCGCTCATCGAGAGCTGGCCGATGCTCCGGGATCCCTGCGACCAGTTGCCATCAGCGTCGAACAGCAACTGACGGGTGTCGGTGGCATAGGCCAGGGAGCATCCCGAGGTGCCCACCAGGCCGCGGATGTCGGCCAGGGTTCCGCTGATCACCCCCATGGTGCTGTTGGCAGGGCCCTCCACCACCTGGAGCGCACCGTTGGCCACACCGAAGATCGCCCCCTTGCTCTCCCAGTAGCTCTGGGTCATCGACGCCAGGGAGCTGCTGAGGGCCAGCGTGTCGCCACCGGCCCCGGGGTCAAAGCCAATGGTGGTGTCGATCCGGCCCTTGACGGAGCCGTTCTCGCGGTAGTCCCCCGTACTCCAGAGGTCTTGCTTCTGCTGGCTGGAAAGAGCATTCCAGAAGGCTGGATCAGCCAGCCGTTCAGCGAACGATTGGCGATCTGCCGCATCCAGGGCGGCTCCCGCATTCGCTTTCACAAAGGTGTCCCTGCTCGCCCCCCCAAGGCTGGTGATCAGGTTCTGTCCAAAGCCGGCATCAATCAGATTTCCTCCCCCAGCCCCCACGGTGATGGCATCGTTGCCGTGGCCAGCGGGCCCCATCCAGCAGGAGTTCCGTGGAGCCGGCGCCACTGGAGATCTTGCTGCTGTCGGCGGTGCCCACCAGAACGGCCTCCAGGCCGGTCTGAATGATGTTGGGAGTCTTGTTGGTGTTGATGAAGCCGCCTGTCGGGCCCGAGTTGATGGCCGTGGCCGTGCTGGGGCCGGTGGTATTGACGGCGGTGGCGGTGAGCGTCCCGCTCTCTGAGCCGGTGAGGGTGCCCTTGGTGCCCACCTCGATCGTGCTGTTGAGCACGCCCGCATTGGCTGTGGTTTCGGCGAGTGCGGCGGCCACGCCACTCACGGTGGTGTCCTTGGCCGTGTTAGTGGATGTGGCCTTGGAGTCCATGGTGAGGCCGAGGCCCACCTTGATCTCGGCGTTTTCGGTGCCGACGGTCCGGGAAATGTCTGTTGCAGCCATGGGAGTTGCAAAGGGTGAGGAAGAACGAAGTCGGGCAGCCGATCGTCTTCTGGGACGTCGAATGGGCGTTCTGCTGCCTGCTTAGACGGTAAAAACCTGGGTTCCGCGCGTACCCCACCCCTGCAGGAACCGAGAGGTTCTGCACGGTCCTGCTCTTCCCCCTGCCCCCTGCGCCGTCAGGGGCCAGGCGTCACGACGGGCAGGCTCTCCCAGTCCTTCCAATCAAAGTGCCACCATTCGGTGGGCAAAGGGAGGAAGCCGCGGCGTTCCATCGCCTGCCGAAGGCGGCGGGCGTTGGCGGCGCGTTCCTTGCTGATGCCCGGCGCGTCCTGATGGGCGGCTTCAGTGAAGTCGTCGAAGTCCGTTGGCATGGGCAGTTCCCGGCCCCGCCGATCCACCAGGGTCAGATCCACGGCGGTGCCCCGGGTGTGGCGCCCCGCATTCACCGCCGGATCCGACACGTAGCGCGGATCCCGGATGGCATCCCACATCTGCTGTTGCACGGCGAGGGGGCGATAGGCATCCCAGATCTTGAGCCCCAGGCCCTCTCTGGCCAGATCCTGCTGCACCTGCTGCAGGGCCATGGCCACGGGGCACCGCAACCGGGCCTCGACAGAGGGATAGAAGGTGGTGCCGAGGAAGTTGTAGGGGCTGGCGTACCGCAGCTCCAGGAGCGGTCGGGGCGCCAGCTGCAGCAGCGACACCAGCTCCACGCCACTGCACTGCAGGCCCGAAGGGATGGATGCCTTCGCCTGCGCCCCCGCCAGCCCCGCCACGAAGCCCACGTCGTAGCCGGTGGCGGGGGCGCTGGATCCGCCGAAGCCCCGGCGGGTGAGGGCCACCACGGGCTGGCGGCGGGCCAGCAGGGGCGCCAGGTCGTCGTAGACGGCCGCGGTGTTGCCGAGCCCGGTGAGCAGCACCAGGGGCAGACCAGCACCGGCGCCGCTCGGGTGCAGGGAACGCCAGTCGCGCAGCTTCAGGTTCACCGTGTCGCTGAGTTCCACCCGGCTCACCATCGGGGCGGCGGCGCTTGCCCCGCCCGCCAGGGCCAGGGCCACCGCGACAGCAGGACAGGCCCTGGCGATGAGGTGGTGGAAACGGGTCGGCATGCTGGCCTGGCAAGGCAGATGGAGAGCAAATGTAGCCTGAGCGCCACAACTTCAACGTTGATTTTATAGAGATGTTTCGACCGTTTCCCCGGCTGTTGGCCTGGTAGATCCTGCTGCATTTGCTGGGCGTGGCCGGCTCGGCGGGTTTGGCGGCGCCATCGGCAGCAGCCCTGGAGGCGCCGGCGGGTTGGAGCCTGAGCCGCCGCGGAGCTCTCAGCGTGCTGGTGCCCCCGGAGCGCGATTCCCATATCGTTGTGTTGCTGGTGCCTGCCGCGAAGGCGGCCAATGGGGAGCAGGCGGTGGCGCGGCTGTGGCGGGAGCTGGGGGTCACCCCACCCCCGCTGCAGGGGGAGGCCCCCCTGCCGGATGCGCTGGGCTGGGTGGAGCGCCGCGCGCTCACCTATGCCGCTGGAGCCGGCGAAGCGGATGCCGGCCGCCGCGTCACCCTGCTGCGCCAGCGCTCACCCACCCACTGGAGTTTGGTGCTGCAAGACCTCTCGGCGGCCAATGCGGAGCGCCGCGCCGCCGCTGTGCTGGAGGTGGTGGGCAGCGTGGAGGCGCCGGGCTACCAGCGGGAAAGCTTTGCTGGTCGCCGGGCCCTCCCCCTCGATGGTGCACGGCTGGCCACCTTGCGGGCGTTTGTGGAGCAGGCCCGGCGGGAGCTGCTGGTGCCAGGGGTGGCGCTGGCCATCGTGCAGAAGGATCGGGTGGTGCTGGCGGAGGGCTTTGGCGAGCGCAAGCTGGGCGGGGGCCAGCGGCCCGATGCCAACACCCTGTTCATGGTGGCTTCCACCACCAAGCCCCTCACCAGCCTGATGGCGGCCCGCCTGGTGGACCAGGGGCGGCTGGCTTGGAGCGCGCCGGTGCGGCCTCTGCTGCCCCAGCTCCAGCTGGCGGATCCGGCGGCGGCCGACCAGCTGCAGGTGCGCCATTTGTTCTGTGCCTGCAGCGGCGTGCCGCGGCGCGATTTTGTCTTTCTTCTCAACCGTGATCTCCACACCCCCGAGGCGGCGTTGGCTGCCATGGTCCGGCTGCATCCCAACAGCGCGCCAGGAGCGGTGTTTCAGTACAGCAACCAGATGGCCGCTGCCGGGGGCTATCTGGCGGCCCGGGTGGCCCATCCCGATCTGGAGTTGGGCGTCGCCTACGACCGGGCGATGGAGGAGCTGGTGTTCCGTCCCCTGGGGATGGAGTCCACCACTCTGGCTTTCGATCGGGCCCTGGCCCAGCCCAATCTGGCCCAGCCCCATGGCATATCCCTGTCGGGCAAGGCCGCGGCGATCGATCCTGGTGTGAATCGCTCTGTGGTGGCCTCTCGCCCCGCCGGAGGGGTGTGGAGCAGCGCCAACGACATGCTGCGCTACGTGGCTCTGGAATTGCGCGGGGGGCTGTTGCCGGATGGGGGCCGCCTGCTCTCCACAGCCGCTCTGAAGAAGCGGTGGCAGCCCGGGGTGACGATCGATCGTGATCGCTCCTATGGCCTGATGCTGGAGGTGGATCGGTCCCTGGGCATCCCTGTGATCTCCCACAATGGCGCCCTCCTGGGTTATCGAAGCCTCCTGTTCTGGCTGCCGGAGCACGATCTGGGCGCCGTGGTGCTCACCAATGGCGACCTGGGCGACCGTCTTGTGGAGCTGGTCCACCGTCGTGTGCTCGAGATGGTGTTCAACGGCAGCCCCAAGGCAGAGGCTGAGCTGGTCCAGCTGGTGGAAACCGCCGCGGCTGAGCGGGAGGCCCTTGCCAAGGGGCTCACCCTGCCCGCCGATCCCTTGCTGGCGGCGCGCCTGGCCAGCCACTACCGCAGCCCGGATCTGGGCCCCCTCGCGTTGCGCCGGCAGGAGGGGCAAACCCTCTTCGATTTCGGCTGGACCGTGACCCCGGTGGGCTCCAAGGTGGCCGCCGATGGCGCGGTGTCGTTCGTCTTCACCGGGGCGGTGCTGGTGGGCCCGGAGTTTGGGATGGCCGCCGATGGCCGCACGCTGGAGATGCGCGAGCATCAGCAGATCTACCGCTATGAGGCGGTGCCCCATCCAGCCAGGCAGGAGCCGAAGCGATGAATGAGTTTTCCCATCTGCGCACGGTGGTGGCCGTGTTGGTGGGCCTTGCCCTCTCCAACCTGGCCACGAGCGTTCACCATCTGCTGCGGGAGCGCAACCGGGTGCGGTGGGATTGGCTGGCTCCCAGCACCGCCCTGCTGTCGGTGCTGCTGATCCTGCAGTTCTGGTTTGCCTACTAAGACTTCGGCAAGGCGGCCCTGCTCACCCGGCTGGGTCCGGTGCTGCTGTTGCTGCTGGAGCTGCTGCTGGTGGTGCTGCTGGCCTGCAGCGCCCTGCCGGATGGCGCCAGCGAGCTGGATCTGCGGCGCTACTACGCGGATCAGTCGCGCTATTTCTGGCTGGTGGCCAGCTCCTATGTGGCCGGGGCGATGGCCTGGAGCCTATGGCTCGCTCCGCCTGTGGGCTTGGCCGCCCGACTGGCGGCGCTTGCTCCCGATCTGGTGTTTGTGCTGCTCTGTCTGCTCCTGGCGGTGGTGCGCCGGCGCCGGCTCCATGAAGTGCTCGTGCCCTTGGTGTGTGCCTACTATCTGGTTGGCTTTTTTGATCTCCGCATCAACGGCCCAGCTGGTTGAGCTGTTGGAGGGCCCGTTGCCGCAGTTCCGGCGGGAGGGGCACATAGCCGAGCAACTCGGCGTCGTCCTGCCCCGCGCGGCTGAGGATGTAGCGGAGGCTGGTGCCCAGCGGCTCCCGACGATCACCCAAGCCCCGGGCCGGCAGCAGCATCCAGTTGAGGTTCACGATCGGGTAGCCGTTGGGCGGATCCGCATTGCTACCCAGCAGATTGTCATCCAGCTCGATGCTGGCCACGGCCTGGGCGGCAGCGGCCGCTGTGGGGTGCACCCGCTGATCCTGGCGGTTCTGCAGGGCAGCAGCCTGCAGGGGAGTGCGGATGTAGGCGGATTCGATGTAGCCCACAGCGCCCGCCGTGGCGGCCAACGCCTCCGCCATGGCATCGGAGCCCTGCACGGGCCGACCGGCCGGCCAGGTGATCTGGCGACCGATGCCGGGGCCAGCGCGCCAGGCGGGGCTGATGGCGGCCAGGGAGGCGGTGAAGTTCGCCGTGCTGCCGGAGGCATCGGCCCGGTGCAGCAGCACCACCGGTTGGTTGCGGCAGCCGAGTTGGGCAAAATTGCTGATCCGCCCCAGGAACAGATCAACCAGTTGGGTGCGGCTGAGTTGCAGATCGCAGCCGGGCAGGTTGTAGGCCACGGCGATGGCCCCGGCCGTCACCGGGAAGGCCAGCATGCCTTTGGGGGCCGCCTCGAGCTCTGCCGCCGCAGGGGGGCTGTCGGTGCCGGCGAAATCGGTGCCGCCCGCCAGGAAGGTGCGGATGCTCTGGCCGGAACCCATCACGGCGATCTCTGCGTTGATCCCCTCCTTCACCGCCAGTTGGTTGAACCAGCGCAGGTAGGCCTGGGCCGCGAAAGTGCTGCTGGTGCCTTGCAGCACCACCGTGTCTGCTGTGCGGGGGGGGCTTGGGGCACAACCGCTGAGGGCCAGCACCAGGGCGAGCAGCGGGCTCCCATTGCGCAGCCTGGCCATGGCTAGAGGCTCCGCTCCAACACCCGCTCCACGGTGGCGGTGATGTCGATCAGGCCATTGCTGATCGGTTTGCTGTAGACGTACAACATCACCGCTGGCACCGGCGCGGCCAGCAGCAGGATCGTGGCCACCCAGGTGGTGGTCCAGGGGCCCACGTGCACCAGGAAGGCCAACAGGGCCAGGGCGAAGAACATCACCGCAATCGCCATCCAGAGCCGCACGGGGAAGGTTTCCCGGGCCAGCGACAGCCGTTGCTCCCGGGCATCGATGAGGTCGAAGCCGAAATCGCTGGCCTTGCGCAGATAGTTGGCCGCTTCCGGGGTCACCGGGATATCCGGCGGTGGGGAGGCATCCGAGCTGGCCAGGAAATCCCGCAACCGGTCGATGGCCTCCTGGGTGCGCTCACTGCGCCGGCGCAGGCGCATGCTGGGCGCTTCATCCCGGGCGATCGATTCGCCGTAGTCGTAGAGCAAACGCCGACCCTCGATGCGCTACTCCGCCGGCAGCACCGACAGCACGGCCCCGAGCTTGTTGATCGTCACCACCTCCTGGGTGACGGCGGTGCGCAGGTTGGTGAACTGAAAGATCACATTGGACAGAAGAAAGGCGGTGGTGAGGGTGTAGAGGGAGCCCATGGGGCTGAGCAGGCTGGTCTGCATGTGGAGGTTGCCGCGCGCCTTCACCCAGCGAGCCAGCAGCAGCGCCAGCATCGTGAGAACCACGAAGCTGAGATACAGCAGGGGCACCCCCGCCCTGAGCAGCAATTCAGGCATCAGCATCAGTGGATGAACGCCCCATCGCGACCCACCAGAAAGGTGAGTTCCACGAAATCGCTGCCCTGGCTCTGCACCGCGTAGCCCCCCAAATCCACTGGGCCAAGCCTCTGGAGGGTGGCCAGAAAGCGCTGCCGGGTGAGATCGGCCCCTGTGGCCTCAAGTGCCCTCACGAGCATCGAGGCGGCGATGTAGCCCTCGAGGCTGGAGAAGCCGTATTGGGCTCCACTGTTGTTGCGACGAATGGTGTTCTGATAGTCGCGCACCACTGGCACCCTGGGGATTCCAGGGAAAGGGAACCACCTGGCTGATGCCCACCCCATGGCGGTGTTCCGCCGGCAGGGCTCTAGCCAAGGCGTTGCTGCCCACAAACGACACGTTCATCACCTGGGCCCGACTCCCCTGCCGGCGCAGTTGGGGGATGAAGCTGGCCACGGTGCCATAGGAGGAGATGACCAACACCGCATCCGGCCGGGCCAGGGCCACCCGATGGGCCGCTTCCTCCGTGTGGCTGGAGTTGCGTTCCACGGTGGCTTCTGCCACAGGCCTCAGCATCGTTCTGATAGACGATGGCGATGGAGCGCCGGCGGTAGCGGAGCAGGTAGCGCACGATCGCCTCGATCTCCTGGTGGTAGCTGCTGCGGATGTTGAACACCAGAGGGTTGTTGGGCGAGCGGATCAGCTGGGCGCCCGTGAGGGGCGCCACCAGCGGCACTTTTGCCTGCACGATCAAAGGCAGAGCGGCCTTCACGGTGGGGGTGCCCACATAGCCAAAGAGAGCGAACACCTTGTCTTTCGCAATCAGGCGTTGGGTGTTGCGTCGGGCCAGGGCCGGCTCATAGCGGTCATCGCGGTAGACCATCACGATCTGCCGGCCGAGGATGCCGCCCTGGGCGTTCACCTGATCGAACACCTGGTGGGCCCCCTCTCGAAACTCCCGTCCCAGGGCTCCGGAAGGCCCGCTGAACGCCGCCGATTGCCCCAGCAGGATGGAGCGCGGACCCACCCCCACCTCCGCCCGTACCCCAGGCGGGATCAGCAGGAGCCCGATCAAGCTGATCAGCCCAACACACCTCTTGACCAATGCACCTCCTGCATCAACCACGGCTACTCCGGGGGTGATCCCGCGCCCTGGCGTTGATCTGCACATTCTGGGGCAGCCTCAAAGAGCCCACCAGCGCGAGGACGACCCATCTATCGCGCCAACCAACCCCACTTGACGAAGATCCGTTGACCCTCCGCAGATTGCAGGAAATCAGCGAACTCCTTCGTAAGCCCTTTGTTCGCAGAGCGATGGGTTGTGGCGACCCCGCAGGAGCGGTAGATCGTGTAGTCCTTCTCGGTGGGGATCAAATCGGCAGCAGCAGGGTCTTCCTTTTGCCAAATCGTCCAAACCAGCCATGCGTCGTAGCTCAAATCACTCTTCCAATGGTTCTTGGCTTCGCCGCTATTGGAGGCAACAAAGGCAATGTTGCGCCGGATGCCATCGACCAGTGCCACTTCACCCGTTCTCCCTGCCACGTCCTCCCACATGCCCACTTGCCCGGCACCTTCAACCACCAGAATCTTCAAGCCGGGTTGGGCAAGGTCTCTGACCCCTTTGAGCTTCTTGGGATTGCCTGGCCGAACAAGAATCGCAGAGGGTCGCAGGTACAGGGTTCGAATCGTGGCACGGTCGATCAGTCCTGGCAGCTCCCTGCGCACGAAATCCGTCATCATGGATTCGGAACCGCTGAAAATGAGATCTGCATCCTTCATGGCTTCCTCCTTCCACTTTGAAGTTGGCCCAGCGGTGATTTCGATGGTCAACCCTCTCTTGCCTCCAAAGACTGTCGCCGCTTCCCGCATTGCAGGAGCAGGACCGCCCGCTCCGTACACCTTCAAATCCCCCTGCTGCCCCTGTGCCGGCAAATGCAGGACAAGGGCCGTGAGGGCTGTAAGGACCAGCCTAGAAAGATGACGCCTCATGGCTTGAGGGGTTCGATGTCGTTCAGCTGCCAGGCCTTGCTGAAGTAGGTCTCGGTGGGTGCGTAGAAGCGGAAGTAGGCAAACCAACCCTTGCCCGGGGTGGTCTTGATCCAGTTGGCTGCGCCGGCTGGCCGCACCGGGGCAAACGTCACATCCACTGAGCCATCGGGGTTGGTGGCCAGATCCTGCTTGCGGGAGCTGATGTCGGCGGCGCCCTGGTCGGTGATCAGCGGCCCGCGGCTGAGGTTGTCGTAGAGGGTGATCGACCAGAACTGCTTCACCGGGGCATTCGCCGGCACCCGCATCCGGTAGCTGCGGCCGCCATCGAGCCACTGGCCGGCCTTGTCTTTCGAGGCCTCCAGATACACCTGGCCAAACCCCAGGATGCGCCCCTGCATGCCCGCCGACATGCCGATCGCCTCGTAGAACCAGGAGCTGCGCTCATCGAACTGCACCCGGCGCTGATCGGTGGATTCCTGGTTGAGATCGAACAGCACGGCGTACTCCCAGTGCTTGCCGGGGTAGACCGTGGAACCGGGGGTGCGCTTGTCGTAGGCGATGGTGCGGGCCATGAGATCCCCCACCTGGGCGGCTTCGTTAAGCACCTTGGCTTGGCGCGCATCGGGCTGGAAGGGCTGGCCGGGGTTGATCCCCAGGGGCGCCAGCAGGCCGAACATCAGGCGGTCGCGAGGTGCAACGGGCTCGTTGGCATAGAGCTCGCTCAGCAGACGCCAGTAGGAGAGATCGGCGGGCTGGGCCGATTGCCAGTCGCGGCCCCCCACAGGCACATAGGCGTTGGTGGGTGGATTGTCGCGCTGGTTCCAGCCGTAGAGCCGGTGACGGCGCACGGTGGCTTCCGCCACGACTTTGTCGGGATCGAGGCCCCGGGTGCCGAACCAGATCTGGTTGCTGGTGGCGCGCACGATCCGGTAGCCCGGGGCCACCGGATCGGCCATGCCGGGCGGAAGGATCAGGTATTTGCCGCCGGCGCCCTTGTCAGGGCCGGTCTGGCCCATGTCGGTGATCGGTTGCTGCCAGATGTCGAGCACTCCACCGGCGGTGAGCCCTGCAGGCACCTCCACCACCAGGGGGCCCTGCTTGGCCAGGTCCCAGAAGCTGAAGGCGTAGAGGGTGGTGATGTTGGGGGTGAGCATCCCCGCCTTGTCCTGCAGCGTGCGGTAGAGCAGCACGTCGCCGTTGCGCACGCCCATGGTCTTGGCCTGGGCGTCGTAGAGCTTGCGGGCCGTGGCGGCTGTGGGATAGCCGTTCTCTAGCTGCAGGCGACCCAATGCCGGCGTGTCCACGCTGGTTTGGGTCGCTGCGGTGG
>JBJTUM010000169.1:0-5968 GCA_046080725.1 Cyanobium sp. | reverse complement strand
TCCTTTTTGTGTCCACAGGCTTGGCCTACGACGCTTTCGGAACCCCTCGCCCCGACGCTTACTTCCAAGCTCAGGAGGAAAAGGCCCCGGTGGTGAGCCAGCGCTATGACGCCAAATCGTCCCTCGATCTGCGCTTGAAATAAGCCATGACTCAATCCACCGCCCCCACCACGCCGCGCAACTATCCGATCTTCACGGTGCGCTGGCTCTCTGTTCACGCTCTCGGCATCCCCACGGTGTTTTTCCTGGGAGCCCTGGCCGCCATGCAATTCGTGCGCCGCTGATCCCATGGGCCTTCAACGCAATTCCAATCCCAACAACCTGCCGGTTGAGCTCAACCGCACCAGCCTTTATCTGGGGCTGCTTCTGGTGTTTGTCACCGGTGTGTTGTTCTCGAGCTACTTTTTCAACTGACGCTTTCCCACCCCTCTTGAGTCATGAGCAGCAAGAAATCTGCCCTCCCTGATGGTCGGATCCCCGACAGGCTTCCCGATGGTCGTCCGGCCGTGGCTTGGAAAAGCCGCTGGACAGAAGGCGTCCTTCCCCTCTGGCTGGTGGCCACGGCGGGAGGAATGGCGGTCATCTTCGTGGTAGGCCTGTTCTTCTATGGGTCCTATGTGGCCGTGGGTTCGGCCTGATCCCAGCCCACCTTTTCATGCTCAGAGCGGATCCTAGGGGTCCGCTTTTTGATGGGGTGCTGCGAGCGTCACGGCCACAGCGTCCGGCGACAGTCTCCTGTCTTCTGCTGTATCGCCGCGCAGGTTCTTCAGCACCACCACTCCCTCAGCCAGCTCGCTGTCGCCGATCACCGCAGCCCAGGGGGCGCCGCTGCGATCGGCTCGCTTGAACTGCTTGCCGAAGGCAGCGCCACTCAAATCCAGCTCCACCGCCAGCCCCGCCAAGCGCCAGCGTCGGGTGAGAGCCAGGGCCCAGCGCCCAGCCGCCTCTCCCCGATTCACCACGTAAAGATCGGGCGGTGACGCCGTTGAGGCCCCCGGCCGCTGGGCCAAAAGCAACACCAATCGCTCCAGCCCCAGGGCCCATCCCACGGCGGGCGTGGAGGGCCCACCCAATTGCTCCACCAGGCCGTCGTAGCGCCCGCCGCCGCACACCGTGGCCTGGGCACCCAGGTGGGTGCTGGTGATTTCAAAAGCGGTGTGGGTGTAGTAATCCAGCCCGCGCACCAGCCGTGGACTGAGGCGGAAGGGGATGCCGAGATCCTCTAGTCCCTGGCGCACTTGGGTAAAGCGCTTGTGGCTCTCCCCCCCCAGGGCATCCCCCAACTGGGGAGCTCCGGCCAGCAGGGCCTGGGTGCCGGCATCCTTGGAATCCAGCACCCGCAGAGGATTGCTGTGCACACGAGCCTGGGAATCGGGATCCAGATCCTCCAGGTGGGCCTCCAGCCAGCGCACCAATTCTGCCCGATAGTGAAGCCGATCCTCTGTCGTGCCCAGGGAATTGAGCTCAAGGGTCAGATCGTTGAGGCCCAGGGCCTCCAGCAGATCCCAGGCAATCCCGATGGCCTCCACATCACTGCGGGGGTCGGCGGCCCCGAGCAGCTCCACCCCAATCTGGTGAAACTGTCGCTGTCGCCCCTTCTGGGGACGCTCATAACGAAACATGGGCCCGCCATACCAAAGCCGCTGAGCCCCCTGGCTGAGCAGCCCGTGCTGGATCACAGCCCGCACCACCGAAGCCGTGCCCTCGGGCCGCAGGGTGCAACTCCGCTCCCCCCGATCCAGAAAGCTGTACATCTCCTTGCCCACCACATCGGTGGCCTCACCGATCCCCCTAGAAAAGAGCTCGGTCACCTCCAACAGGGGTGTGCGGATCTCGATCAGGCGAGCACGGCGAAAGTGCTCTCGGGCCAGGGCTTCCAGGTGCTGCCAGAGGCCGATCTGCTCGGGCAGCAGATCCACCATGCCCCTGAGGCTCTGGAGCGGTTCCACGGCCAGCCCCCTCAGCTGGAGGCAGCCGCGAGCCGATCGCGGAAATAGGCAATGGTGGGCTCCAAGCCCTCTTCCAGGGTCACCTTGGGTTCCCAGCCCAACTCCTGGCGAGCGAGATCAATCACGGGCTGACGCTGGAGGGGATCGTCCTGGGGCAAGGGGCGGGTGGTGAGGGGCAGGGAAGGATTGATCCGATCCCGCACCAATTCAGCGAGCTGACGAATGGTGAACTCTCCAGGATTACCAATATTGATAGGCCCCGTGTGGGATCCATTCATGAGGCGAATCATGCCTTCGATGAGATCATCCACATAGCAGAAAGATCGGGTTTGACTGCCATCGCCATAGAGGGTGAGGGGCTGACCCTGGAGAGCTTGCACGATGAAATTGCTCACCACCCGGCCATCATCGGGCAACATGCGCGGGCCGTAGGTGTTGAAGATCCGCATCACCCTAATTTCCGTATCGTGCATGCGCTGATAGTCGAAACAGAGGGTTTCTGCAATGCGTTTGCCCTCGTCGTAACAGGAACGGATGCCAATCGTGTTGACACACCCCCGATAACTCTCGGGTTGGGGATGCACCTCCGGATCTCCGTAGACCTCACTGGTGCTCGCCAAAAGAAGTCGTGCCCCCACCCTTCGTGCCAAGCCCAGCATGTTGTAGGTGCCGAGAAAACTGGTTTTGGCCGTTTTGATGGGATTGAACTGGTAGTGCACCGGGGACGCTGGGCAGGCCAGGTGCCAGATCCGATCCACCTCCAACCGAATCGGATCGGTGACATCGTGGCGGATCAACTCATAGTTGCTGTGTCCCAACCAGTGACGAATGTTGTCCTTGCGACCGGTGTAGTAGTTGTCTAAACAGATGACCTCTTCACCAGCATTCATCAACCGGTCGATGAGGTGAGAACCCAGAAAACCGGCTCCGCCGGTGATGAGATTGCGACGTGCCATGGATCAGCCCTCCCCCACGCGCCACACATTGAGGCCAGCGGCCCTGGCCGCCACCGGATCTGCCACGGCACGGGCATCGAACAACCAGGCTGGACGCCGCATCACCCCGTGGATCGCGGACCAATCCAGATCGCAGTATGCCTTCCACTCCGTGAGAATCAACACCGCATCCGCCCCAGTAGCGGCCTCCAGAGGGGTGGCGGAATGGATCCAGGTGCCTTCCCCGCCTAGGGGCACATGGTGGGGGGCTTGAGAGGAATCCAGGGGCGGACGATCCAGATCCTGAGTGATCTGAGCCGCACTGACCTTGGGATCAACGATGGCCAGCTGGGCGCCTTCTTCGATCAGATCCCGGCAGATGCGGATCGCCGGAGCTTCCCGGGTGTCGTTGGTGTCTGCCTTGAAGGCAAAGCCGAGAACCGCGATGCGCTTGCCGCTCACGGTGCCGAACAGGCTGTTCACCACAAGGCGAGCGATGCGCTGCTGCTGCCAAGTGTTGATGGTCACCACGCTCTCCCAGTAACTGGCCGCTTCCTCCAGGCCGTAATGACGGCAGAGATAGACCAGGTTCAGGATGTCTTTCTGAAAGCAACTGCCCCCATAGCCAGGACCGGCCTGGAGAAACTTTGGACCGATGCGGGAGTCGGTGCCGATGGCACGGGCCACTTCCCGCACATCCGCACCCGTGGCTTCGCAGAGGGAAGCAATGGCATTGATCGAGGAAATCCTCTGGGCCAGGAAGGCATTGGCCGTGAGCTTAGAGAGTTCGCTGCTCCAGAGGTTTGTGCGCAGGATCCGATCACTGGGCACCCACTGGCCGTACACAGAGGCCAGGGCCTCGATGGCATCGGGATCTTCCCCACCGATCAGCACCCGGTCGGGGGATTCCAGATCGGCGATGGCCGTGCCCTCGGCCAGGAACTCCGGGTTGGAGAGCACGGAAAAGGTTTTGCTGCCCCCGGCATCCCCCTGGGCCGCCGAAAGGATGGCTTTCACAGCCTCAGCCGTGCGAACGGGCAGGGTGCTTTTTTCCACCACGATGGTGTGGCCAGTGGCCATAGCAGCAACTTGACGGGCCGAGGCTTCGATCCAGCGGAGGTCGCTGGCCTGGCCCGCGCCCACCCCACGGGTCTTGGTGGGGGTATTCACGGAGAGAAACACCATGTCGGCCTCTGCAATGGCCCGATCCACCTCCGTTGTGAAGTGGAGATTGCGGGTTCGGGCCCGGCCCACAACCGCATCCAGGCCAGGCTCGTAAACGGGAAGTTTGGACAAATCCTGATCATTCCAAGCGGAGATACGCTCAGAATTCAGATCAACAACGGTGACCTGAATATCGGGACAGTGATCAGCAATCACGGCCATTGTTGGACCGCCTACGTAACCCGCCCCAATGCAACAAATGGAGCGGATTGGTGTATCAACAATCATCAGTACGATTGATAACTCCGCGATAATACACTTCTATTTGCCAGGTCTCGGCCGTTCAGCCAACAAAGCGGCACTCTGGCACGCCCTCTTGAGAGGTATGGCCTGTGGCACGTAGGGTTGGTGATGGACTGGGAGTGAAGAAAAGAGTTGGCCAATCTGTTGATCACAGGCGGCGGGGGTTTCATCGGGAGCCACACGACCCTTTGTCTGTTGGAGGCCGGCCATTCCCTTGTGGTGATTGACAGTTTTGTCAACAGCCATCAAGAAGCCCTGCGGCGTATTGCCCACCTGGCTGGGTTCTCGCCCCTCACCCCCATGGCATTTGGTGGGTGGCAAGCACTAAACGAGAGGAATACCCTAACGGTGCTCCAAGGGGATGTGCGCGACCCTGGCGATGTGGAGCGTGCCCTGACCCTGCAACCCGTGGAAGCGGTGCTGCACTTCGCCGGTCTGAAGACACCCGCCGAATCCATCAGGGAACCACTGCGCTACTGGGATGTGAATGTGACAGGAAGCTGCTGCCTGCTGGAAGGAATGCGAAGCCATGGCTGCCGCACCCTGATCTTCAGCAGCAGCGCAGCCCTGTATGGCCTGCCGAACACCGTGCCGATCCCGGAAAGTGCGCCCATCCAACCCCTCCATCCCTATGGCCATAGCAAGGCAGCGGTGGAGCAACTCCTTGAGGATTTGGCGGCCAGTGAGCCGGGATGGCGCATCGGTCGGCTGCGGTATTTCAATCCGGTGGGGGCCCATCCCAGCGGCCAAATCGGCGAAGATCCCCTGGGAGAGCCCACCAACCTCTTCCCCCTGATTACCCAGGTGGCGCTGGGCCGGAGGCCTTCTTTACCGATCTATGGCACCGATTGGCCCACCCCCGATGGCACCGGTGTGCGCGACTTCATCCATGTGATGGATCTGGCGGAGGGCCACATCAGCGCCCTGAACTATCTGCTGCAACGCGAGGAGGACACGCTCCTCACCCTAAATCTGGGCACGGGCCTGGGCATCTCCGTGTTGGAGATGGTGCGCACCTTCAGTGCCGTGAGCGGCCACGCCATTGCCCAAAGGGTTGAGGCGCGGCGCCAGGGAGACACGGCCACCAGCGTGGCGGATGTCTCCCTGGCCAAGAAGCGACTGGGATGGAGCTGCCGTCGGAGCCTTAGCGAGATGTGCCTGGATGGCTGGCGCTGGCAAACCGCCAACCCTGCCGGCTACACCGCAGCAAGCTCCAACAGAGCCTGAAGCCGTTCCCGGAAATCTCCCTTGGGCATCCCACCCTTGAGCTCACCATGCACCACAAAATCGGCGTGCACATCACTGACTACCAAGTAGGTGGGCCAGCCCATGCCCTCTTTGTTGGGGTACTGGGCCATCAACACTTTGCGGTAGAGGCGGTAAGTGTCTGTGTCCTGCAGCATCACGCTCACAAACACAAGACCAAGCTCTTCCGCCACCTTGGCGTCGTAGTGGCTCATACGGTGGCAGGTGCCACAATCCTCAGAGCTGAACTTGAGCACGGTGAGGGTGGACATGGACGGGAGGCCGGTTGGATGGCGCCTGATGGTAGGCAGGTTGGGCGATCACCAGGGGATGGGCTCTCCTTTTAAAGCCTTTCACGCTCCAGCCTCTTCT
>JBJTUM010000168.1:0-10554 GCA_046080725.1 Cyanobium sp. | reverse complement strand
TGCCTCTCCTCCCACCACGGTGCGGCGCTGGGCGATCACCCGGCCATCAGGGCTCAACAGCACCGCCACCACTGCTGCTCCTTCGAGCTCGTCATCTTCCACCAGCAGGCGGGCACCGCCATCGTCGACCGGTTTGGCCGTGGTGGCCACCGAGGTGCCGCCAGCGGCTTCTCGGCGCAGGTCGGCTTTCATGCCTGCCGTGCTGCCGCTCACCTCCAGGTTGCAGCGCAGGCCCTTCCAGCTGATTTCCGTGATGGCGGCTGCGGGGGTGCTACCCGATCCGCCAGAGACCATCAACCCGATGCCGCATGCCATTGGCTTGTCGTCATTGCGACCGTTTGGGGGCTTACTCCGGTCGCAGGATCAAATTCGAGGGACTGGGCTGGGGAATGTCTGAGAGAGGGGGAGTGGAGAGGTCCCTTGGCACAGGAGGGGGTGTTGCTTGCTCGTTGGGACCTTCTTGCGCAGAGGCAAACTTGTATTTTTGGCAAATCCCAAGAGATGAAAATGGACCACCTGGATCGAAGGCCTCTTGTTCATATTCTTGGCTAGCCAATAGCACTGCTCAAGCAGCTTTAATTGATCGTTCCGAACAGCTTGATCCGCAAGGGCTTTGGCCTTGTTTGCCAGGGATTTGGCGTACTCGTTACACATTTTGGCGTAATGCCCGCCCAACGGGATATTCAGGCCAACGCCCGCTCCAAAGGAATTGATGAGCACTGAGAGAGTGGCGAATGGCCGAACATGAGCAGTGTGCATAATTACTTTCCTCTGGTCGGCTGATCTTCTGATGGGGGGGGGGGGGGAAATGTTGGCTCAAAATAAACAATCCATTTACCATCTTCGCACTTATATCGATAGCCCCTCGGGACGGTGCAGTGAACTTCCTGGCCGAACCGATCGGTAAACTTATAGATTTGTTCGCCTCGACTGGTTAATGCGACAAGCGTTTCCTGTGGGCATCTCATTGCCATCACGGTGAAAGAATGCCGCACAAAATTATCAAGGTTTTGAGTTCCTTGCTTTGCTGAGAACGACCAGGTTGGTGTTGCAGTCGCGCAAGAATGCAAAAAAGGACGAAAGGCCATTGTCGCGCAATCCCCGGCGACAACAGCCCTTCATACCCGATATCACCGATGCACGTTCAGGCGTCGATGCCCTACAGCACCTGGCCGACGGCCACGGCGGCGATCGCGGAGAAGAGGGTGATGCTCAAGGCGGTGAAGGGATTCTGGCCCTGGGCCACGGCTACGCTGGTGATCACGCCGGCGCCAAGGCTGGCGACCGCCAGCTGGGTGGCCAACTCACCCTGGAAACGAGGACCGGGAAAACGGGAACCAGGGTCGGGGAGCATGGGATCTTGGGAAGACTTCGCAGACGCTATGCCGGGTTTTTCGTTCCATCCAGGGTTGAACGGAAGGTTGTTACCCAGCGTGGAAGTTCTTCACACAACCGTTACATGCCACCGCCCACCATCTGGCCTGACGCCGGCCGGGCCCGGCCGCTGCTCGCCCCCTGGCGCCGGGCCTCCAGCTGCTCCCGCGCCGTGCGGGAGAGGGGTACCACCTGGCTGGCCGCCGCGATCAGGTCGGGTTCCTGCAGGTCGCGGTTCTCCCCGAAGGCGAGGTGCATGGCCTCAATCACGGTTTGCTCCAGCTCCGCTCCCGAAAAACCCGCCGTGCGATCCACCAGCACCTCCAGGGGGATGGTGTGGGTGGGGCGGCGGCGGCGCAGCTGCAGATCGAGAATTGCCCGCCGCTCCTGGGCATCGGGGAGTTCCAGTAGGAAAATCTCATCAAAACGGCCCTTGCGCAGCAGCTCCGCCGGCAGCCGCTCCACCGCATTGGCGGTGGCCACCACGAACACCGGGCTCGTTTTTTCCGCCATCCAAGTGAGCAGGCTCGCCAGCACCCGCTGGCTCGTGCCGCCATCGCTGCGGCCATCGCCCACGCCAAAGGAAAAGCCCTTGTCTATCTCATCGATCCAGAGCACGCAGGGCGCCAGGGCCTCCACCCACTGGATCATCTCCCGGGTGCGGGCCTCACTGGCCCCCACCAGCCCGGCGAAGAGCCGCCCCACATCCAACCGCAGCAGGGGCATCGACCAACTGTGGGCAATGGCCCGGGCCGTGAGCGATTTGCCCGTGCCCTGGGGGCCCAGCAGCAGCACCCCCCGGGGCAAGGGCAGGCCAAAGCGGCGGGCCTCCTCGCTGAACGCCCGGTGCCTCTGCTCCAGCCAGTGCTTGAGGGCCTCCAGCCCGCCAATGTCCGCCGGGGTGGCTTCCGTGGGGCAATACTCCAGCAGCTCGCTGCGGGCAATCGCCAGCCGCTTTTCTTCGAGCACCTCCGCCAGATCTTCCTGCCCAAGCTGCCCCCGGCGGGCCAGGGCCCGGGCCGCCAACTGCCGCACCCGCTGCTCGCTCAGCCCATGGCAGGCGGCCGTGAGCTCATCGAGCAATTCCGGAGGCAGGGGATGGCCGCTCGCCTGGGCGATGGAGGCCAGCAGGCGCTCGATGGCCGGCGCATCGGGCAGGGGCAGCTCCAGGGTGGTGATGCTGTCCTGGAGCTCTCCAGGCAGCTCCCAGCGGGGCGCGGTGATCACCAGGGTGTGGGGCCCCTGTCGCAGGCGGCTGGCCAGGTTGCGCAGCCGGCGGCAGATGCCCGCATCCTCCGTGAAGCGGTGAAAATCCTTGAGCAGCAGCATGGCGCCCTGGTCGGTGGGCACGGCCGCCATCAGCTCCAGGGCCCCCATGGGATTGCGGGCCGCCTCCCCCTCTCGGCCCGCCGCCCCCTGCAGCCCACTTACGAAATCCCAGCTCCAGAGCGTGCGCCCCCCCAGCTGCTGGGCCACCTGCTTCAGCAAGCTTTCCACCCGGTCTTCCTCCAGGGTGCGGATCCAGAGAATGGGGGTGCGGGAGCGGATCAACAGATCCAACTGCTCCACCAGTGCAGGAGGCGTCATGGCCCTGGCTCAGGCGGGAGGCTGGCTGAGGGCATTGAGGGCCTCCCAGCGAGGATCGGCCGCGGGTACCCCACTGCCCCAGCTCGCGGGGCCAGGACACTCCTTGCCGCAGCGGTTCACCAGGGGCAGCTGCAGGCTCAATTGCTCAAACAGCCAGCGCTCCGGATCAAAGCTTCCCGCCGGATCGAGCCGATCATCCAGGTCATTGCCGAGGGGGGCCAACGGGTCGTTGTCTGGGGGGAGGGGGCCACCGCGGAATTCGATCAGTTCACGCACCTGGGCCCCCAACCCCTGGTTGTAGTGCTGGAGGCAGCGGGCGCAGCAGAGGGTGATGATCGTTTCGGCCTTCCCGCTCACCTCCAAAACCGTGCCGTGGTGGATCGCCAACACCTGGCCCCGCACGGGGGTGGGGCTCTCCAGCCCGGCGATGGGTTGATCCACCTCCCACTCTTTGCCCTCCGGCAAAGTGCGCAACTCCGCGAGGGGCACCGGGCGGAGCAGGGGGCTCACTTTTTCGAATTGGGCTCAAAGGGCAACCGATCGCCAGAGGCAGCCACTGTGACCGGCTGGGAGGCCCTCTGCTTCTCCAGAATCTGTTGGAGGTTGTCCGGAAGGGCTTCCCGGCTCAACAGGTAGGTCTGTAGGCCCTGGAAGATGTTGGCCACTACCATGTAGAGCAGAACCCCTGCCGGCAGGGGGAAGAACAGAAACATGGCCGTGATCATCACCGGCGTGATCTTGTTGGCCGTGGACTGCTGGGGATTGGCGGGCATCCCCATGCCGGAAAGGATCTGACTGATGAACAGGGTGGCGCCGAAGGCCGCCACCAGAATCGCCACATCCCAGTTGATGGCTCCGTCGGTGACGAAGCCCACCTGGCCCAGGGCCTTGATGAACAAGAAGCCGCTGCGGGCCGCCAGACCGGGAATCTTGCCTTCCACCACCGCATCGCCAGGGCTCAGGGCTGAGATGGTGCCGTTCTGATCCACCGACACCACGCCCTCACCCTTGGTGACGCTCCATGTGGGCCGGAAACTCTCGCCGTTCTCCACGCTGTTGAGAACGGAATCAAAACTCGCCCCGTCCTTGCCATGGAGCGCCACCGTTTCACTGTCGCCCACACCCAGCTTGGTTCCTTTCTCCAGGGTGCCGATGACAGGGACGTGCTTGGTGGCCGTCACGAAGATCGAATGGCTGGGCGTGTTGAAAGGCTTGGCCTCCACAGCAGCGATCTGTTCCTGGGGAAGCACCTTCACATTGAAGGTGTAGGGCACATCTGCGAAGGGTGAACCCCGCAGGGTGGCGAAAAGCGCAAAAAGGATCGGCATCTGCACCAACAGGGGCAGACAGCCCGCAAGGGGGCTGCCGAACTCCTGCATCAGTTTGCCCAGCTCCTCCTGCTGCTTCTGGGGGTTGTTCGCATACTTGGTTTTGATCTCCGCCTGCCGCTGCTGCATCACGGGCTGGGCGATCCGCATGCGCCGGGCACTGCGGATGGATCCAGCGCTCAGGGGGAAAAGCGCCAGGCGGATCACCACCGTGAGGGCAATGATCGCCAGGCCGTAGCTGGGCACCAATCCGTAGAAGAAATCCAGGATGGGCAGCAGCAGGTTGTCGGAGATGTAGCCGATCACAGATGGGGCCTAGAGCAAGGATCCGTGGGTCAGTGTGCCTGATGGAGGCCACCAGGAGCGCAGGGAGGAAAGACGGAGAACCGCCTTTTTCAGGAGGCCGTGGCCTCCGGGTTGACAAAGCCAGTGGATACCTTCACCGCTTTACTGGCCTTCGGGGAGGCCTTGCGCCTCTCTTCGATGTAGGCCTCCACCTCCCGGAACCGGGGGAGGGAGCGCATTTCCAGCTTGGAGCCATCCTCCAGCACCAGCACCATGTCGCCCCAGGCTCCTAGGCCTCGGGGGGCGGAGCGAACCTCCCGGATCTGGTTGTAAACCACCTGGGTGCGATCCCGGCCCATCCAGCCCCCATTCACTTCGATGCGGCGACTGGTAATCCGGAAGCGGAGCCAAACGGCCCTCACCAAAGCGGCCACCGCAAAGGGCAGGCCGATCAGGGTGAGGCCAAACAGCAGGTTGAGAATGAGATCGCCGCGGGCGGGACCCCCTTCATAAAAGACGTCTTCCTGGATGCTGGCTCCCGCCGGCACCGGGGGGGATTGGGTGCCCATCGTGCAACCCTGCCTTTTGCAACAACATCGAACATTCTTTCAGCAGGAGGGGCTCTCCGGCGTCCAGGCTGCCGGGCTTCAGGCTGAACACCAGCCAGCACGGCTCGTTGGCCTGGGGTGGATGGGCCATCAGGGCAGCGTGCACCAGCCGCCGCAGCCTGTTGCGCCGAACGGCACGCTTGCTCACCTTGGCGCTCACCACCACCGCGCAGCGCCAGGGGCTGGGGGGGTAGGGCCGATCTCGGGGCGGGAGCAGGGCGACATCGGCAGCGATCACCCTCAGGGTGAACCAACGACCGTGAAACCGATTCCCCTGGCGATAAATCCGATCAAAAACCTTCAGGCCCCGTAGGCGATGCTGCTGGGGCAAAGACACCGATCAATCAGGCTTAAACAGCCAAACGGGCCCGACCGCGGCGGCGGCGAGCCCGGATCACGCGACGGCCCGTATGGGTGCGCATCCGTACGCGGAAACCCGAAACCCGTTTCCTCTTGCGGCTGGTGCCCTCCAATGTGCGCCTGGTCATGTCACGTTTTTTTCAGCCTTCCATCCTACCAGCCGGTTGTCGGCGGCTTTGATCAATTGCCGTTGTTGGCGTCGATCTGGATCAGCCAGCTGCCGATATAGCTGGACACTGGAATATCACCAGGCGCTTGGGCCAGGGCGTTGAACTAATACCTGCCAATGTTGAAGGGGTTGTAGATCCGCATGTACACCCCCACGGTGCTCTTGTCGGAAATGGGGGTGTCGGGGAACACTTCCAGTGTGCCTGCCTTGGCGTTCACCTCCACCGTGGCCGGAATCTCCTTCTCGCAGCGGGTGCGCTTTAACATCCCGCCCTCACTCATCTTACAGAGCTTCACCCGTTTGGGATCGATCTTGCTGTCGAAGGTTTTCGGCATCGACACCGTGAGCTTGAGGATCGCCGTCTTTCGATCCTTGGGCTTGAGAATCAAGTAGTAGTCGGAAAGTTTGCTTCGCTGGGTGTCGGACTGGAAGTAATACAGCTTGCGGTAATCCTTGTTGTTGTCCCAGCGGAATTCCATCAAGCCAGGGGTGCCCTGGGCCTCGCTCGAGGGGGGAGCCATGAGGGAGGCTGTCAGCAGCGGGGCCAGGGCCAGGCCTGCTCCAATACCGGCCATGGCGGTGGTGCGGCCCAGCAACGTGAGAAGAGAGGTCAATGGGGGTGGGTGAGAGGAGGGCCTTACGCCCGAGAGTTTCCAAATTCTCGGGAGGCCACCCATCGGCACTGGGGTTCAGTGGTCGGAGGGGGAGCTGGCTGGGGCGCTGCCGGCCCGATCCGGCCGCAGGCGGGAAGCCTCCCGCAGGTAGGGGTGCACCACGCCGTGCCCCGCCTCCAGCCAGGCATGGGCCAGCAAGCGGATGCAGCGAGGCAGATCTCCTTGAACCGCCATCTGCTGGCAATCCAACAACGCCACATTGCCCCAACCGACCCGCCGGCGGGCCACGGCGGCGGGGAAGCAGGCATCCAGATCCGCCGTCACGGAAAAGGTCACCGAGAGCAGCCGGGCTCCCTCCAGGTTGTTCCCCTCCACCAGCGCATCGATCAACTCGCTCACCGCCTCGTCAATGGCCTGGCAGGTGTTGGCACTCGCCGTAGTAGCCCCGCGAAGGGCGCACAACTCGAGGACGGGGGAGGCCATGGTCATCGGGTGTGAATCAGGGGCGATAGAGCCAGAGCGGTTGGCCACTCCAGCCCACCTCCATGGTGATCAGTTGCCCCATCCTGCTCAGCATGGATCGCCCGGGCAACACACCGGCAAAGCGCTGCGGAGGATTGCCGAAGGTGACGGGCTTGGTTTTCAGGGGCAACCCCGCCAGTTCAGCCGCCATCTCCCGGGCCGCTTCCTCATCGCCGAGGGCATCCACCAGCCCCAGATCCTTGGCCTGGGCACCGGAGAACACCCGGCCATCGGCAAAGGTGCGCACCGTTGCTTCCTCCATCCCCCTCCCCTGGGCCACAGCCGCCACAAACTGGCCATAGCTGGAATCAATCAACTCCTGCAGCAGCTGCCGCTCCTCGCTGCTCAGGCCCCGATCCGGCGAAAGGATGTCTTTGTAAAGGCCACTCTTCACCGTTTCAAAGCGCACCCCCACCCGATCGAGCAGGCGCGAGAGGTCGTTCCCCCGCAGGATCACCCCGATGGAGCCCGTGATGGTGCCGGGGTTGGAGACGATCCGCTCCGCTCCCATCGCCACATACACCCCCCCTGAAGCGGAGATGTTGCCGAAACTAGCTACCACCCGGCAGCCCTTCCTCCGCAGGCGGAGCAAGGCCTCCAGAATCTCCTGACTGTCGCCAACCGTGCCCCCCGGGGTATCGATCCGCAGCAGCAGGGCCGGGCATTCCCGCTCCTCCACCAGGCGGATGGCCTTCAGCACCCGGGTGCGGGTGCCGGCCCCGATGGGTCCCTCAATGGCAATGCGCGCCAACGTGCGACGGGTCTTGCGGCGCCAGGGCCAGGGCATCTTTGCGATCGGCAACAGCGGTGATCCTAAAAAGAGTGCCCACCCCTCCACGGCAGGATCCTTTCCATGCCCCTGCCCGCCCCGCTTCGCTGGCTCCTGATGATGGCCCCCTTCGCGCTCTGGGGCACCTCGATGGCCGCCATGAAGCCCCTGCTGGAGGGCTGCGATCCCTTCCTCCTGGCCAGCCTGCGGCTCCTGCCGGCGGGCCTGGTGGTGCTCGGGGCGGCCGCCTTGCTCCAGCGCCCCCTGGCCGTGGCCCCGGCCGATCGCCCCTGGGTGCTGCTCTTCGCCCTGATCGACGCCAGCCTGTTTCAAGGCTTCCTGGCCCATGGCCTCAGCGAAACCGGCGCCGGCCTGGGCTCGGTGCTGATCGATTGCCAGCCCCTCTTCGTGGCCCTGCTGGCCCGAGCCCTCTTCGGTGAAGCCATCAACCCGGTGGGCTGGGTGGGCCTGATGCTCGGCCTGGCAGGCATCCTGCTGCTGGGGCTGCCGGGTGGCTGGCTGCGCCACTGGTTACTGGAGGGGCCCGCCACCCTGGGCGCCGCTCCCCTCACCCGGGGCGAAGCCTGGATGCTCGGGGCGGCGGCCGCCATGGCCGTGGGCACCGTGCTCTGCCGTTATGCCACCCGCCAGAGCGATCCGGTGGCCGTCACCGGCTGGCACATGCTCATTGGGGGGGTGCCCCTCCTGCTGGCCAGCCTGCTCACGGGCCTCCAGGGCACCCATCCCCTCCTGCCCCAGTGGAGCGGGCTGGACTGGGGCCTGATGGCCTACGCCTCCCTGCTGGGCAGTGCCCTGGCCTACGGCCTCTTCTTCTATTTCGCCAGCCAGGGCGATCTCACCGGCTTCACGGCCCTCACCTTCCTCACGCCCGTGTTCGCCGTGTTCTGCGGGGTGATCTTCCTCTCCGAGCAGCTCCGCCTGCAGCAGTGGCTGGGGGCGGCACTGGCCATGGTGTCGGTGTTGTTGATCCACCAGCGCGCCAGGCTCTGGGGCGATCCCACTGGTCAAAACCTCTAAGACCCTGTAAATCAAGCCAACGCGCCCACGAACGTGGGCCCACGCCCACCGCGATGACCCCGGACCTCTTGCGTCAATCCTTGCGGCTGGCCATTGCCACCTTCCTGACGGCAGCGATTGCCATCCGGTTCGACACCATCGCCTACGTCTGGTATCCCCTCACGGCGGTTGTCGTTGTGGTGGATGACAACACGGATCAGTCGTTGAAAATGGCCCTCAACCGCATCGTCGGCACCCTTCTGGGAGGGTTGATCACCTTTTGGTGCACAGCATCCTCGGGGGCTGGATCGGTGTGCTGGTGTCGATGCTGCTGATGGTGCCGGTGCTTCGGCTGCTGGGGCTGGAGAGTTCCATCAGCACGGCGGCCCTGGTGAGCCTGATGTTCCTCATGATTCCCAAGCACGAGGAACTCAACTGGGACTACGTGTTCCAACGCAGCGTCGACACGGCCCTGGGCTGCGCCATCGCCATCGGCGTGGGCCTGGTGCTCTGGCCCCGCAACGGCACCCGGGAGCTGCTGCGCCTGGAGCCGGGGCTGCGCTCCACCCTGGAGATCCAGAGCCAGGCCCATCACCGATGGCTGCAGGGCCTGGGGAACAGGCCCGAACCCCTCCGCCCGGAACCCCTGGCCGCCACCCTGCACACCATGGAGCAGCTCGTGGCCCGAGAACTGCGGGGGCCTCACGCGAAGCGGCTGCAACAGCAGCGCTGGCGCCTGCGCCTGCGGCTCTGGGACCGGGTGCAGCACCACTGGTGTGCCTGGGAAACCCTGCTGCTGAACCTGCCCGGCCTCGAGCCCCAGAGCGTCGCCGCCTCCCCCTCGCCGCCGGATGCCCTGGAAGCGGCGATCACCGAGGTGCATGGCCTCCTGGCGGGCACACCGGCCGAGCAGCCTGACCCCGGCCCCTCCCGCTGGCAGGCCCTGGCCTTGCAACGCCGCCTCCCCCTTTTGATGCTGCTGGCCTTCGCGGAGGAGCAACGCCCCCTCGCGGCGTCTCTGAACACCCTCCGCCTGGTGGCCCCATGCCGTTAATCCGCAGCGATCTCCGGCTGGCCTTGACCGCCGGACTGGCCAATGCCTTCGGCTCCCTCTCTCCCTTGACGTTCGGCATCTACATGCCCCTGGCCGTGCTCGCCGTCTGCTCCGGCACCCTGGGGGGATCGATGGTGCTGGGCCAGCAGCGGATCCTCGGCTCCCTCCTCGGCATGGCCTTGCTCCTCCTGGGGATGAAAGGGCTTGGCAGGATCCCTTTTCCCCTCGCCATGGCCCTCATCCTCGGCACCTTGCGCCTGCTCGGGGGCCTGCTCGGCCTAGAGGTGGGCTACAAGGTGGGGGGCTTCATCGTGGTGATGGGCTGGTTGGTTCACGACCAGCAGATCGCCAGCTGGGTGCCCCTGCGGTTGTTCTGGACCATGGCCGGCATCGTGGTGGGGGTGTTGAGCATGCGACTGTTCTGGCCCTCCCGGGCCCTGCCCCAGTCGTGGCGCAATCTGGCCGCCATGCTGCAGGCCATCGCCAAAAGCCTCGACCAGGTAGCCGACCAGCTCGACCAGCCCTCCGCTGGCGATGGGCCCGCTGGCTCCACCCCCGTGCAGGCCCTCCGCCAACAGTTGGGCGGGCTACGCGGTGGATGGAAAGCCGTGCAGAGCGAGCTGGGCGATTCGGGCCAGCATCACCCCCAGATCCGGCTCATGCTCGCCCTCCAGGAGGCCTGCTCCACCTTGATTCGGGTGGTGGAGGGATTGCGGCGCCATGCCCCCGCGCCCGGCGCCACGGGAAGCCTGGCAGGACTGCAGCAGGGGGAGGCCGATCTCGTGCGCGCCGTGGCCGATCGGCTGCGCCTGTGGGCCCCCCTGTTCGCCCAGCCCGGCACCGATCCCCTGGGGCCTCCCCCCCAAC
>JBJTUM010000167.1:0-7790 GCA_046080725.1 Cyanobium sp. | reverse complement strand
TGGGGCAGCTGTTCGAGGGAGCCGAGGATCGCCTCCACACTGCCCTGCACGTCAGCTTTGAGGATGATGTTCAGCTCCTTGAGTTCCCCTTCGCTGGCCTGGCCCGACATCGAAGCCAGGGACACCCGACGGGAGGCCATTTGTTGGGCTAAACGGCTGGCGCGGGCTTCCGAGGCCCGATCGCCCACCACCGCCCGGGCACTCTTCTCATCGGCATACACCTCGAACTCATCCCCGGCGGTGGGCACCTCGCTGAAGCCCAGGGCCTCCACGGGAGAGGAGGGGCCAGCCACCTTCACGCGCTTGCCGCTGTCATCCACCATGGCCCGCACCTTCCCGAGCACGGGACCTGCGGCCACCACATCGCCATTGCGGAGGGTGCCGTTTTGAATCAGGAGGGTGGCCACGGGGCCCTTGGCCTTGTCGAGGTGTGCCTCGATCACGGTGCCGCGGGCCATGCGGTCGGGGTTGGCCTGCAGATCCTCCACCTCGGACACCAGGAGGATCATCTCCAGCAATTGGTCGATGTGGTCGCCCTTGATGGCGCTCACTGGCACCATCACCGTGTTGCCACCCCAGTCCTCCGCCACCAGCTCGTGGCCAGAGAGCTCCTGCTTCACCCGATCCGGTGAGGCCCCCTCCTTATCAATCTTGTTGATCGCCACCACGATCGGCACTTCCGCAGCGCGAGCGTGGCTGATGGCTTCCAGGGTCTGGGGGCGCACGCCATCATCGGCCGCCACGACGAGCACGGCGACGTCGGGCACCTTCGTGCCCCTGGCGCGCATGGCCGTGAAGGCCTCGTGACCCGGGGTGTCAAGGAAGGTGATCTTCCGCAGCTCACCTGCATGGGGCACTTCCACCTGATAGGCGCCGATGTGCTGGGTGATGCCTCCGGCTTCCCCTGCCGCCACCCTGGTTTTCCGGATGGCATCGAGAAGACTCGTCTTCCCGTGGTCGACGTGGCCCATGACCGTCACCACAGGGGGGCGGCGGATGAGGTGCGCCAGATCGCTCTCCTCAATCATCTCTACGGTCTTCGCGGCCGCCGCCTGCACGTCGTCCTCCAGAACGGGGACGCCGAATTCATCAGACACCGTCTCGATGGTGGGGAGATCCAGGGTTTGGGTGACGGTGGCAATGATGCCTTTGAAGAAGAGGCTCTTGATGATCTCCGAGCTCTCCACCCCCAGCTTGTCAGCCAGCTCCTGCACCGTGAGGTTTCCATCGGGGACCACGAGCATCTCGGGCCTCTGGGCCTTGGCCTCCCGGGCTGCTCGCAGCTCCATGGCCCGCCGGCGCTGCCGCTGGCGGGTGGTTTCTTTCTTGCGCTTGCGCACGGCCACGCTGGGCTTGGGCGCCGCGGCGGTGGCGCGAGGTTTGGCTGGACGGGCCAGGCTCGCCTGCAGCACCATCGCCTCCTGTTCCCCTGCGTAGCCACCCGTTTCGGCGGTGAGGGCATCATCGTTTTCCCCGATGATGTGCACTTTCTGGCGCTGCTTTTGGGGGGTGCGGCTGCGCAGGGCCTCCAGCTTCGCGCTGTCATCCCAGTCGGGACGACGGGCGCGGGCCGGACCAGCCGGTTGGGGGGCTTTGAAGCCGGGCCGGCGTGGAGGCGCGGGCGGGGTGGCGGTGGGGGGCACCAGGGGTTGAGCTCCTTCCGCTTTGCCACCTTCCCCGCTGCGTTCCGGCCGCCTTGGCGGCGGCGCGGTGGGTCGGCCACTCGGTTTCTGCAGCTGCATGAGCTCCCCAGGAGCCATGGGCTTCCGCATGCCTGTGGGGCGGCCGGGCCGGGTGGGAGCTCCGGCCCGCGGCGGTTCGCCCGGGGTTTGGCCGGCACCGGATCCATCCCGCCGGATGGGTTTGCCAAACAGTTCCAGCGGGGTGCTGCCCCTGGAGGGGCCTGCCGGTCCGCGGCCCGGGGCTGCAGGAGGCCTGGTGCCCTGGCGGATGGGGGCAGGGGCGCCAGGGCGAGTGGGCCGGGGGGAGGGAGGAGCAGGTCGGGATCCGCTGCCTTGGGGTGGCTGCCCCCCGGGTTGGGGCCGGCCAACCAGTTGGGGCCTTCCGGAACCGCTGGAAGGACTGCCAGGTTTGACCGGCCGTGGACTGGTAGAGGGCAGGGGAGGGCGACCTCCTCCAGGGGCCTGGCGCTGTGGCGGCGGAGACTGGGGCGAACGATTCACTGGAGCAGCCGTTGGCCTAAAGGGCGGGGCCGCAGGTGGACGGGCCGGGGCCGGGGTTTGAGGCCTGTTGCCAAGGGTTGGCGCAGAGCCGGCATCCGGGGCGGGGCGCACCACTGGGGGGGCGCTGGGGGGGCGTTGGGGCGGGGCCGTTGGCCGGGGCGGTGGAGTTGAGCCTTGGGGCGCCTGGGGTCTGGAACTTTCAGAAGGAGGAGTGGCCGCTGCTGCTTGGCGGGCTGGAGGCGGGTTGGCGGCAGCTGGCCGCGGCTGAGGCCTCGGGCTGGGGGCGACGGCTGGTTTGTCTTCGCGAGTTGGGCTTGGAGGCGTGGGCTGGGCAGCTCGGGGGGGAGGAACGACGACAGGCCGGGATGGAGTGACCGGGTGGGCTGGTGGGGTCGGGGCACTGGCGGCCGCCGGAACGGCCGGTTGTTTTGCGGGCTGGGGACTGGCCGGTGCGGGGGGCTGAGCCGGGGCTTTTTTGACAGAAAGAATCGTTTTCCCTGGGCCTGCCTGGGCAGCAGGAGCGGCGCCGGGCTGACCTTGGCCACGGATCAGGGCGCGAATCCGCGTGGCCTCCTCATCGCTGATGGAGCTGCTGTGGCTGCGTGCCGGGATCGCGAGCTTCTCGGCAGCGTCGAGCACGTCCTTGTTGTCCAGGCCCAGGTCCCGTGACAGCTCATAAATTCTCATCTTGCCGCTGCTGGTCATTCAGGTCTCCGATCGGGCGGGGCAACAGTTGCCACCGAGCCGCAGCCAAGCTGGGGCCATTGGTCATCTTGCCTCAATGGGTGCAGCCTCGGGAGGCGCTCCTCAAGGGTGTGCAGGATGGAGTCATCCACGGCACAGCGCAAAGATCGTTGCAGGCGACGCCGACGACGTGCCTCCTCCAGGCAGGCGGGTTGGGGGCAGAGATAGGCCGAACGACCCATCCCCCGATCCAGAGCAAGTCCGCCTTTGGCAGGGAGTCTGATCACTCGCCAGAGTTCTAGCCGATTCCTGAGCTGGCGGCAGGCCACGCAGCGTCTCAGGACGGGCTTTCCCTGGGGGGGCATCACCGCTCCTCCGAGGCGGCCAACTCCGGCTCCGCTGGGCTGAAGTCGGCAGAGGGTTCCTCTTCGTAGGCCTCCTCAACCTCATCTTCCGGCAGGGGGTACAACTCCCGCAGGCGGGCATCCTCCTCAGCCCGGGCCGCCTGCTCTGCCGCCAGGCGGGCTTCTGCTTCCGCCTGCTGCGCTTCGTCCTCCTGCCGCTGGGCGATTTGCACGGCCACGGTTTGATCTTCCTTGGACTGGTCGTATTCCTGGGAGTTTTTGATATCGATCTTCCAGCCGGTCAGCCTTGCCGCCAGGCGTACGTTCTGCCCCTCCCGGCCGATGGCCAGGCTGAGCTGGTCCGGGGGCACGAGCACATGGGCGTGGTGACCCTCGGGATCCACCAAGCGCACCATCTCCACCCGGGCCGGGCTGAGAGAGTTGGCAATGTATTGGCCTGGGTCGGGCGACCAGCGGATGACATCAATCTTTTCGCCCCGCAATTCATTCACCACCTGCTGAATGCGGGAGCCCCTCGCGCCGATGCAGGCCCCCACCGGGTCCACTTCCCGCTCCACGCTGTCGACGGCCACCTTGGTACGGGGGCCCACGGAGCGGCTCGGAGGATTGGCCTCCCGCGCTACGGCCACGATGCGTACGGATCCTTCCTGAATCTCCGGCACTTCATTTTCAAATAGATACACCACCAGTCCTGCGTTGGCCCGGCTTACAAAAAGCTGGGGACCACGGCGAGGAATTTCGCTCACTTCCTTGAGAAACACCTTGAAGGTGGCGTTGGCCCGGTAGTTGTCATTAGGCAACTGATCCCGGCGAGGCAGCTCCGCCTCCACCTCTGGCCTTCCCAGGCCGCTACTGACAGCCATGATCACACTCTGCCGCTCGAAACGGATCACCCGGGCTGTCAGGACTGGATCTTCCAGATCGGCAAACTCCTCCTGGATCATGCGCCGCTGCTGATCCCGCAGTTTTTGCGCAAGCACCTGCTTGGTGGTGGCGGCAGCCATGCGGCCAAAATCATCCTTTTCCGGGGTGACATCCAGAACCACCGTGTCGCCGATTTGAGCGTCTTCGGCCACTTGTAAAACTTCTTCAATGGCGATCTGGTGGTCTTCGCTTTCCACCTCCTCAACAATGATTTTGCTTGCCAAAACCCGATAGCCCTCCTCTTCAAGATCGAGGGCTACATCAAAATTAGAAAAGTATTCTTCATCAAAGGGATCTTCACTGATTCCCAAATAAAGCGTGCGCCGATAGCGCTCATACCCCTTGAGCAGAGCCTCACGCAGGGCCGCTTCCACCACCTGCGGTGGCAGCTTTTTCTCCTCACTGATGTCTTCAATCAGATTGTTGAGTCCTGGGAGTAAAACAAGGGCCATGGCATGGATGGGAAAGGTGAAAGGAAACGGCTGGATTGGAAGGCTGTTCAGCCGTCCTCGGTGGCGCTGAGGCGAACCTCCACCACGGCATCACGGGGAAGCTTCACGGTGCGACCTCGCACGTTGATCGCAATGGAATCCTCGCTCCGCCCCAGTAGAAGTCCGCTCTTCCGGGTGGTGCCTGCCCCCTCGGAATGAAGAGTCACATCTACAGGGAACCCCCGGAAGCTGGTGAAGTCCCGGTCGGTTTCCAGGAGGTCGCTCAGACCAGGGCTGCTCACCTCGAGCACGTAGGCCGATTCCAGCAGTTCGGCCCCTTCCAGGGCTTCCCCGAGGGGGCCACTGAGGGCTGCGCAGGCCTCCAGGGTCACATCGCTGCCATCGGTCCGTTCCACCACCACCTGCACCGTCATCGGGATGTGATGGGAGAGGAGATGGACATCCTTCACGGCCAGGCCAGCCGGTTGGGCCACCTGGCAGGCCAGCTCGGTGATGGTTGGAATGAGCGGATGGGCCAAGGGCGGAGCAGCGGCGGGATCCGCCAGACCCATAGTGGAATCCTCCCAATGAAAGCCAGGGATGCCACTGGTGCATCGTTGGCAGGGAGAGTGTGCCCGGCGGACACAAGTCCCACCATAAAGGATGCCCTTGCACTGACCCCTCAGATCCGTCTTGTTCTAGGGGGTGCCCGCTGGCCCGCTGGCTCCCCCAAGCTGGGGGGAGAAATCAAAGCTGGGCGCTTCAGCGTAGTAGTCGCTGCTGGAGACCTCGCCCCGCAGGGTGGGGTCCTGGTTGATGCACTGGGCGCACTGCTCGGGGGTGCGTAGGTATTGGCAGACCCGTGCCCAGAGCTTGGCGCGGGTGCCGGGCGCCCCCTGGCTGAAAACCACCAGATCCGCTCCCCCCGCCATGCTTTGGATTTCAACGGTGCAGAGGTTGCAGCGCCGCCGCATTCCGGGGGGGATTGAAGTCATGGCTGGCGAAACACTCGCCGAAACTTAAGGTGAATCGGGCCTGGGAAGGAAAGGATCGTCAGATCTGATGAAGATCCTTCAAACGCCTCTCTACCAAACGCAAAGATCGGAGGGGGAAATCCGGCACGTGATGGGGTGTTGGCCCCTGCCTGAACCCACCTAGTTTCGATCTATTGCGTCTGGAGACCTTCCTCCCCTGAACCCTCCTCTGAATCGGTTGTTTCGCCGGCTGGGCTCCCTGCTGATGCCTTTATTGCTGATGCCCCTGTTCTGGCTCGCCCCATGGGCGACCCTTCCTGCCGAGGCAATCCCCATCCGGGCTCCGGGCTCCAGTGCGGCCAACGCTCCCGAAGTTGCCGCCACCCCCCTCAGCTCTCCAACCCCCGAATCCCCTTCATCCGCGCGCGAAGCAGCCCGCGCTGCTCTGGCCACCACGGCCAGTCCCCACAGTTTTGTGGCCGATGCTGTCCGGCAGGCCGGGCCTGCGGTGGTGCGCATCGACACAGAGCGCAACGTGGATCGCCAGGCCTTTGATCCTGCCCTTCTCGATCCCCTGTTGAGAGATCTGTTTGGGGATCCTTCAGGAAGCATGCGCGAGCGGGGTCAGGGCTCTGGAGTGGTCATTGATGCGGACAAGGGCTTGGTGCTCACAAATGCCCATGTGGTGGATGACGTCGACTCCGTGGAGGTGACCCTGGCTGATGGTCGCCAACTGGATGGCACCGTGGTGGGCACGGATCGAGTGACCGATCTGGCCCTGGTGCGGATCCCCAGCAAGGGCAAGCTCATAGCCGCCCAGTTGGGGGATTCCGAAGCCCTGGAGGTGGGCGACTGGGCCATTGCCCTGGGGAGTCCCTACGGCCTGGAGCGCACGGTGACCCTCGGAATTGTGAGCAGTCTCCACCGAGATATCAACAGTCTCGGTTTTGCCGATAAACGGCTTGACCTGATCCAGACCGACGCTGCGATTAACCCGGGGAACTCCGGGGGGGCGCTGATCAATGCCAACGGCGAAGTGATCGGAATCAACACCCTGGTGCGTTCTGGCCCAGGGGCCGGCCTGGGCTTCGCCATCCCCATCAACCTGGCCCATCGGGTGGCCGACCAGCTGGCTACCGGCGGAACTGTGGTGCATCCCTATCTCGGCCTCCAGCTTGTGCCCCTCACCGCCAGGGTGGCCCGTGACAACAATCGGGATCCCGATGCCTTGGTGAAACTCCCCGAACGGGATGGAGCCCTGGTGCAGAAGGTGCTCCCCGACAGTCCTGCCGAGCAGGCCGGACTCAAGCGGGGTGACCTGGTGGTGGAAATTGGCGGCAAGGATGTGCACAACCCTTCGGCCCTCCTCCAGCAGGTGGAGAAATCGGTAGTGGGCAAGCCTCTTTCCCTAAAAGTGCTGCGGGGGCAACGGGAGCTCCAGCTCTCGATCAAGCCCGCCCAACTCCCTGCCCCCACGAGCTGAGCCAGCGCTTTGCTACGTTCGCGCCCCTCCCCACGCTTCTTGCTATGTCGGATCTGCAGACCCAGATGAAGCAGGCCGTGGCTACCGCAGCGGTGGCTCAGATCCGGGATGGCATGGTGCTGGGTTTGGGATCCGGATCCACGGCGGCCTTGATGATTCAGGAGCTGGGGGCCAGATTGAAGCGCGGGGAACTGCGGGACATTACCGGTGTGACCACCTCCTTTCAGGGGGAGGTTCTGGCTTCTGAGCTGGGCATCCCCCTGCAAAGCCTGAATGCCATCCATCACATCGATCTGGCGATTGATGGGGCCGATGAGGTGGACCCCGCCCTCCAGTTGATCAAGGGGGGCGGAGCCTGCCATGTGCAGGAGAAGCTTGTGGCCTGTCGGGCCGAACGTTTCGTGGTTGTAGTGGATGCCACCAAGATGGTGAACACCCTCAACCTTGGCTTTTTAGCTGCCACTATTTCCCTAACATTTTATAATATCAGCGAAGTAGGAACTCCCAATCCTGTTGGAGTCGCCTATGAATTGGATGCTGTGACTCCATTTGATGACGATATTAAAAATTATGCTGGAGCGTCTGGACAAACGGCAGCCGGGGCCTATACTGGTATAGTTTGTGAGGATGAAACTCCTTTAGAAGATAATGTTTCTACCAGTAATCCCGACGGCAATCCTAGCTGTGTTAATGGCATTAAAATTAATTAAAATAAACCCAAAAATCTTTTATTTTTGTTGATAAGT
>JBJTUM010000166.1:0-4987 GCA_046080725.1 Cyanobium sp. | reverse complement strand
AACCATGCATCCCAAGCCGGGGAGTGCATCGACGACGGAAGCAGCCGTGGTTTACGCGAGTCGATCTTCCTCCAAAGCCTGCGCCGATCACTCCTGCGGCTGTCTCATGTCCGTCTTGAATGAGATGTGTCGGTCAGCCAGGGTGCCGGCATCCCCTGGTCCCTGCGCCTCGGCGCCAGGGTCTCCAACACTCACCCCACCGGCCAACGAGCTTGTCGCCGACCGGCCAACTTCATTGTCGCCGGACAAGGCGCGCATTCGTGCGGTGAAAAGTCCTGGCTCCCGGATGGTTAGCGGAAGTTAATGTAAACTGTAATTGAGAACTTGCTTGGACATTCTCCTGACTAAATTACGCAGCCGGCTTCGCAACCTCCCCATTCGGCTCTTAGAATGGTACACAGATACCACGCAAGACATAGGGCGCAATGTCATTCAGTTCCAGAAGGGCCTCTCTTTGCCCGAGTTCCTGCAGCTCTACGGAACGGAGGCTCAATGTGAGGAAGCTTTGACTCAGATCCGCTGGGCTGAAGGCTTTTAGTGCTCGCGCTGCGAAGGGGCTCTCTATGGCCTCGTGTACGGTCGTAGTCTAGGCGCAATCAAGCCGATAATGCGGTCACCAGGCCACTGTGACAGCAGGAACTATTCTGGAGGCAACCAAGCTGCCGCTCACAATCTGGTACCTTGCTTTTTATCTGATTGGCCAGGCAAAAACAGGCATTTCATCGTTGCAACTCAGTCGTCAATTGAGCGTCCAAACAAAGGAGAGGGCTCCTTTTCCAAAGGCTGTCCTTATATCGTTGAAAGCTCCGGCTTCTATCAAGTGGCCAAAGAGATTCTCCATAGAAAGGACCTTGCAATTGATCATATTTTTATTCCCATCCGCGATCTTCGCCGCCGGCGAGGTGGCATCCATAGCAATTCATCCATGGATTCATTATTGAATGATTCGGGTCGATTGCTGTGGGAAACTGATCAGTTTGCCAGCCCTGAAGAGGCGCTTCAGAAAGCTCGAATGCTTCTGATGGCGAAGTCGGCAAGACCAGATGAGTTGGCCACGCAGAATCATGATTTGGGAAGATTTTATCAGTTACTTCTGGCAACTTCCGACTCTGATGTCCCTGTGACGTTCATGCATTTTCCACGAATCCTTCAGGATTCCCGTTACCTCTACGCAAAACTTCAGCCCATCCTCGGCGGGGTCACATACGAATTTTTCCGATTCACCTTTGCAGGAACCGTTCGCACTGATCTAGTGACCACCCTCGGCAAGCATGGTCATTGGGGTGATTCCGATCCGGTGCTCACCCGTCAGGCCGCCTGAAGCCACCCTGCAACGGACTGTGACCCAAGCGGGTCTCCCTCCCCACCGATGCCTACGGTCAAACCTATGGCTGACCGTTTTGATCTGATCGTTCTCGGGGCCGGCTCCGGGGGCCTGGCCGCGGCGAAACGTGCCGCCTTTCATGGAGCCTCGGTGGCCATCGTGGAGGGCGACCGGGTGGGGGGCACCTGCGTGATCCGAGGCTGTGTGCCCAAAAAACTACTGGTGTATGGCTCGGCCTATCGCCACCTGCTGGCCGATGCCCCCAGCTACGGCTGGAACCCGGGCGACGTGCGCCTCAATGCCTCCCGACTGCTGGCCAACGTGCGCGCCGAGGTGGATCGGCTCAACCTGCTGCACCTGGGATTTCTAGAGAAAGCTGGGGTGGAGTTGGTGCGGGGCTGGGGACGCTTTGTAAGTCCTAACCACATCGGCGTGACCAGCACCGATGGGAGCGAGCGGGAGCTGGAAGGCGAACGGGTGTTGCTTGCCGTGGGCGGCCGGCCCCACAGGCCGGAAATCCCTGGCGCCCACCTGGGCTGGGTGAGCGACGACATGTTTGAGCTGGAAACGTTGCCGGACCAGATGGTGGTGGTGGGTGCGGGATTCATTGCCTGTGAATTCGCCTGCATCCTCAATGGTCTGGGGGTGGAGGTGACCCAATTGGTGCGGGGCGACCACCTCCTTCGGGGCTTCGATCGGGAGGCGAGCGAAGCGGTGCGCGCCGCCATGGAAGCCGATGGGATCGCCATCCGTTTGGCCCACTCCCCCTCCGCGATTACAGGCGACTGTGCCCCTGGCGATCTCACCGTCACCACCCAGGGCGGCGAATCGATCCCCTGTGGCGGTGTGCTCCTGGCCACGGGACGGCGGCCGTTCCTGGCGGGCCTCAACCTGGAGGCGGCAGGCGTGGCCGTGGAGGGCAACCGGATCCCAGTAGACCCGGATCAACGCACCAATGTGCCCCATATCTACGCGGTGGGGGACGTGACCGAGCGCATCTGTCTCACGCCGGTGGCTATCGATGAAGGCCGGGCCTTTGCAGACACGGTGTATGGCCACAGCCCGCGCCAGGTGAATCATGGCCTGGTGGCCTGCGCGGTGTTCAGTCAGCCGGAGCTCGCGGGGGTGGGGCTTACGGAGGAGGAGGCCATCGCCCGCCACGGAGCCGAGGGCATCGCCGTGCACCGAGCTCGCTTCCGTCCCATGAGCCAAGCACTCCCCGCCCGGGATCCGAAGGTGTTGTTGAAGCTGATCGTGGAGCGCAGCAGCAGGCGTGTGCTGGGCTGCCACATGGTGGGGGAGCACGCCGCAGAGATCATCCAGATGGCCGCGATCCCCCTCGGGATGGGTGCCACCAAGGCCGATTTCGATCGCACCATGGCGCTCCACCCCTCCGTGGCGGAGGAATTCGTCACCCTGCCCGGCTGAACGCAACGGCCACCTCTTGCCAGTCTCCGCCGTGAATTCCCATGCCGCCCCCATCGATCACGCTCTCCGACTGCGGCAGCTCTGGCTCACCTATCTGCTGACCATGCTCTTCCATGTGGATCTGGGCCTGATGCCCCTCTTCCATGGCCTCTCGCCCGAGATTGAGAGCCATGTGGATCCTGGCAGGCTATCGCTGGTGTTCTGGGGGATGCTGATCTACTTCCTGATCCCGTTGTTGGCGATTCTGCTGATCACTTGGACCGCCAGCAACCCGGCCACGGCAGGGCGCTGGCGCTGGTGGAGGCGGATGCACTTCTGGCTGAGCGTGGTGTACACGATCACGAACGTGCCCCACCTGATCGCCGACATCCTGGTGCCCGATTCCTGCAGCGACCAGGTGGCCCTGATGGTGGTGCTGCTGGGGATCGGCATGCTGATCAACGTGGAGGGTTGGCGCTGGTGGCGTCAGCCCTCAGGCGGATAGGGAGGAGCCCAACTCCTGTTTCACCCGGGGATGGCGGGAAGCCCGCAGCTGGCGCAGGGCCCGTTGCTCCAAGCCTTGCACGGTGCTTTTCGTGAGCCCCATGCAGTGGGCCACCTGGCTGAGCGAGCGGAGATCTTCACCGCCATAGCGCAGGCGCAACACCCGCCGCGCCTGGGCATTGAGCTCGGCCAGTCCACTCTCAAGCCAGCGGTAGTCATCCTCCATCTGGGGCTCGCGACCATCGCTCAGCACATCGAGAAGCTGGCCATCGTCCTCCGAGCCGATGGGCTGATCCAGCGACATCACGCGGCCCGCCTGATGGGCTTCCAGGGCATGGATCAGGCGGGCGGGTTCGGTGCCGAGCTGGATCGCCAGCTCTTCCATGGGGATGGAGGGGCTGGCCTGCCGCAGGGCCTGCACCTCGCCGGCCAGCTTGCGAAGGCTGAGGGGCACCCGCAGGATCTGACCCTGCTCCGCCTGCCCACGCCGCACGGCCTGGCGGATCCACCAGTAGGCATAGGTGGAAAAGCGATAGCCCCGGCTGGGATCAAAGAGCTCCACGGCGCGGATCAGGCCAAGGTTGCCAGCCTGAATCAGATCCATCAGGTCCACCCCCGCCGGCTCCCGAAGCTGGTGTCGGCACACCGACACCACCAGCCGCAGGTTGGCCTGCACCATGCGATCCATGGCCCGCCGTCCAGAGCGCACCTCCGTTGGTGTGGGGGAAACCGACTGCTGCCAGCGTCGAACGATTGTCCCAAGATGCACCTCCTCATCGGGGGTCAGCAAGGGGATGGCTGCGATGCGCCTGAGATAGGCCTGTACCCCATCACCGCTCGGTGCCCGGTGCTCCGCCATGCCTGCTCTGGACTAACACGTCCCTCAGCCTTTCCGACCCCATGGCGATTCAACGGGGGTTGCCGCGCAAGTGGCGCAGGCTTGCAGCACATGTGATCCGTCCCTTTACGGCATGTCATTGCACCGGCACTTGCACAGCGGAAGGGGGCGCGGTAGCCCCAGCTTTTTTGGGGATTTCGACGGTCAGCTGGCCCTCCTTGGCCGATGCCTTGAGGCCTGCCTCATCGGCATCGGCGGGCAGGGTGAAGCTGCGGGTGAAGCTGCCATACACCCGTTCCACCCGATGCATGCGGTCGCGATCCTCCCGGCTTTCCTGGCGCCGTTCCCCCTGCAAGGTGAGCACCCCCTGCTCCAGGGTCACCTTGAGATCGTTCTTCTCCACCCCGGGGATGTCGGCCTGAATCAGATAGGTGCTGTCGGTCTCCCGGATGTCCACCCGCGGCTGCCAGTCGCCCAGGGCTCCCCAATGGCGACTGCTGGGCCAAGCCCCCAGCCGCGCATAGCGATCAAAAAACTCTTCGATGCCCTTCATCGGTTCCCATTTCTCCAGAGCCATGGCGTTGCCAGCAACTACCCCCAAGCTATGGAGACCACTTGAAGCCGTATGGGCTGCCAGGGCTGCAAATCAGCAGCACCCCTCAGCGGCGTGCCAGCCAAAACACCAGGGAGAGGATGGCGGAGAGCAGCAGGCTGGTGGTAAGGGGGAACGAAAAGCTGAACCCAGGCCGCTGGATGTGGATGTCGCCTGGAATGCGACCCAAACCACTGGCACTGATCCAGGGCCAGAGCAGGCCGATCAGCAGTAGCAGGCCGCCGAGGAGGATCAGTGTTCTCTGCATGGTGCGGCTCGAGATGGGGTGGATTGCTGGCCTCTCTTTAGCCAGACCCGGCGA
>JBJTUM010000165.1:0-12057 GCA_046080725.1 Cyanobium sp. | reverse complement strand
GCTGGAGGCCATCATCCCACCCCCGCTGCCTGCAGGGTGAGCTCCTCCAGCTTGGCGCTCTGTTCGGCGGCGATGCAGCTGTCAATCACGTCCTCCAGGCCCCCTGCCAACACCGTGTCGAGGTTGAAATTGCGACCCAGCCGGTGGTCTGTCACCCGGTTGTCCTTGGCGTTGTAGGTGCGGATTTTTTCGCTGCGATCGCCACTGCCCACCTGGGCACGACGGGCCGTACGCTCCGCGTCGGCGGCTTCGGCCAACTCTCGCTCCAGCAGCTTGGCCCGCAGGATCTCCAGCGCCCGCTCCCTGTTTTGCAACTGGGAACGCTCCTGAGTGCAAAACACCCGAATGCCCGAGGGCTTGTGGAATAAGTCCACCGCCGTTTCGACCTTGTTGACATTTTGGCCGCCAGCGCCGCCCGAGCGGGCCGTGCTGATCTCCAGATCTTTTGGATCGATGTTGACCTCCACCGGATCGGCCTCCGGCATCACCGCCACCGTGGCCGTGGACGTGTGCACCCTGCCCTGGGATTCGGTGGCCGGCACCCGCTGCACCCGGTGCACTCCGGCCTCAAACTTCAGCCGGCTATACACAGCCTCGCCCTTGATCGAGAGGATCAATTCCTTAAATCCTCCCAACTCCGCCTCAGAGGCACTCAGGGTTTGCACTTGCCAGCCGTGGAGCTGGGAATAGCGCTCATACATGCGCGCCAGATCCCCCGCCCACAGCGCCGCCTCATCCCCACCAGCGCCAGCGCGGATCTCGAGCATCACGCTGCGCTCATCCCGAGGATCCCTCGGCAGCAGGGCCACCGTGAGCCGCTCGCGCAACTCAGCCAGTCGCTCTTCCAACACAGCCAACTCATCGACCGCCAGGGCCGCCAGTTCCTCCTCCTCCACCGAGCCCCGGGGTTGCCTCAGCAACTCCTGCACGTCCTGCTGCTCCCGCTCCCATTGCTGCAACTGATGGGTGTCGCGCACGATGGGTTCCAGGCGGGCCCGTTCCCGCGCCAGTGATTGCAACTGGGCGGGATCGCCAGCCACAGAAGGATCAGCCAGCTGCCGTTCGAGGGCCTCAAAGGCTTGGCAGGTCGACTGGAGGCGGTCGCGAAGCAGGGCGGGATCCATGGTCGATACCGTACGGCGGTGGGCGAAGCTGATCCAGCAAAAAGCCGGATGCCAACGACATCCGGCACACCAGACGGGGGTTTCAGCGGGAGGGACTTGAGGCCGTTCCGGTCGAGATCACCTCAGGACGCTTTGCCAGCCTTGGCGACAGGAGCGGCGGGAGCGGCTTCGGCCACGGGAGCTGGCTCAGCTTCAGGAGCAGGCTCGGTCTTTTGGATTGGCTTGGACTTTTCTGCTCCAGCAGTGGCCGACTCTGCGCCACCCATGCCGTATTTGCGCATAAAGCGGTCGACACGTCCTTCGGTGTCGAGGATTTTCTGGGTGCCCGTGTAGAAGGGATGGTTGCCACTCCAGACATCCACGTGGATTTCTGGCTGAGTGGATCCGGTGGTCATGACCACCTCGCCGTTGCAGATCACCTTGGCATCGGGATACCAGGTGGGATGGATCTCGGATTTGGCCATGGGAATTAGCGCTTGGAGAATTGGGGTGCTTTGCGGGCCTTCTTCAAACCGTATTTCCGTCGTTCCTTGGCCCGGGGATCGCGGCTGAGGTGGCCCTCCACTTTGAGGGGCTTCCGATTGTCGGGGGAAAGCTCGCAGAGGGCCCGGGCCGCTCCCTGCTTGATCGCATCCGCCTGGCCTGTGAGACCACCGCCACTCACGTTCACCAGGAGGTCATACTGGCCCTCCAAGCCAAGGGTTTGCAGAGGGGCCTGAGCAGCCGACAGGTAAGCGGGATTGAAGTTGAGGTAGTGATCCCCAGGGCGACCATTGATGGTGATAGTGCCCTTGCCTGGAACCACGCGCACACGCGCCACAGCTGTCTTGCGGCGACCGGTGCCCCAGTAGACGACGGAGGAAGAAGAACTGGTCATCTCAAGCGGCGGCGGAGGGCAGGAGGGGGAGGGGCTGAGGCTTCTGGGCCGCATGGGGATGGTCGGGTCCCCGATAGACCTTGAGCTTGCGGAAAAGCTGACGGCCTAGGCAGTTATGAGGAAGCATGCCCTTCACAGCAGTTTCAATCACGCGCTCCGGGAGCCGGGCCTGGAGATGGGCGAAGCTTTCCGTTTTCATGCCCCCCGGACGACCGGAGTGGCGCCGGTAGAGCTTTTGGGTGGCTTTGTTGCCGCTGACGCGCACCTTTTCAGCGTTGATCACAACAACGAAATCACCCGTGTCGAGATGGGGGGTGAAGGTCGGCTTGTTTTTTCCCCGCAGCACCTGGGCCACCTCACTGGCGAGACGTCCAAGGGTTTGATCTGCGGCATCCACTACGAACCATTGACGGTCCAGGGTGTCGAGGGAGGGCTGGGTGGTTTTGTTCATTGCGCCTGTTTGGGCGTCTGGAAGGACGCGCCTGATGGGTTGGACCTGATGCGACGCTGCCCGGAGCCGGCCGTGCACGTCAGGCTATCGCTGACCTTACCGCAGCATGGATTCACAGAGACAACTCCCGATTCCCTGCAGGAGGGGGCGGGTCGCTGAGTTCCAGATGGAATCTCGGAACTGCATCGTACCAAGCAGCCTCGGGGAACACGGGCTCGGGATAGCCCACCCGCATCAGGGTGAGCCCCTGGGGAGGGGCTGCCTCCTTGACCTCATGGCGCGCGCAACGGCGCCAACGCTCCAGGAAGCTCTCGGGGCTGAGCCGACCCTCGCCCACAGCCACCAGTTGACCCATGATCAGGCGCACCATGCCGTAGAGGAAGCCACTCGCCTGGAGTTCGGCCACGATCAGATCACCCTGGCGTTGCAAGGTCACCTCCTGCAGGGAGGTGCGGCCATGGGTCCTACCGCTGCCGGCAAGCTGGAAGGCGGAAAAGTCGTGATCACCCAGGAGGGCGCAGAGGGCCTGGGCCATGGTCTGCTCATCGAGGCAAACCTGATATCGGTGCCAGCTCCAGGGGGCCAGGAACAGATTGGGAAGCCGCCCATTGTAAATCGTGTAGCGATAGCGCCGAAAGCTCGCCGAGAAACAGGCATGCCAGTTGGCTTGGACAGGGCTGGCGGCGCGCACACGGATGGTGTGGGGAAGCCGTCCATTCAGGGCCTTGGGCCAGCGGTGGGGAGGGATGGGGCCGGCAGCATCGAAATGCACCACCTGAGCCGCCGCATGCACCCCACTATCGGTTCGGCCGGCGGCGACAACTTGAGCAGGGCTTGAGGGATCAAGAGAAGCAACGGCATTCTCAAGAGTTTCCTGCACCGAGGACTGACCATGCTGGCGCTGCCAGCCATGGAAGGCAGACCCGTCGTATTGAAGGCAAAGGGCAATGCGTTGGTAGCACCCCTGGCTCACACCAGCTCGATGATGGCCATCTCCGCATTGTCACCGCGGCGGCGAACGGTGCGAATGATGCGGGTGTAGCCACCCTGACGATCACCGTAACGGTCTTGCGCCTTGTCGAAGAGGGCGTGCACCAGCTGCTTGTCGTAGATGTAGCTGATGGCCCGGCGACGGGAAGACAAGCTCCCTTCCTTGGCCAGGGTGATCATTCGCTCTGCTTCATCCCGAAGCGCCTTGGCGCGGGCTTTGGTGGTGGTCACGCGCCCTTCGCGGATGAGCTGGGTGGTGAGGCCACGCAACATGGCCTTGCGTTGGTCGGCGGGGCGTCCCAGGAGGGGGACTCGGCACTGGTGTCGCATGGGTAAGACGTCGAATCAACAAAGGAGAAGATGAGTCGGCTCAAGCGGAGGGGCGGCTTTGAGGCAAGGAAATACCAATGCGCTCAAGGGCTTCGATCACCTCATCAGCAGATTTGGAGCCGAAGTTCTTAATCTCAAGGAGATCCTCGTAGCTGAAGCCCATCAGATCGGAGACGGAGTTCACCTGGGCTCTCTTCAGACAGTTGTAGGCCCGCACCGAAAGGTTCAACTCCTCTAGGGGGATCTGTGCCTCGGCAGAGGGCTCAGGCTCAAGGCCGGGCTCATCCATCACCGTGAGGGTGGCCAGGGGCTGGAAGAGGGAAATCAGCTGGTTGGCAGCCTGGGCCATGGCATCGTCGGGAGTGATGCTGCCGTTGGTTTCAATTTCCAGGCGGAGGCGCTCTCTGGCCGACCCTCCCTCGCCAACGGCCGTCTCATCCACGCTGTAGTTGACCCGCTTGATGGGCATGAAGACCGCGTCGATCTGCAGAAGATCGATCGCACCGATGTCCTCTTGATGGCGGTCGACCGGGCGGTAGCCGACTCCCCGCTCCACATGCACCTCCATCTCTAAGCTGTGGCCCGCGGCGACGGTGGCGATCAACCGCTCCCCGTCGATCACCTGTACCTGGGAGGAAAACTGCAGATCTGAGGCCTTCACCATGGCCGGGCCATTCACCATGAGCCTGCCGATCTCAAGCTCCCGGCTCCGGCTGTTGACTGGAATGGACTTGCAATTCAACAGAATATCGAGGACATCTTCCCGTACCCCAGGAATGGTGGCGTATTCGTGGTTGACTCCGGAGAGACGAACAGCAGTGATGGCGCTGCCCTCCAGGCCACCGATCAACACCCTGCGAAGGGCATTTCCCAAGGTGGTGGCTTGGCCCCTTTCCAGAGGGCCAATGACAAAGACACCCGTCTGGCCCCGATCATCAGAAATTTGATGTTCAACCCGGTCGATCTGGTAGTGCAGCACGGCGATGGAGAAATGCTTGGGTGGAGTGAGGATCGGGGGTTCAGACCCGGCGACGCTTGGGGCGACGGCATCCGTTATGGGGCAGGGGAGTGACATCCCGGATCAGGGTGATCTCTAGACCTGCCACCTGGAGGGCCCGAATAGCCGTTTCCCTGCCGGAGCCGGGACCGCGCACCAACACTTCAATCTGGCGCATGCCTTGCTCAAGGGCCCGACGCGCTGCAGCTTCTGCAGCCGTCTGGGCTGCGAAAGGAGTCCCTTTGCGGGCTCCTTTGAAGCCGCTGGCACCGGCGGACGACCAACTGATCACTTCCCCAGCTGTATCCGTAATGGAAACGATGGTGTTGTTGAAGGTGCTCTGAATATGGGCGACGCCATTAGGCACGTTGCGCTTGGCCTTCTTTGGTCCAGTCTTCTTGGCGGGCTTGGCCATGGGTGGGGACGGCGGGTGCGGAGAGACGTGAGAGGTGGAGGGAGGGGCAGGGTTGGGTTACTTCTTCTTGCCGGCCACGGTTTTGCGAGCACCGCGGCGGGTGCGGGCATTGGTTCGGGTGCGCTGCCCGCGAACCGGGAGACCCATGCGATGGCGACGACCACGAAGACAGCCAATGTCCTGGAGGCGCTTGAGCTCCATCCCTTCCTCCCGACGCAGATCACCTTCGAGGGTGAACGACTCGGCAGCAGCGCGGAGCTTCTGCACGTCGGAATCTGTGAGATCTTTCACGCGAATGTCTGGGCTCACCCCAGCCTTGCTGAGGATTTTGCGGGATCGGGTGGGCCCGATCCCATAAACGTAGGTGAGGGAGACTTCAACCCGCTTGTCGCGAGGAATATCAACGCCGGCAATCCGAGCCACGGGAGAACGATGCAGAGGGCAGGGAGGCCCCGGAAGGGGCAGAAATTGAAGACGACTCCTAAGGAGTGGCAGCTGAAAAATCAGCCTTGACGTTGCTTGTGTTTGGGGTTGGCGCAGATCACCATGACCCTTCCGTGGCGACGAATCACCCGGCACTTCTGACACATCCGTTTGACCGAGGCACGCACCTTCATGGCTCGCGTCTCTCCTTTTTCACAAACGATGATGGTACCACAGGGGTCAACGCGCTATTTCAGCAACAAGCTGATTCGATCGGCGATCTCGTCCACCGTGCCGTTGGCCTCAACGGGCTGAAGCAGCCCTTGGGCTCGGTAGTGGGCGATCAGGGGTGCCGTCTGTTCCTCGTACACGGTTAGGCGATGGCGGATCACCCCCTCGTTGTCGTCTGTCCGGCCTCGGGCCAGCAGCCGCTGAAGCAGAACTGGGGCTTCCAACTCTATCAACACCACCAGCTCGATCGACTGCTGGAGCTCTTGCAGCAGTTCATCCAGTGCGATGGCCTGGGAAAGGTTGCGAGGGAACCCATCCAGAAGCCACCCTCCCTGGTGGTTGGCGAGGCGCTGACGCACGATTGCCAGCACCAGGGCATCACTCACAAGCTCTCCGCGGGCCATCACAGCCTCGGCTTCCAGACCCAAAGGCGTGCCTGCCTGCACCTCAGCCCGGAGAAGGTCACCTGTCGACAGGTGCAGCAGATGGTGAGAAGAGGCAAGTTTTTGGGCCTGGGTGCCCTTACCGGCTCCAGGGGGGCCGAGAAAAAGCAAGCGTTGTTTCATGAGGTCATGGAAAAATCCTGACCTGGAACGGGGATTGTCCTAATTGCTCCACTCCCCTCATAGCGGAGGGAAATCACATAGGACTGAACCTGTTTGGCGGTCTGGATCGCTACACCCACCAGGATCAGCAGGGAGGTGGCACCAATGCCTTGAAACGTCTTGACTTGAATCGCTCCCTCCACGGCTGAGGGGATGATGGCGACGGCCCCCAAAAAAAGCCCCCCAAGCAAGATGAGCTTGTTCTGCACATTGGAGAGGTAGGCCGCGGTGGCGGAGCCGGGACGAACACCTGGAATGGCCACACCATTGCGTTTGAGGTTGGTGGCGATCTCCACCGGATCCGTGAAGAGGGAGGCGTAAAAGTAGCTGAAGGCAATGATCAAGGTGAAAAACAACAGGGCATAGATCCAGGGCATGCTGCTGTTTGGGCTCAGGTAACCGGCCAGCTGGATCAGCCAGGGGGTCTTGGTCCAGGTGGCGATCTGCAGAGGCAGAAACACGAGGGCAGAGGCGAAGATGATGGGCATCACGCCGCTGGCATTGAGCTTGAGGGGCATGTAGCTCTGCCTTGCTGGTAAGCCCCCTCCGGCACCCCCCACCTGGTGCTTGGCACTCACGATGGGAATGCGTCGGCTTCCTTCCTCCACGAAAATGATGCCAATGATGGTGGTCAGAAACACCAACAACAGAATGATGATGCCGGTAACGGTGCCTCTATCTCCGGTCTTGGCCTGGGTGATGGTGGCCGCCAGGGCCCTGGGCAAGGTGGCCACGATGTTGGCGTAGATCACCAGGGACGCCCCCGGACCGATGCCACGCTCGGTGATCACTTCGCTAATCCACATCACGGCCATGGAGCCTGCGGTGAGGGCCAGGGCGGTTTGCAGAACAAATTGCCACGGAGGCAGGCCAGGCAAGGCGTATTGACGCAACACCAGGGCGAAGATCACGCTCTGAATGATGCCCCAGACCAGAGCGGTGTAGCGGGTGATCTGGGCAATCTTGCGCCGACCGGCTTCCCCTTCATTCTTCTGGAGATCCTCCAACTGGGGGAGGGCTGCCGTGAGCAGCTGCAGGATGATCGAGGCATTGATATAAGGAAGAATTCCAAGGGTGAAGACCCCCAGGGTCGCCAAGCCCCCTCCGGTGAAGATATTCACGACCATCAGGAAGTCGCCCCCCTGCTTCACGAATTGCTCAAAGGCCAGCCGGTCGATGCCAGGGACAGGAATGAAGATTCCCAGCCTTTCCAGCAAGATGAGGCCGAGGGTGATGAACACCCTGTCGCGCAGGCCCTTGGACTGAGCAATCTTGCTGAAAATCTCTGCTGCGCTTGGGTTGCGTCCCCGGCTGAACACCATGATGGAAAAGAATTAACCGAGGATTTCGCAGCTGCCACCTGCAGCTTCGATTTTGGCACGGGCCGAAGCTGAGAAGGCCGCAGCTTGAATTGTGAGCTTCACCTTGAGGTCGCCACCACCCAGAACCTTGAGCGGGTGCTGGGCGCCTGTCAGCAGGCCTTCCTTGATCAGGGTGTCCACGTTCACCGTGCTGCCAGCCTTCAATTCAGCCAGCTGCCCAAGGTTGATCACCGTGTAGGCGCTGGGGTTCACCAGGGGGAAATGCTTGAGCTTGGGCACACGGCGATAGAGGGGCATCTGGCCGCCTTCAAAGCCTGGCCGGGTGGGACGGCCGGAGCGGGATTTCTGACCACGCATACCGAAACCGCAACTGGCCCCTTGGCCAGCTCCGATCCCCCGTCCCTTGCGGGTTTTGCGTTTACGGGCACCGGGATTAACGGTTAAGGCGTTGAGCTGGTACGTCATGGATCGGTCCTCAGGAATAGATCTGCTCAAGGGGAATGCCCCGCTCCTTGGCGGCCTCTTTGTGGGTGCGCAGGGCAGAGAGGGCTTCCATGGCAGCCCTGGCGTTGTTCAAAGGTGTTTTGGAGCCTAGACGCTTGGCGAGCACGTTTTTAATGCCTGCCAACTCCAGCACCGTGCGAATGGAACCACCAGCGATCACGCCCGTGCCTGGAGCGGCTGGACGGATCAACACGCTGGCGGCCCCATCACGGCCACGGCTTTCCGTGGGAACGGAATTGGTTCGTGTCAGAGGAACCTTCACCAGATGCTTCTTGCCATCAGCCACCCCCTTGCGAACGGCACCGATCACATCGCCAGCCTTGCCGACGCCAACGCCCACCTGACCCCGTTCATTGCCCACAATGACGATGGCGCGGAAGCTCATCTTCTTCCCGCCCTTGACGGTCTTTGAAACACGGCGGATCTGCACCACCCGCTCCTCCCACTCGGTGTCGCGATCTTGGTTGCGGCGATCTCCAGATCCCCGATGCCCCCCCCCTCCTCCGCGGCGATCGCCGCCTTTGCCGCCACGGCGCTCTTGCTGCCCATCGGCTGCAGGCACGTCAGAGGCGGCCGGAATCTCTTCAGGTGCAAATTGCTGGTCGTTGGTTTCGGTCATGGTGAGCGGTGAGATCAGAATTGAAGGCCCGCTTCCCGGGCAGCGTCCGCCAGGGCCTTAACCCGGCCGTGATAGAGATTGCCGCCGCGGTCGAAGACCACTTGGGCAATCCCTTTGGCGAGAGCCCGCTTGGCCACCAGTTGGCCAACGGCCACGGAGGCATCGCAGGTGGCCGAGGTCTGGAGAGAGGTGCGGAGATCCTTATCCAGCGTGGAGGCGGCACAGAGCGTGCTCTGGGCCTCGTCGTCGATGACCTGGGCGTAGATGTGGTTATTAGAGCGAAACACAGCCAACCTGGGCCGTGCCGCGGTGCCAGCCAGGGTGCGGCGGAGCCGGCGGTGGCGCTTCTGGGTCTGCTGTTTGCGAGAGAGGGAAGACATGACGTGACACGTAAGACAGGACAAGTGATAAAAACCTTATTTCTTTCCGGTCTTACCGACCTTCCGCAGAATCCTTTCCCCCTCGTACTTGATGCCCTTGCCCTTGTAAGGCTCGGGTTTGCGAATGGCACGCACCTTGGCGGCCTCATTGCCTACCAGCTCCTTGTCGGCCCCAGAGACAATCACCGTGGTGTTGTTCTCCACCGCAAAGGTGACGCCCTCAGGGGGAACCATCTCGACCGGATGGCTGTAGCCGGCACTGACCACCAGCTTTTTGCCCTGCACCTGAGCGCGGTAACCCACACCCACGATCTCCAGCTTGCGGCTGAAGCCCTGGCTCACCCCTTCAATCATGTTTGCGACGAGGGTACGGCTCAGGCCGTGACGCTCGCGGGAGCGACGAGCTTCGCTGGTGGGAGAGACCAGGATCTGTCCCCCGTCCTGACTAACGCTGACCCCCTCCGGCAGGGTGCGGCTGAGCTCACCCTTGGGCCCCTTGACGGTGACAGCGAGCCCAGAGAGGTTCACCGTGACCTTGTCAGGGATGGGGATGGGGGCTTTACCAATGCGTGACATGACAAGTTCTCCAGATCAATAGACGTAGCAGAGCACTTCCCCACCAACACCCTGCTTGCGGGCATCACGGTCGCTCATGACGCCCTTGGAGGTGGAGATGATCGCCACTCCCAGGCCTCCGAGCACCTTGGGCAATTGGCGGTTGTTTTTGTAGATGCGCAGGCCAGGCCTGCTCACCCGTTGCAGGCGACGGATGGTGGGTTGCCTGTGCTTTCCGCTGTACTTGAGTTCAAGGATGAGCTGCTTGCTCACCCCTTCCCCTTCCTCGCTGATGTTGGCGATGAAACCCTCCTGCTGAAGCACCGAAGCGATGCTGCGGCAAAGGCGAGAGGAAGGGATGCGGGTGTTTTCGTGACGCTTCTCACTCGCATTGCGGATGCGGGTGAGCATGTCGGAGATCGGGTCGTGGTTGGCCATGGTCGTTTCCGGATGAGGGCTCAGTTACTGCGGAACGGCATCCCCATTTCGCGGAGGAGGGCGCGGCCCTCTTCGTCGTTACGGGCGTTGGTCACGATCGTCACGTCCATGCCCCGGATGGCGTCGATCTTGTCAAAGGAAATTTCAGGAAAGATGATTTGCTCCCGGATCCCGAGGGTGTAATTGCCCCGGCCGTCGAAACTCTTCGGGCTCACACCGCGAAAGTCCCGGATGCGGGGCAGGGCCAGATGGATGAGACGCTCAAGGAAGGCGTACATGCGGTCGCCCCGGAGGGTGACAGCGACTCCGATCGGCATGCCCTGGCGGATCTTGAAAGCGGCAATAGCCTTTTTTGCACGGGTCACCACGGCCTTCTGACCGGTGATCTGGGCAAGTTCAGCAATGGAGGCTTCAAGAGCCTTGGCATTTTGGGCCGCTTCACCGAGACCCCGGTTCACGGTGACTTTCACCACCTTGGGAACCTCGTGAACATTGGAGAGCTGGAGATCCTTGAGCAACTTGGGCTGGATCGTCTCCCGATAGCGCTGTTTGAGTGTCATAACGGGGATGGGTAGTCCTTCTGGTCGTGGTCAGAAGTGTGAAGGGGCAGAACGGAAGAGGGGAGAACTGGAAGTGGGGAGGGCGTGGGGCCTATTCCAGGAATTCACCAGTTTTCTTGAGGCGGCGTTTCTTGTTGCCGTCCTTGTCGACCACGATTTCCACCCGGCTGGCCACCTTCTTGCTGGTGGAGTAGAGCATCACGTTGGAGGCATGGACGGAGGCTTCCTCCGTCAGGATGCGACCACTCTCACCCTCCTGGGTGGGTTTGATGTGGCGGGTGCGGAGGTTGACGCCCTCCACAATCACCCTGTTCTCATAGGGCAGGGTACGAATCACCTCACCGGTCTTGCCCTTGTCCTTGCCGGTGATCACCTGGACGGTATCGCCCTTGCGGATCCGCATCTTGACGCGCTCGGCCGGTTTGGAGCGCTTCGTCGCTGTTGCCATCTCAGATCACCTCCGGAGCAAGGGAAACGATCTTGGTGAAGTTGCGCTCTCGCAACTCCCGGGCGACAGGGCCAAACACCCGGGTGCCCTTGGGGTTGTTGTCATTACCAAGAATTACCGCCGCGTTGTCGTCGAAGCGGATGGAATTGCCGGTGTCGCGACGCAGGGTGGCTCGGGTGCGCACCACCACGGCCTTCACCACATCGGATTTCTTGACCCCCATGTTGGGCATGGCATCCTTCACGGCCGCAACGATCACATCACCCACGTGGGCGTAACGCCGGTTGGTACCCAGCACGCGGATGCACTGAATGCGCTTGGCGCCGCTGTTGTCGGCAACGGTGAGAAAGGTTTCCTGTTGGATCATGGTTGGCTCTCCTTGGTGCTGACGTGGACGATGACTTCGGCCACTGCCCAGCGCTTGGTGCGACTGAGGGGACGGGTTTCGGTGATGCGCACCCGATCACCAACCTTGCAGCTGTTGGTTTCGTCGTGGGCTTTGTAGCGGGTGGTGCGGCGAACGGTCTTTTGATAGATGGGGTGAGGGAAGCGGTTTTCCACCGCCACCACCACCGTTTTTTCCATCTTGTCGCTGACGACGGTGCCGACCCTTTCCTTGCGTGCCATGGGAATCAGGGGGTTGAGGAGGCGGTGGAGCGCTGACGCTCCTGTTGCACCGTGAGCAGATGGGCCAGCATGATGCGGGCCTGCTTGAAACGGTGCGGATGTTCCAACCGACGGGTGGCCTGCTGGAAGCGGAGATCGAACAGTTCACGCCGGGTGGCGCT
>JBJTUM010000164.1:0-3214 GCA_046080725.1 Cyanobium sp. | reverse complement strand
ACAGCGCCGAGGTGCTCGATCTCACCGCCATCGATCTGCCCCTGTTCACCCCCCGATCCCAGGCCACCGGCACCCCTCCTGCCATAAGTGATCTGGAGGCCCGGCTGGCGGCCGCTCCGCGCTGGGTGATCTGCGCGCCGGAATACAACGGCTCGATCCCACCGGTGCTCACCAGTGCGATCGCCTGGCTGTCGGTGCAGGGTGAAGACTTCCGTGCCCTGTTCAACGGCCGCCCGGTGGCCATCGCCACCCACTCTGGGGGTGGCGGCCATACCGTGCTCACGGCCCTGCGGCTGCAGCTCGCTCACCTTGGCGCCCACGTGGTGGGCCGGCAGCTGGTGAGCAACAGCAGCCATCCCGCCAAGGACGACACGATCAGCGATCTGATCTCCCGTCTGAACCACCTCCGCATTCCCCTGCCATGACCACCACCCCAGCCACCACCCAGGCCCGGCTGGTGTTCCGCCCCGCCGCCGAACGTTTCCACAGCCAACTGGATTGGCTCGACAGCTGGCACACCTTCTCCTTTGCCAACCATGTCGATCCAGCATGGATGGGCTTTGGGCCCTTGCGGGTGATCAATGACGACACCATTGCCGCTGGCCGGGGCTTCGGCATGCATCCCCACCGCGACATGGAGATCATCACGGTGATGGTGGAGGGTCAGCTCAACCACCGCGACTCCATGGGTCATGCGGAGGTGCTGCGTGCCGGGGAGGTGCAGCGGATGAGCGCCGGCACGGGCGTGGTGCACAGCGAGATCAACGAAGGGGATGGGCCCTGCCGGCTGCTGCAGATCTGGATTCAACCCAGCAGCACCGGCATCCCCCCGGCCTACGAGCAGAAGCCCTTTGCCATCGGCTCTGGCTGGACGCCCCTGCTCGATCCAGACCAAGGCGAGGAGGCCATGGCGATTCACCGGCCGGTGCGGCTCTGGCGGGCCAAGCCTGGGCCAGGCGACACGCTCAGCCTGGGGATTGGCAGCGGCAGCCAGGGCTGGCTCCAGCTCATTGCTGGAGCTGGAGAGGCCGATGGCCATCCCATGGTGCAGGGGGATGGGCTGGGCTTTGCCGCCGGCACCCTTTCAGCCTTCATGGCGGGGGAAGGGGGTGCAGACCTGCTGCTTTTCGAGCTTCGCTGACGGACCCAAATGAGAAACGCTTCATATGCTGTTACAATTGCGTCACAGACCTTCATCTCGGAACAAACCCCATGGCCACCGACTACACCGCAGCCATCGTCAGCCTTTTCGGCCTGGTGGCGCTTCTTACGGGAATGACCGTCTTTGTGCTCTCTCGCCCCAGCGATCTGGCCCCCCTTCGCGATCGCTGAGCTCCACCGCTGCTCATTTTCCTTACACCCTTACCCCTCAGGAGCCCCATGGCCCAGACCCCTGCAAACGATCAATACCAGGACAACCGTGCCGAGCAGCTGATCCACATGGAGCAGCTCAAGCGCGCTGAGTTGTTTAACGGCCGTGCTGCCATGCTCGGGCTGGTGATCGGCATCGTCGTGGAAGGCCTGACGGGTGCAGGCATCGCCCACCAGATCGGGCTTGGCCCCCTGGTCGATGGCTATGCCGCCTGCCGCACCCAGTTTCTCCCCTTCTGCTTCTGAAGCTCCTGAACCCCCCCATGACTGGCAATCTCCAGGCCATCGGCTTTTTGCTCTCCTGGGTGCTGGGATGGGGGATTGGTGGCTCGTTAATTGATGCGGGTTTGATCAACGCCGGGGTTTACTCCCTTGAGGGAGGCCAGCTCGGCACCATGACCACCTTTCTTCTTTGGAGCTTGCTCTGGAGTGGGGGAGGTTTGTGGCTTTACCGCCGCTGGACGCATAAGCCTCAACCTTGACCTCATCGAGAGGTTGGCCCACAGGGCGTCTCCACAATCCGATAGGTTTCGCTCTCTTCCGAGCAACAGGTATCGGCGTAATAGCTCTCAACCACGATATAGGCCTCGTCGAAACTGGCGAAACACCTTCCGGCGATCCCATCCTGGAGGCCATCCTCGCGTGTGATCGTGTATCTGTTGCTGTTGGCAAGGGCAGGATCCGTTGATAAGTGGGAGTTCAATAGAGAGCATCTTCGGCATGGGTTTCGATCGTGCAATCTGACGTGGGGATCGCCACACAAGTGAGCACGAAGCCAGCAGCGATTTGATCCTCGTCGAGGAATGACTGATCCTCTTGGTTCACGCTGCCACTGATCAGCTTCCCGGCGCAGGAGGAGCAAGAACCGGCCCGGCAGGAAATGGGCAGATCAATGTCATTGTCTGCTGCAGTATCGTAAATCGACTGGTTGTCTCCACAGTCAATCGTGGTGTTGATCCCTTCCTTGGGATTGGTGAGCGTGACCTTGTATGTAGCCATGGCGCCTGTCTGAACACCACACCAGCATGGGGATGGACAGGGCGTAGGGTCTAGTCCCCATTTGGGGACGGCCACCTCTCAAATCACCGTGCCATCAGGAAGGGTGGCGTTTTTCTCAATCACCACGATGCCACTGCGGATGGTGAAGCCCAACGCGGTGCGATCCGCCTCTTGCACCCGGTCCTTGTTGATCACCTTCACATGGGAGCCAATGCGCACGTTCTTGTCGAGAATCGCTCGCTGAATGACCGAATGAGCCCCGATGCCGAGGGGCACCCCACCCTTGGCAAGCACCGCTTGGCGCTCCGCATGCGATTCCGTGCTGTCGGCTCCCATCGCCAACGTGTCCTGCAACACGGCGCCCTCCTCTATCCGCAGCCGCAGCCCAAGAACGCAATGCTCGATCTGGCAGCGATTCAGCACGCAGCCTTCGCTGAGCACAGAACGGGTGAGGTGCGACTCCCACACCTGGCTGGGAGGCAAGTAGCGGGGACGGGTGTAGATCGGGGCTGCCTCATCGAAGAAGGAGAACGGGGGCTCCTCATCCGCCAGGGCCAGGTTGGCTTCATAGAAGGATTTCACCGTGCCGATGTCTTCCCAGTAGCCCTGGAAGATGTGGCTTTGAAGGTGATGGCCCGCTGCCAGTGCAGCGGGAATGATCTCCTTGCCGAAGTCGGTGGCCTGGGGGTGGCTGGCGAGCAGATCGAACAACAGCTTCCGATCGAACACGTAGATCCCCATCGACGCCAGGAATGGCCGGCGCAAGGCCTCATCGGGAGAGAGGCCCAGGGCAGCGGTGTCCACCCGCATGGCCTCCAGCTCCACACCACTCGGTTTCTCGCGG
>JBJTUM010000163.1:0-3385 GCA_046080725.1 Cyanobium sp. | reverse complement strand
GCAGCATCATCGTCTACCAGATTCTCTTCGGCGATGTGATGAACTCCCTGCCCCAATACGCCACCCTCAAAGCGATGGGCTACACGGATCGCTACGTGATCTCCGTGGTGATCCAGCAGAGCGCGATCCTGGCCATGGTGGGTTTCATCCCCGGCGTGCTCACCTCCATGGGGCTCTACTGGCTCCTGGCCACGGTCACCAAGCTTTCCGTGTTCATGACCACCACGCGGGCCCTTCAGGTGCTTCTGCTCACCTTTGTGATGTGTGTGGGCTCCGGCGCCCTCGCCACGCGCAAGCTGGTGCTGCTGGATCCGGCGGATGTGTTCTGAGATGGCCACCTCTCCGGAGTCGGGCGGCGTTGGGCGGGAGCCGGTGATCTCCCTGAAGCATGTGAACCACTGGTTTGGCACGGGAGACGAACGGAAGCATGCCCTGAAGGACATCAGCCTCGACATTTATCCCGGCGAGATTGTGATCTGCACGGGGCCCTCTGGCTCCGGCAAAACCACGTTGCTCACCATGCTGGGGGGGCTGCGCTCCTGCATGGACGGGAGCCTGCGCATCCTGGGGGAAGAACTGAATGGGGCGAGCAAGGAGCAGCTGGCCAAGTTACGGCTGAATGTGGGTTTCATCTTCCAGGCCCACAACCTGATGATGTTTCTCACCGCCCGCCGCAACGTGCGCCTTTCCCTGGAGTTGCACGACGCCTACATGGAGCGGAATCTCGACCAGCTCGCCGCCGAGATGCTGGAGAAACTGGGGATGGGCGATCGGCTTGATTACTACCCCGCCAATCTCTCGGGGGGCCAGCGCCAGCGGGTGGCGATTGCTCGGGCACTGGTGAGCAAACCCAAAATTGTGCTTGGGGATGAACCCACCGCCGCTCTCGATAAGGAATCGGGCCGCACCGTGGTGGAGCTGATGCGCCAGCTGGCGAAGGAACAGCAAACCACAATCATCATGGTGACCCACGACAACAAGATCCTCGATGTCGCCGATCGCATCATCATCGTCGATGAGGGGGCCCTGGCCACCAAGGAACAGGAGGAGGCCTTCGTGGCGCGGATGAGGGAGGGGGCCGGCTGAACAACGACCGCCGCCTCTGGGAGGGAGGATTCCCGCCTACGGCCCCGACGACCAGGCAGTAGCTTTTTTCAGAATTTTCCCCTTGTCAATGCTCCCCCATAGCCTGGCTCTGATCAGCCTGGAGCATGGTATGGATCCAACCCTGTTGCAGAACGTGCTGCAGCAGTGGGGGTATGGCGTGATCTTTGGGGCCATGCTGCTTGAAAATGCAGGGTTGCCCCTGCCTGGGGAAACGGTCACCCTGCTGGGGGGATACGCCGCGGGCAGCGGTCAGCTGAATGTGTTGGGTGTGATGGCCGCCGCCGCGGGGGGCGTCATCTTGGGCGACAACCTGGGCTACTGGGTGGGCCGACGGGCCGGATGGGGGCTGATCCTGCGGGTGGGGCGGCTGCTGCGTCAGTCGCCCGAGCAGCTGGAGCGGTTGCGCGAGCAGTTTCTTCGCCATGCCAATACTTCTGTGTTGCTGGGGCGCTTCGTGGCCGTGCTGCGGGTGGTGGCGGGCCCCATGGCCGGTGCCGTGGGCATGCCCTACCCCCGCTTTCTCCTCTGCAACACCGCTGGGGCCGTGCTCTGGGCGGGCTTGATGGTGAGCCTGGCCTGGCTCGGCGGGCGCTGGATTCCCTTTTCCCAGATGGTGGGCGGGGTGATCGATTTCGGTCTAGGTGCCCTGGTGTTACTGGCCTTGGTGGTTCTGGTGCCAAAGCTGCTCTCCCGTCTGGAACAGCGCCGTTCCGCAGCAACGCATGGCCCGTGAGTCGTCTATCCGAAGACATCGTCGAGATCGCCGACTATCTTGCGGCTCTCGAAAGGTTGAAATCTGGAGACCTGGGAGGATCGGGGGTTGATCCACCGCTCGGCCCACCATGCTGCCCACGTTGCCGATGCGGTATGTCCGCTATCTGCTGTTCCCCCTGGGCTGCTGCGCCGCTGGCTTGGCGGTCGTGCTGGGGTGGAAGGGCATCAGCGCCGCCTGGATCACCCTGGTGCTGCTGGTTCTGGAGGTGTCGCTCTCCTTCGACAACGCCGTGGTGAATGCCCGGGTGCTGGAAAAACTCACCCCCGGCCAGCAGCGTTTCTTTCTCACCTGGGGGCTAGTGATTCCGGTGTTCGGCGTGCGTTTCGCCGGCCCCCTGCTGATGGTGGCCCTGGCAGGCGGGGTCAGCGTGCAGCAGGCGCTGGATGCGGCCCTGCACAATCCTCAGGAATACAGGCACCTGCTGGAGCTGGCGGAACCCCGCATCCTGGCCTTCGGGGGCATGTTTTTGCTGATGGTGTTTCTGCGCTACTTCTTCGATGAAGCCAAAACCCTCCACTGGTTTCGCCCACTGGAACGGCGCCTGAGCGATGCCGGCAAAGTGGAGGCCCTAGAGATCGCTCTGGCCCTGATCCTCTTGCTGGCCCTGGTGGCCTTCCTGCCCGGGGAGCGGCGAGGGGAGGTGATGGTGGCCGGCGTGTTGGGCCTGGTGCTCCAGTTGCTTAGCACCTCCTTGGCGGAAGCCTTCGGCGATGAGGAGGAAGCCGGTGCCAGGCTCGCCGCCGGGGGGGGGGCTGGCCAGCCTGCTCTACCTGGAATTGCTGGATGCCTCCTTTAGCCTGGATGGCACCATCGGCGCCTTTGCCATTACCTCCAATCTGGCCTTGATCATGACCGGGCTGGGCCTGGGAGCCCTCTTCATCCGCTCCCTTACCCTTCTGATCAGCCGCGAAAAAGCCCTCGATCAGCTCATCTTTTTGGAGCACGGGGCCCACTACGCCATCGGTGCCCTGGGGGCCCTGATGCTGGTGGGGATCTGGCTGAAGGAACACCAGTTTCACCTGCCCGAATGGGTCACCGGGTTGATCGGTCTGGTGTTTCTGGCCCTTTCCCTCTTTGATTCTCTGCGCCACCGCCAGCGCTTCGAGGGCGCGGCTCAGAGCCCGAAGTAGCGGCAGATCAGCCAGGGCACCGTGATGGCCAACATCAAGGTCAGGGGGGCCCCATAGCGGGTCATGTCAAGAAAGCGATAGCGGCCCGGGCCAAACACCATCAGGTTGGTCTGGTAGCCGATCGGGGTGAGGAAGCTCTGGCTAGCCGCAAATAGAATGGCAAAGATGAAGGCCATGGGAGGCAGATTCAAGCCCTTGGCCAGTTCGGTGGCAATCGGCATCAGCAGCACCACCGTGGCTCCATTGCTGAGGGCTTCGGTGAAGAGCTGGGCCAGCACGAACACCACCAGCAACACCCCGTAGGCCGGCCAGCCCTGGAGCGAGTGCAGCAGATCCTTGGCCAGGGCTTCCGCCAACCCCGTTTTTTGCATCG
>JBJTUM010000162.1:0-4678 GCA_046080725.1 Cyanobium sp. | reverse complement strand
CCTTGTGCTCCAGGGCTTTGCTCTTGATGGCCCGGTACACCTCAAAGCCATCATTTTCGAGAACCACAAAAACCGCCTGACGATCCTTAGCGAGCTGGCGCATGGTTTGATCCAGCCAACCATCCGGTTTTTTGAGATCTCCGGCCAACACTGTTGGAGGGCCATTGCGCTGGATCAGACCATTGGCATGGCTCACCCGCATCTGAATCGGCCCCAACTGCTGCTGGCGCGTCCAGCCATCGAGCCCCTGCTCACAGGTTTCCCGCTCCGGTGCCAACAGCTGATTGCAGCGGTTCACCTCCTGGGCGCGCTCCCGATCGAGCTTCACCATCTGCTCCACCGCGGGTTGCAGATTCCACAGGCCCTCCTTGGAGGCCTGCAACAGCACAAAGCGGCGATCGGTTTTCTGCTGCATCGGCGCCTGAATGTTCAAGGCACTGCCTGCCGCAAAGATGCCCGTCAGCGAGGTGATCAGGGCCATCACCCCTACCACGTTGCAGAGGATGTCCATCAGGCCATCACTATTGCTGCCCAGATCGGTGTCGCCCCGGCCGCGGCGGCGGCGCAACAGCAGCAGATCCCTGGGGCGCATCAGCCGGCCCCCGCTGCCGTGGGCGCCGGCATTCCCGGCGGCAGCTGCACCTTGAGGCCCGCCTCCAGAGGCTCGTAGCCAATGGCCAAGCGGCGCACTTCCGTTTTCGAGCGCACCGCCTCAAAGTCGCGGAAGGCGGTGGGGCGCACGCCGATCACCACGTATTGGGGCCGGCGGTTTTTCGCGATGGCATCAAGAAACTGATCAAACTGCGGATCCTTCAGCCGCAACAGCTGACGGGTGCCCTGGCCAATCACCTCCAACTCACCGCCGCCATTGCAGAGGATGTAATTGGCCTGTTTGCCCTTGCCTTCACCGCCGGCGGGCAACAGCTGGATCGCCTGCACCCCCGGCTTGATCTTCAGGGCACAGATCACGATCAACAGCGTTTGCACGCCGATGGTGGCCGCCATGATGTTGAGGAAGGAGAACAGATCCACCCCCTCAGCGTTGCCTGAGCGCCGGCGACGTCCCATGGGATTTAACGGCTCGCTGGGCCCCAGGGCCAACGGCGCCGGCCCCCCGCCAGCCGCTGCACATTGGCGTTGAGCGATTCAATCGAGAGGCGCAGCTCCTGCAGCGCCTGCAGTTGATCCACCTGCTCCGCCTGCGTGTGGGCCCCGGTGGAGAGGCGCTCCAGCCGATCCAGCACCGGAGCCAGGGCCTGCAGCGACTGGTTGAGCTCCCCTGAGAGCCCATCCATGCTGCTGCGAATCACATCGGCCTGATCCTGGAGGCTGAGGCGGGCCTCGGCGACGCCCTCCACCGAATCGCGCACTAAGGAGGTGAGGGGTTCGAGCTTCTCGAGGGTGGCCTGCGTGAGCTGCTGCGCATACTGCTGGGCCGGCTCCACCAACACGGAGGGATCGGGCAGGTGTTTCTCAAAGGCATCGCTGATCAAGCCCCCGAGATCCTCCGCCGCCAAACCGGTGAGGGCCTCGAGGTTCTCCGTGCGGGCCGCAGGAGCGGATCGCGATGGGGATGGGGCGCCAAAGGCTCCGGAGGGTGCATCGGGAATCTCCGGGTCACCGGTGGGGCTTAACGCCATCACCGCTTCGCGCACATCGCCATCGATCTGGCTGAGCAGGCGATCCTCCAGCCTCCCACAGGCGTTCAGCGGGAAGGCGAACACCACCGAGATCACCAGGGCGAGATAGGTGGTGTCAAACGCCGTACCGAGGCCACTGGTCACCTTGGTCAGGCCGTTCTTGAGGCCATCGACGTTGTCGGCGTTGCTGAGCACCGCATCGAAGGAGCCCACCGCCTGGGACATGCCGATCACCGTGCCGATAAACCCCAGCAACGGGATCGCCCACATCAGCACCTTCGGCAGGCTGTAGCTGGACTGGCTGGAAAGCTCATAGAGCTCGACATCCCCATCGGCGGCACGCTCCAGTTGGAACGAGGAGCCGGTGCTGCGCCACACATCCAGCAGCCGCAGTAGCCGTTTGCCCACCAGGGAGGCAGAGCGCTCCGCCTGGGTGGCCAGAGCATCAAGATCGCCATTGCGGATCAGCTGAGGGATGGCCAGATCAAAGGCCAGGAACGCTTTTTTCTCCCGCTGCAACAGCCGCCATTTGCTGATCAGGAACGCCAGCAACATGCCGCCCATCACCATGCAGAACACCTGGGTGGGCCCCCGTTGGTGCATAAAAGCGTGTAGCGGCATGCCCTCCGGCCCCAGGGCCGCCCACAGCAGAAAGCCCCCCACACCGCCATACAGCGCCCAGCGGGAGAGGCGTGGATCCAGGTCATTGCCCAGTCCCAGGCTCACCGCGGGGGGAGCGGCCGGGGTGTTCGCGCTGAGGGGTGGGAAGTTGGCAATCACGGTTAAGGCGGGGCGAGGTGTCGAGAAACGCGGCGGGGGTGCTCAGGTTCAGGCACTGCGGGAGCTATCCCACTCCTGCCACTCCACCTCCACATCACCGGAGGCGCCGCTGGCCGGCGGGGGGATTCGGTTGAGCATGTCGTTGGGCAAGCCGAGTCGTTGGAACACCGCCTTGCGCTGCTCCACGGGCATCGCCGAGAATGAGCGCACCACATCGCGCACCTTGTGCTCGCTATACACGAGCCCCATCAGCTCCTCCTGGTCTTTGCCGTCGAGGGCCTGGAACCAGCGCAGAAATTCATCCACGCGGCTTTTGAGATCGAGGGCGGCGGTGGTCATGGCGAAGGCTGTCAAAAAAAGAAGGGGGGAATGGAAGGCTGGAGAACGGGTGGACTCATCACTCGGAGCGGATGCTGCGCAGGGAATCGAGGGCCTTCTGCACCGCATCGGTGAGCAGCGAGATCACCCGCTTATCCCGCAACACCAAATTGGCCTGCACACTCTGGCCGGCACTCACCGAAAAGCGGTTGTTGTCGCGGGTGACGTAGTCGCGATCCAGGCGGATGTAGGCCGGGAAGCGGGGCAAGGGGTTCTGCTCATCGGGTTGGATCGGCAGCGTGCCCACCGACTTCAACGCCCCGGGGATGGCTCCGAACTGCGTGTACGGGAAGGCATCCACCCGCACCTGGGCCGCCATGCCCTTCTTCAGAAAACCCACATCGCGGTTGGTCACGTACACCTTCGCCTCCAGCACCCCTCCGGGCACCACCTTCACCAAGGTTTCACCGGAGGCGGCCGCATAGCCGGGGCTGGAAGGCACCAGGCCAAACACCACCCCATCCAAGGGGGCCTTGAGCACTTCTTTGTCCTGGGTGTCCTTCACCTCCACCAGCTGACGCTCCAGATCGGCCAGCTCGCGAAGGGATTCCTGCTTCATCTTGAGCAGTTGGGCTTGCACTTCCTGCAAATTGGCACGGGCCTGGGCGATCTCAGATTGCAACTGCTCAACCCGATTTTTCTGCTGCAACAGCTGCATCCGCTGGATACCCCCCAACTTCCCCAGGGGCACGATGTCGTTATAAATCTGGCGCTCGGTGCGCAGGGCCCGAATCAGGCCATCCATGCGCTCACGCAGGCTCTGCTCACGGGCCTGAATCGAGCGGCTCTCCTCATTGAAACGGGTGCTCTCCAGCTTGATCTGGCGTTCGAGCGTTTCGGCTCGCTTTTTGGAGACCCCTGGATCCAGCCGCAGCAGGGCTTGGCCGGAGCTCACCTTCTGCCCCTCCTTCACCAAAATCTCCTTCACCACCCCAGCGAAGGGGGCCTTGATCGGCCGGTCGGCACCCAGGGGCTGCAATTCACCCTGGGCCAGCACCACCTCATCGATCTTGGCGAAACAGGCGAAGACAAAGCCAAAGGAGGCGCTGCCGATGATCGTCCAGGCCAGTGCCTTGCTCCACAGCGGAGCTGGCTTGAGCCGCACCTCCTGGGGATCCATGGGCCGCACCACCAGGGCGGAGAGGTTGGGCTTAGGGGGGAGTTTGTTATTCATCGCGCTCAAACCTCCTGCTGGTGATAAAGGGTGGCATAGCGCCCATCAAGCTCCATCAACTGTTCATGGGTTCCCTGTTCCACCAGGGCCCCCTGATCCATCACCAGGATGTGATCCGCGGCCTTCAAGGAGGCCAGGCGATGGGTAATGAAGAACACCGTGCTGCCGCGGTAGAGCTCCATCAAGTTGGCGGTGAGACGGCGCTCGGTATCCACGTCCAGGGCGCTGGTGGCCTCATCCAGCACCAGCAGCCGCGGCCGCCTCAGGATCATGCGCGCAATGGCCAGACGCTGCCGCTGGCCACCGCTCAGGCCCGCCCCCCGTTCCCCAACGGAGCTGCTGTATCCAGACGGCATGGCCTGGATGAAATCATGGGCGCAGGCCACCTGGGCCGCCAACACCACTTCCTCAAAGCCAGCGTCGGGGCGAGTAAGGGCGATGTTGGAGAGCACCGTGCCGTCAAACAGCAGGCTGTCCTGGGGCACCACGCCGATCTGGGCACGCAGGGAATAGAGATCCACCTTGCTGATGTCGTTGCCGTCGATGCGGATCAGGCCCTCAGCCGGTTCGTAGAGGCGGGTGAGCAGCTTAAGCATGGTGCTTTTACCTGAACCACTGCTGCCCACTACACCCACAAATGAGCCCGCCGGAATCTCGTAGCTGACATTCATCAGCTGCAACTTGCCCTGGTCTGTGAAGCGGAAGC
>JBJTUM010000161.1:0-2838 GCA_046080725.1 Cyanobium sp. | reverse complement strand
GTCTGGGCCTCATCGAGCAGCAGCAGCCGGCGGGGCCGCACCACACAGAAGGCCAGCAGCACCCGCTTGAGCTGCCCTCCGGACAGCTCGCTGAGCAGGCGGGAGCCCAATCCGGTGGCGCCGGTTTTCTCGAGGGCCCGCTCGGCAACGGCCCGGCGGGCCTCCCCCCCGAACCAGGGGAGGCGGGGGCCCGGGGGATCCCAGCCCAGGGCGACAAACTCCCGCACACTCAGGGGGATGGCGTCCTTGAGCTGGAGGCTCTGGGGCAGGTAGGCGATCTGTTGGCGGATGGCCGCGGGGAGTTGACCCTGGGCACCAAGGCGATGGCCCAACACGCGCACTTCACCGGCGCTGCGGGGGAGCACTCCCAGTACGGCCTGCACCAGGGTGCTCTTGCCCGCCCCATTGGGTCCCACCAGGGCCGTATCGGATTCGGGAGCGAGCCCAAAACTCACGTCTTCCACCACGGGAACCCCGCGCCGGCAGACCGTGAGATGGCTGACTTCGAGAATCATTTCCACCATGAAGGCCAGCCTAGTCACCCAATGGAGGCCCGGCCTCCATACGCTGGGCGGCAACGCAGCGGATGCCGTTGATGACACGACTGGCCGTGACGGGAGCCTCAGGAAAAACGGGCTGGCGGGTGGTGCAGGAGGCGCTCTCCCGGGGCTACCAGGTGCGGGCCCTGCTCCGGCCCCAATCGGAGGTGCCCGAGGGCCTTACCGGTGCCGAGATTCAGCGCCTGGAGCTGGGCGACGCGGCAGCCCTCCGCCAGGCCCTGGCAGACTGCGACGCCCTCGTGATTGCCACCGGGGCGCGCCCCTCGTTGGATCTGCTGGGCCCCATGAAGGTGGATGCCCTCGCCATCCGCTCCCAACTCGCGGCCTGCAAGGAAGCGGGGGTGGAGCGGGTGGTGCTGGTGAGTTCCCTCTGCAGCGGCCGCTGGATCCACCCCCTCAACCTCTTCGGGCTGATCCTGGTGTGGAAAGGGGTGGGAGAACGGTGGTTGCAGCAGAGTGGCCTGCGCTGGACCGTGGTGCGCCCGGGAGGCCTCAAGGAAGCGGAAGACGGGCTGGAGAGGGAAGGGATCGTGTACACCGGGCCGGAGGAGCAGGACAGCCAGAGCATCCCCCGCAGGCTGGTGGCCCGGGTGTGCCTGGACGCGCTGGAAACCCCCGCCGCAGAAGGACGCATCATCGAAATCACCTCCCGGCCGGGCCATCCCCAGCAATCGTTGGATCAATGGTTGGCCCAGCAGAGCCTGGCGGCCTGAACCGGCGGTGAGCACCCCCTGGCGGCTGCTGGCCCCCTGGCTCCTGATCGCCATCGCCCTCCCACCAGCCCTGGGGGCGCCGCCCCCAGCTCTTTGGAGCGAGGGCACTCCCGCCCTGCTCCAACAGGGGCTGGGGCTGCGGGAGGGCCGGGCCAAAGGCGACGCCCTGGTGGCGCTGGCTCGTCGGGCGATCGGCCGGCCCTATAGCGCCTTCTCCCTGGATCAGGGGCCCGCCGAGCGGCTGCGGCTGGATCTGGCGCGGTTCGACTGCTTCCTTTTTGTTGAGCAGCTGCTGGCTCTGGTGCAGCTGGATCCCCAGCGGCCTTCGGCCGTCCCCCAGGCCTTTGCCGAAGGGGTGCGCCAGCTGCGCTACGACGGCGGCCAGGTGACCTACTGCGATCGCCACCACTACTTCAGCCGCTGGGCCGCCGCCGCCCAGCGCCGGGGCTTGCTCACCGACATCACCCCCATGCTTCCGGGAGCACGCCGCCGCCGCATCCCGCTGCACTTCATGGGCAACCATCCCGAGGCCTATCGCCCCATGCGACAGGCCGCCAACCGCCGTTGCATCAGCCAGCGGGAAGCCGGGCTGACGGTGGATCAGGCCTATGTGCCCACCGCCAGCCTGGAGCAGGCCCTGCCCCGTCTGAAGAACGGCGACATCTTTGGCCTGGTGACCCGGGTGAAGGGCCTGGATGTGACCCATGTGGGGTTTGTGGAGGTGGAGGGGTGGCGGCGCCACGCTCTTCACGCCGCACCAGGCCGGGGGGTGATGCGCAGCCGGGATCTGGCCCGTTACGTTGCTGGAGTGCCTGATGTGGTGGGTGTGATGGTGCTGCGCCCCACGCCGTGAGGAGGACCCTGAAAGGGGAGGATGGAATCCTGATCACCTCTCTGCCCGCTGATGCTCCCCAGCGACGTCTCCACCTACACGATCCACGTTGAGCTGGAGGGCACCCGTCACACCTTCCCCTGCCGCTCTGATCAGACCGTGCTGGCTGCCGCCGAGGCCGCCGGTGTTCCCCTCCCGAGTTCCTGCTGCTCCGGGGTCTGTACCACCTGCGCAGCGAAACTCCGTAGCGGCACGGTGCACCAACCCGATGCGATGGGGGTGAAGGCGGAGCTGCAACAGGAGGGTTACGCCCTCCTCTGCGTGGCCTGTCCCCGTAGCGACCTCGATGTGCTGGGGGGCCAGGAGGATGCGCTCTATGAAGCCCAGTTCGGCCAGTATCAGAAATGAAGCCCTTGCTGGAGCCCCTGGAACTGGAGGTGCAGCCTGATGGCAGCCCCTTACTCCCCCAGGTGCGGCGGGCCCTGGGCGAACGGGTGGGGCCGGGGGGCGAAGCCCTGCGCTGGGCCATCACCCGGGTGGCCCCCCCCACTAACCCCGGCTCCCGGGGGCGCCTCACTGTGGAGGCGGTGGTGTGGCGCCAGCCCCATTGAGCGGGGCGCCCCTGCCCACCCTGATGGTGGTGCCCACGGGGGTGGGGTGCCGGGTGGGGGGCTATGCGGGCGATGCCCTGCCGGCGGCCCGGCTGCTGGCGGCGGCGAGCGGCTGCCTGATC
>JBJTUM010000160.1:0-3144 GCA_046080725.1 Cyanobium sp. | reverse complement strand
CTCCTGCGAAGCTCCATGGCCTCCTACACCATCACCATCGAGGGTGGCTCATCTTTTACCTGCGGCGATGACACCTACATTCTCGACGCGGCCGAGGAGCAGGGCATCGACCTCCCCTACTCCTGCCGGGCCGGTGCTTGCAGCACCTGTGCTGGCATGGTGCTCTCTGGCCTGGTGGATCAATCCGATCAGTCGTTTCTCGATGATGACCAGATCGAGGCGGGCTATGCCTTGCTTTGTGTGAGCTACCCCAAGGGCGATTGCACCATCCGCGCCGAGGTGGAAAGCGAACTCACTTGAGCCTGCGGTTGCCGGATGTCAAGTGTTCACGGATGGCCTCCCCCTCCCCGGGCCGCCCATAGGTTGGGTGCAGCTCCGCTGGCACCGGCGCCATGGCCATGATCCGTTTTCATCTCTCGATTCCCTCGGTCGATCTGGCCGCCACGGAGCAGTGGTATGCATCTGGCCTGGGGTGCGAGGTAGGGCGCCGCAGCCCCCAGGCCCTGATCCTCAACCTGGGAGAGCACCAGCTGGTGGCCCAGCACACCCCCGAGAGGCAGGACGCCCCTCAGCGGGGAATTTATCCGCGGCATTTCGGCCTGGTCTTCGACACCCTGGCCGAGTGGGGGGCTTGGCGGAATCGGGCCCGGGGGGCGGGCCTGCGCTTTGGCGTGGAGCCCAAGTTGCGCTATGGCGGTGATGTGTTGGAGCACCACACTTTTTTCCTGATCGATCCCGATCATCACTGGCTGGAGTTCAAGCACTACGTGCACCAGGAGGCGATCTTCGGCTGCCACGACCGGCAAACTGTGGGGGATTTGGAGGTGCGTCCGCTCGCCGGCCCGGTGGTCTCTCGTGATTGACGGATCCCCTCCCCTGTTGCTCGTGCCCGGCTGGCTCAACTCCGGCCCCGAGCACTGGCAGAGCCGCTGGCAACGGGTGCGGCCCGATCTGGGGCGGGTGACCTTTGGCGAGTGGCAGGATCCGCAGCCCCAGGCCTGGACAGCCGATCTGGGGCGGGCCGTGCTGGTCTGCCCCCGGCCGCCCGTGCTGATCGCCCACAGCCTGGGCTGCCTGGCTACCGCCAACCTCATGGCCCTGCCCTCGCCGCCGCCGATCGCCGGAGCCCTGCTCGTGGCGCCGCCCGATCCCGGTCGGCCGGACACGCCAGCGCAAATCGCTGGTTTTGCGCCCCCCGCGCGCGTGCCCTGGGTTTGGCTTGGGCAGAACCGATCAGACCCATGGGCAAAGCAGCCAGGGCAGCAAGGAGTGCCAGCGAATGAGGCTTCATCAAATGGGGAGAGCAACCGCCCCCATTCTCTTGCCCCGCGGCCAGAGCCACTGCAGAGGTGGGCTAGCCCCGGAGGTAGCGCTCCAGGCTTGCGAGAAAGCAAAACCTTCCGCCTGGGCGATGGCCACCACGGCGCTGGCGTCGGCAGCGGCTTCCACTTGGAGCTTGAGGGCTGGAATGGCCTCCACCTTGGCGAAAAACGCCGTGAGCTGGGCTTTGGACATGATTTTTTTTCTAACTCTGAGACTCTAGAGAGAGTCGGTAAGGCCTTGTTTCTTTTGATCAGCACCGGCTATGGGTCAGTTGATTCCTCGAAGTCCCATCACCACAGCCGGTGGGCTCGGCCGGAGCTGTTGGGCGGCGGCTTCCAGGAAAGCCACCAGGATCGTGATCAGGAGGATGTAGTTCTTGAGTGCTGGGTCGAGGGGCGGCGTGCCAATAGCCCCGGCCGTTCACCCGAGTAGGTCCTCCACAAATTCCGAGCAGGTGTCGCCGCTGGTGATCAACAGGTGGTCGCGGGCACGTGTGCAGGCCACGTACAGCAGGTGGCGCTCGGTGGCCACGACCTCATCGAGGTCACTGTCGTCGGAGATGGCCTTGATGCGCTCGGCGTTGGGGATCACGTCTTCATCACAGGCCATCACGATCACGGCGTGGAACTCCAGCCCTTTGGCCAGGTGCATGGTGGAGAGGGTGGCCTTGCTGCCGAGGCGGATGGCGGAAGGCTCCAGGCGCTCGTAGGGCAGCTCCGCCAGCTGCAAAGCAGCCTCGGCGCGGGGAATCTCGGCCTCGCTGCGCACAAAGATGCCGAACTCACTGGGGGTGAGGCCTTGGCTGCGGCACTGCTCGATCCACGCCGCCACCTGCTCAGTTTCGCTGTCGGTGTCCTCGCATTCCCGGATGTCGGGCCAGCTGTACGGACATCAGGGATCCACTCGGCTGGAACCCCGTAGCTGAGCAGGTCGGCTTCCGTGAGGTTGGAGAGCGGCCGCTTGGGCTCGAGAGTGGATGTTGCTTTTGCCTGAACAGGGAGGGGGATTTGGATCTCGCGAACGGTTTCGCGGATCTCGACGATCTGGGCTGCACCAGTGACGGGATGGGTTTCGATCTTGCGGCGCGAAGCCCAGTCGTAAGCGGGATCGTGATGGCCCACATAGCAGAGCATCACGCTGCTCTCGACCCGGTGGAAGATCAATCTGATGTCACGGCTGGCTCGGGCAGACCAGAAGTTCTTGTCCTTGATGTTGTCGAGACGGTGGCACTGCAGACCTGGATTGGCCGGATTGATCTGCAGTTCAAAGGCTGCGAGCTTGGCGGCTTTCTGCTCTTCGCAGTTGAGCTTGTCTAGGCTGGTTTGGAATGAATCCGCGAGGAGAAACTGCATAGCGCTTCAGTGATTGAGTTGCTCAATCTGTTCAATCAACCTCTGAGCTTGATTGCACCACAGCTCACGATCGAGGCCGAGCACGTCTGGCTCATCGTCATAGCGAAATTGAACGGCATAAACTGTGAAGGCACGCCATGGGAGCAACTCCCCGACATCCATTCCGGCCGATTCAAGAAGAAGGAGGAGACGGGCGATGTCGTGGCTGCGAGGCACTGGCAGGCCAAGAGTGCTCAACCAAGCCTTGAGGATCTTTTCGATGCATTGCTGCATCGCCCAGCCCCAACTGGCTTCCTCCACAGCGGGATCTAAAAGCCTTCGAGCCATGGCCAGGTCTCGTTTGGAGACCCGCAGTAGCCGCAGGGCTTCAGGAGGGGTCATGGAGTAAAACGCCTTCGGTGAAGGCCTGATGCACCACCGAACCCGGCTGGTTGGCGCGCCTTGCTGCCTCGCTGCGGGAATGAAGTAA
>JBJTUM010000159.1:0-3218 GCA_046080725.1 Cyanobium sp. | reverse complement strand
GCCGCCGCCGTGAGCTCCCGGGGGGCAGCGTCTCGCCAGCTCAGCGAAAACCAGAGGCAGGTGCGTTTTGATTTGGAGAGCACCTACCGGGAGCTGCAGCTGCGCCAGGCTCTGGTGCCCGTTTGGGAAACGGCCCTTCAGGCCTCCTCGGCCCTGGAGAAGGATGTGAACAAAATCCACGCCAAAGGCCTGGCCGCCCGCATCGATGTGCTTCGCGCCCGCGCCATGCGGGCTGGCGATGCCCAAGGTCTGATCTCTGCCCGTACCCAACAGATGGCCGTCCAGGGACGGATGGCTGAATTGCTCCGGGTGCCTCTGGAGGAGGCACCCCTAGCGGCGGATGCCATCGCCAGTCTGGAGAACCCCTGGCCCCTCAGCCTGGAGGCCACCCTGGAGCGGGCCTTGAAGGATCGCCCTCTGCTCGAAGCCCTCCAACTGCAGGAGCGGGCGAGCCAGCAACGGGCGCGCGCCGCCAGGGCGACCCTGCTGCCCAGCCTCTCGCTTGTGGCAGGGGCGGGCATCAACACCAACCGCATCGATGTGCCCGTGCTTCAACAAACCGGCCGAATCCAGGCGGGGCCAGCCAATGTGACTCTCCCCACCATTGACACCCCCGGCAGCCTGCAGGGGACGTTCTACAACTGGGGTGGGCTGCTCCAACTGCGCCAACCCCTCTTTGATGGAGGCCGTGCCCGTGATGGAGCAGCCCTTGCCGAACGGGAAGCCGCGGTGATCTCCGCTGATGCCGATCTTGCGCGCCGTCGCATCCGCTCCACTGTGCAGGAGGCCTGGCAGCAACTTCAGGCGTCTCCGGTGCGGATCGCGGCGGCTCAGGAGGCCGTGACTGCGGGGAATCGGGCCCTGGCTGATGCCCAGCTGCGCTACCGGGCCCAGGTGGAGCCGCTCACGGAAGTGCTTCTGGTGCAACGTGACCTGCAAGCCAGCCAGGCGGTGCTGCTCAACGCCCAGACCGAGCAGGCCATCGCCCGTGCCGTGCTGCTGCGAGAAACCGGGGAGCCCCCAGCAACGGGGGGAGCTCCTTGAACCCTGGCTATGGTGCGATGGGATTCCGCAACGGCCGGAGGCTTGGTTGGCTCACGCTGAGAGCAAGAGGAGAGAGAAGAGGCACCGCAAACCTCTGTCGTGGGGCTCCCGAGCCTTCTATCCCCTGGCCGCATCTCTTGCCGTAGCCCTGCTGGTGCCAGTCCTGGGAGCCTGCAGCCGCAAGCCTGCTGAAAACACAGCCGTGGTGGCTCCCCGCCAGGTCTCAGCCCTGGGGCGCGTTGAGCCGGAAACCAAAATTCGCCGTGTGTCCGTTTCGGGCTCTGTCAGTGGAGACCGCATCGAGAAGCTACTGGTGCAGGAAAACGATGAGGTGAAGCAGGGCCAGCCCCTGGCCATCCTCAACAGTTATGGCTCCCTCAAGGCCTCCCTCGATGAAGCCACCGAAATGGTGGCCGTGAATCGTTCCAAGCTGGCCCAGGTGCAGGCTGGGGCGAAGCAGGGAGAGATCCGAGCCCAGCAATACCAGGTGGAGAGCCTGGAGCGCCAACTGGCCGCCGAGAAGCTCACGGGGGATCAGGCGGTGGCCTCCGCCAAAGCCAAAGCGGAGGAAGCCAGGCTCGAAAGCCAACGCTTCGACAAGCTCTTCGCCGCAGGAGGGGTGTCTGAACTGGAGCGCGACCGCTACCGCACCCGGGCCAGCACCACCCAGGCCGAGCTGGCCAAGGCCATCGAGGATCGGGCCGGCACGCAAGCCCGGCTCAGGGCCGATATCGAGGGGGCCAAGCAAACCCTCGAAAAAATCAAGGAGGTCCGTCCCGAAGACGTGGTGACCGCCCGCAATGAGCTGCGCCAGTCGGAAGCGGCCCGGGAGCGGGCCAAGCAGGAGTTCGACTTCGCCACTGTGCGCGCCCCCCAGGATGGCCGCATCCTCAAGATCTTCGCCTGGCCAGGCAGCAAGGTGGGGGACGACGGCCTGCTGGAAATGGCCGACACCTCCAGCATGGTGGTGACCGCCGAGGTCTATCAATCCGACATGGGCAAGCTGAAGCTCGGCCAGGAAGCCACGATCACAGCGGATGGCTTCCAGGGAAGCGTGAGGGCCGTGCTCTACAAGGTGTTGCCCCAGGTTCAGAAGCAGAGCACCTTTGCCGGAACGCCTGGCGAAAACATGGATCAGCGGGTGTATGAGGTGAAGCTCCGGCTCCTGCCCACGCCCGAGCAGAAGAAAAAGCTCCCCTTTGCCTCCAATCGGCGGGTGAATGTGTTGTTTGATGCGGCGGCCCAGCCATGATCAGCGCCCTGCGCAAGGCGCTCAAGCGCACGCCCCTGGCCTGGCTGCAGGTGAGCCACAACCCCGTGAAATTGGCCATTGGCCTCGCCGGGGTGAGCTTCTCAAATCTGCTGATGTTTTTCCAGCTCGGCCTGCTCGATAGCATCTACAACAGCCAACGCAAACCCATCGAACGCCTGCGGGCCGATCTTGTGATGGTGAGCGCCGGCTACAGCAACATGGGCTCCCTGCAGGTGTTTGATCGCAGCCGGCTCTATCAGGCCCTGGGGGTGGAGGGGGTGGAAGGGGTGTCGCCCCTGCACATCTCACGGGCCACCTGGATCACGCCAGAAACCCGCAAGTCGTTTGATATCTATGTGTATGGAGTGAATCTCAACCGGCCATCGCTTGCTTTCCCTGAACTGGAGGGGCAGCTCTCCCGGCTCCAGCCCCTGCGCAATGCTCTGTTTGATCGCAACTCCAAAAAACAATATGGGGCCATTGCCTCCGAATTGAAAAGCAACGGATTGGTGAACGTGGAGGTGAACCAAAAGCAGCTCCGCATCATCGACACCTTCTCCCTCGGCTCCACCTTCGCTGCCGATGCCAACCTGATCGTGGGCGACAACACCTTCTACTTCCTGTTTCCGGAGAAAAACCCCAACAAGATCGAGATGGGCCTGATCCAACTCAAGCCGGGCAGCGATCCACTGGCGGTGCAACGGGCCCTGCAACCCCTGATGACAAAGGATGTGAAGGTGCTCACCCGGACGGAACTCTCGAATCTGGAGCTCAACTACTGGAAGCGGAATTCTTCTGTGGGCTTTATCTTCTCCCTGGGTGTGCTCGTGGGGTTCGTGGTGGGCAGCATCATCGTCTACCAGATTCTCTTCGGCGATGTGATGAACTCCCTGCCCCAATACGCCACCCTCAAAGCGATGGG
>JBJTUM010000158.1:0-2510 GCA_046080725.1 Cyanobium sp. | reverse complement strand
GTTGTTCTCTTGGTTGGCCTCGTTGTGCTTGTGGTCGTAGCTCACCAGATCCGCCAGGGTGAAGCCGTCGTGGCAGGTGATGAAGTTCACGCTGGCCGAGGCTTCGCGGTGCTTGTGGCCATAGAGGTCGGGGCTGCCGATGAGCCGCTGGCTCACGGCCGGCACCAGGCCGCCATCACCCTTGATGAAGCGCCGCAGGTCGTCGCGGAAGCGGCCATTCCACTCCCGCCAGTTGTCGCCCACGAAGGAGCCCACCTGGTAGAGGCCCGCCGCATCCCAGGCCTCAGCGATGAGTTTGGTCCCCGCCAGCACCGGATCGGTGTCGATATCCAGCAGCACGGGCGAGAGCGGGGTGGGCTTGCCGGTCTGGTCCCGATCGAGCACGGCGGCCAGGTCGAAGCGGAAGCCATCCACGTGCAGGTGTTGCACCCAGTGGCGCAGGCTCTGGCGGATCATGCGGCGCACCAAAGGGTGGTTGCTACGCAGGGTGTTACCGCAGCCGGTGTCGTCCACATAGGCGCCTGCCTCATCGTGAAGGTAGTAATCCCCATCCGCCAGCCCGCGGAAGCTGAAGCTCGGGCCATCGGCGCCGCCTTCTGCGGTGTGGTTGTACACCACGTCCAGGATCACCTCGATGCCCGCCCGGTGCAGGGCCTTCACCATGGCGCGGCATTCCTCCAGGGCAGCCAGGGGATCGGGTCTGCTGGCATAGCCCGGATGGGGAGCGAAGAACGACACCGGCTGGTAGCCCCAGTAGTTGCGCTGGCCCGGTGGGGCCGCCAGGGGGTCGAAGGCAAAGATGGGCAACAGTTCCACGGCCGTGACGCCCAGATCCACCAGATAGGGGATGCGTTCGATCAGCCCCAGGTAGGTGCCCGCCCGTTCGGGCGCCACCCCGGAACTCGGATGGGCGGTGAACCCGCGCAGGTGCAGTTCGTAGATGATCGTCTCGCCCGGCGGACGCTGCAGGGGCCGATCCCCCTCCCAGTCGTAGGCGAAGGGATCCACCACCACGCTCTTCATCGCCGTGCTCCAGCCATCCGCTGAGCTGCGGCCCGGTGCCCGCCTGTAACCCGGGGGCATCACCAGGGCCATGCCGTAGGGATCCAGCAACAGATTGGCGGGATCGAAGGTTGCAGAGGAGGGTCCTTCGGCGCGCCAGCCATAGAGCTGCCCCGGCCCGATGCCCTCCACCGCACAGTGCCAATAACTGCCCGTGCGATGGTCGGCCGGATCCAGCCGCCAGCTCTGGGATGGGGATCCATCGGTGGGGGTGGCAAACAGACAGAGCTCCACCGCCGTGGCGGCTGGCGCATGGAGGCTGAAGTTCACTCCCCCCTCACCCGGAGTGGCGCCGAGGGGAGAACTCCATCCGGGGGCGAGGCGGTAGGCGCTGGCTGTCATGGTGTCTACTCGGCGGCAGGGGTGGCCCCCCGTGCCAATGATGGCCACACTTCTAGAAACCACCCACAGGGCATGGCGCGAACTCCATGGCTGGCCTATCCCCCGGGGCGGGGCCTGCGACAACTGCTCCAGCTCGCTCTGGTGGGTGTGGCGGTGGGGTTGGCCTGCTGGCCCCTGAATCTCCTCGACCGCGGCCAGGATGCCCTGCTCCACCATCTGCCCGCCTTCGGAAGCTCCTGGGATCGGAAGGCCCTGGCCCTGTTGCTGGCACCGCTGTGGGTGATGCCCGTGCTGCTCGTCCTTCAGGCCCGGCTCTGGCCTGAGGGGGTGGGCCCGGGGATTCCCCAGCTGATGGTGTGTCTCAAGGATCCCGAGCGGACGGAGGAGCTCATGGCTCCGGCCGCCACGGTGCAACGGTTGGTGCTCTGGTGGATCGCCACCCTGGCCCTTCTCCCCCTGGGGCGGGGGGGCCCATCGTGCATGTGGGAGGCGCGGTGCTCGTGGCCCTGCGGCGTCGGTATCCCGCTCTGCTGAGCTGGCTTGGAGCGCCTGAGCGGCTGGCGATGGCCGGGGCGGCGGGTCTGGCCGCCGGCTTCAATACACCGCTGGTGGCGGTGCTGTTCCTGGCGGAAGAGCTGCTGGGTCGATTCTCGCCGCGCTTGATCTGGCCTGCTCTGGTGCTGTCGTCGCTGGCGGCGCTGGTGAGCAGCTGGGGGGGCCAGCCCGAGTTTGCCTTTGGCCTGCTGCGCACCAACGCGTTGGAGAGCCACCAGCTGCTCTGGGCCGTGCCGTTTGGCCTCGGGGCCGGCCTCCTCGGCGCCTTGATGGTGAAGGTGATCCTGGCGGTGGGTCAGCGCTGTCTGCCCCTGGCCCGCCGCCATCCCCTGCCACTGGGGCTGGCCCTCGGATCCGCACTTGCGGGGCTTGGGCTCCTGAGCGGAGGGGCGGGGTATGGCGATGGAGAAGCGTTGATGGCCTCCCTGGTGAGCGAGGGGCAGGGCCCCTGGTCGGCCACCGCTCACCCTGCTGGCCCGGCTGCTGGGGCCGGCCCTGGCCCTGGGAGCAGGGGTGCCCGGGGGGCTGATCGATCCAGCTCTGGCCCTGGG
>JBJTUM010000157.1:0-8992 GCA_046080725.1 Cyanobium sp. | reverse complement strand
CCAGCTGGAGCAGAGCAGTGGCGGGGGAGCCGTACCCGTGTTTTCAATCACCACCTCCACCGCATCCTTCACCCGGCGCACCTTCAGCTCCAACCCCACCGCATTGGCTCCCACCCGCTCTGGACCCGGTGCCGTGGGATAGCTTGGCGCCGGGGGTGAGAAGGCCTGCTGCGCTCCTGCCAGGGGGGCCACTGCCGTGCTCAGCACCAGCGCCACCGCAACCTTCACCCCCAGCTCCACCCTTGCGTGCACGCGTCACTTTTGCACTGGAGGGTATTAAACCACTGGTTTTTTTTAAGGCAGCCGGCCCTTGGCCTTGTTCTTCCTCCTGCTGTCGTCCTTCTTCTCCCTGCCCTCGTAGAACGCCAGCGAGAGCTTCACCTCCACCTCCGGCACCGGAGGCTCCAGCTCCTGCTTGTTCACCGGCGTTCCATCCGCCAAATCGCCCGACACCGCCAGGGCCAAATTGCTTTGCTCCACCAGCACATCCAGCAGCTCCATCCGCCGCAGAAACGCCAGCAATTCCAAGTAGGTGCCCCGGGCCGACAGCAGCACCTCCCGCCGCACCAGCCCCGCCTGCTTGATCGGATCCGGCGGTGGCGGCGGCAACGGCTTGCCATCTGGGCCCACCTTTGGAGGTGGGGCGCCTGCGGCAGCGGGAGGTGCCCCAGGAGTGACGGGCGGCGGCGGCGCGGGAGTGGTGGGTGCATAGAGCTGGAGCCGCACCCCCGTTCGCCGGGCCTCCAGATCCAACGTGGCCAGAAACGTCGCCAGATTCCCCGTTCCCGACACCAGCTGGATCAACGTTTGGCGCTGCTGCTCCGCCTTCCGCCGATCCTCCTGGGCCTTCTTCGTTTGCACCTGCAGCAGCAAGGTCTCCTGCTCTTTCTGCTCCAGCTCCCGCAGCCGCTCCTGAACCTTGCCGATCTCTAGCCAGCGGGGCACCGCGACGCTCCCCAGCAGCACCGCCGCCAGCACGCCCCCCACCACAACCGGCGACCAGAACCACAGTCGCCGCAGCACCGCCGCCGACAACCCCGCATCCCGCCGCTCCCGCGCCCTCTGCAGATTCGTCATGGCAGCAATCCCCCCCGCTCCAACACCTGCAGCCGCTTCACCATCCCCTCCGCCTTCAGCCCCTCCATCACATTCACCAGCCGGCTGGCATCCAGCGGGGTGAGCTTCGCAGCCAGCTGGAACGTCACCGCGCTCGGGAGCTCCAGCTTTACGGTTGGGTTGGCCTTGTGGCCAGGCACCTCCTTCACCTGCACCGCCTTCGGGGCCTCCCGCGTGGCCTTGCCCAGCTTCACCTCCGTGGCCGCCAGCAACGGCGATTGGCGCAACACCAGCTCCAGCGCATTCACCCGCCCAAACGCCACCGGATCCCGCGCCAACCCCTCCACCTTGATCCCATCGGTGCCTTCCATCGCCACCTTGCTCAGCTGCACCCCCTCCGGCACCCGCTGCTGCAGATCCGCCAGCAGGGCCGAACTGCTGCGCACATCGATCAGACGCTTCACCAGCTGATCATTTCCCTCCTTCACCGCCTTCAGGGCCGCCCGGTGGCCCATCAACTCCTGGCTCAGCTGCTGCACCTGCGCCTCATACCTCTCTAGCTCTGCCATCCGCGCCCTCAACATCTGCTGCCACAGCACCAGCACGCCGCACAACCCCAAGCTCGCTCCTACCATCAATCCGCCCCAGATCACCCCCCGCCGCAGCAGCACCGGCCGCAGCACCAGAAGCCCCGAGAGGGGCTCCACCTCCAGCTCCTCGCGCCACTCCCGCAGCAGATCCAACGGTGGCGCCGCCCCCGCCGGCAGGGCGCTCAGCACACCTGGGGGGCCTGGGGCGTCGTTGTCGGGGGGCTCGGCTTCGCTCCCGCCGCTCGGGTTTCGTTTGCGGCCCAAGGTGAGCTTCGGGAGCTTCGGCAGCTTTAGCGGCTGGTTCAGCTTCGGCAGCGTGAGCGGTTGGTTCAGCCGCGCCAAAAAGCCCTTCATGGCGCCACCTCCGGAATCGCCAGCCCCCGCATCACCAAGGAGCCATAGGGCGCCGTCGACACCCGCACCGCCCCCACCCCCAGAGCCTCCTCCAGCGCCTCCAAGCCCTCCATCTGGCCCTCGAGCAGCAGCTCCACCCGTTCCACATCCCCAAACTCCCGCTGCAAAAACGCCACGCAGCGCGCCACCTCACCCACCTGCTCCGCCGCCTGCTCTGGTAGCGGCCACTCAAACAACGGCACCCCATCCCGGATGGCCAGCAGCTGCGGCTCCTGCTCCTTCATCGTGAGCAGCACCAACAACGCCCCCGGCTCCATCTCCTCCAGCAGCCCCTCCAGGGCCGAGAGCCGGCAGGTTTGCGGACAGGCCAGCCGATCCAGATTCGTGCCCGCTTGGTGAAACACCTGGATCCAGCCCTCCACCACCTCCCGCCGGGTGGTGGCCAGCAGATGCTTGCTTCCCCCGCCCGGCAGGGGCCGCAGATCCATCGCCGCCTCCTCCAGCCCATACGGCAGCCCCAGATCCGGCGCCAGCTCCCGCAACGCCGCCACCCCGTTGTCCGGCACCTCCTTCTCCCCCCAATCAATCACCCGCCAATCCACCGCCACCTGGGGTAACGACGCCATCACATAGGCATCGATCAACCCATCGCGCACCAGCAGATCCCCGATCAGATCCGCCAGGGGCTCCACCTCAATCGGCATCCCCTGCTTGATCGTGAGCGATGGCAGGGGCACGTTGATCGACACCGGCGCCACCCGCCCATTGCTGTAGGCCTGGCCCACCAAAGCCGCCTCCGACAGCTCGAGCAGCACCTGTTGGGGAAACATCCGGGTCTTCAAGGGCCGGATGCGCTCCTTCAGGTCGTCCAGCAGCTCGGAGACGTCCACCGCCGTTGCAGGCACTAGCTTGAACGTATCGGAGCCTCAGCGCCAGGGCAGGGCGCAGCCGACCGCTTCACTGAGTGTTGCCAGCCCCTGCCGATCGAGCTGGCTGCTCAACCCCTCCAGGATCTGGGGCACCAGGGGCGGCCCTCCATAGATCCAACCCGTGTAGAGCTGCACCAGCGACGCCCCCGCCGCGATCCGCTCCCAGGCGGCCTCCGCTGAATCGATTCCCCCCACCCCGATCAATGGCAGGGCCGGCCCTGCCGTAGCCCGCAACCGCCGCAACACCGCCAGGGCCCGATCCCGCAGCGGCCGACCGCTCAATCCCCCCTCCTCCTCCGCCAAGGTGCGGCCCGTTTGGGCCAGCACCCGCCCCTCCAACCCCAGCCGATCCCGGCTGGTGTTCACCGCAATCACCCCCGCCAACCCCTCCTCATACGCCAGCCGGGCGATGGAATCAATCGCGTCGTCCTCCAGGTCTGGGGCGATCTTCACCAGCAACGGCGGGCAGGCCGGCAGCCGCCGCAGCCGCTCCACCAGCCGCCGCAGCTGCCCCTCCTCCTGCAGATCCCGCAGCCCAGGCGTGTTAGGTGAACTCACATTCACCACCGCGTAATCCGCCAGCTCGGCAAGTTCCGCCAGGCTCGTGGCGTAGTCGTCCGCCGCCCGCTCCAGGGGCGTGCTCCTTGATTTGCCCAGGTTGATGCCCAGCACCGCCGGCCGTTGCCCCGGAGGCGCCAGCTGCTGCCGCTCCAGGGTGCGGCGCATCGCCTCCGCCCCCTGGTTGTTGAAGCCCATCCGGTTGAGCGCCGCCCGCTCCGCCGCCAGCCGAAACAGCCGGGGGCGCGGGTTGCCCGGCTGACCCTGGCTCGTCACCGTGCCCAGCTCCGCAAAGCCAAACCCGAACACATGCCAGATCGCCGCCGCCACCCCGTCCTTGTCGAAGCCAGCCGCCAGCCCCAGGGGATTGGCAAAGCGGCAACCAAACAACGTTTGCTCCAGCCGCACATCCCGGTGCTGCAGCTCTGTCGTCACCGCCCCCAGCAGCTGGGCCACCCCCGGCCACTGCCGCCGCAGGGCCACCTGCTCGAGCGTGGCCAGCGATACCCGGCTCAACACCTCCGCATCCAGGCCCTCGTCCTGCTTCAGCAGGGGACCTAACAGCCGCTGATAGATCGCTCCAGTGGCCCCTGCGCTGCGCTCCATCGGGCTATCCTCCCTCGCCACGCCGCAGCCGCCAGCGCCCCTCCCCTGCCGGCTCCACAAGCCAGTCGCGCCAGCGCCAGGGTTCCCGCCGCACCTCCAGCTGGGCCAACTGGTTTAACGGCCGCTCCACCAGAGCGGCCAGCTCCACCGCCGTGATCCCGTAGCCCCCCGCCGCCAGCCGATCCGCCATCTCCAGCCGGCTCAGCAGTTGCACCAGCGCCTTCGGAGCCGGGTCCGCCAGGCTGCTTTCTTGCAGGGCTGGCGCCGGGCTGGCCAGGGTGGGGCTGCCCCCCCGGGAGTAGGCCACCGCGATGGCGTCGCAGCGGTCGTTTTCCGGATGGCCGCTATGGCCCCGCACATGCTGCAGCCCCACGCCGGGAACCCGGGCCCCATCCAACTCCTCCCATAAATCACGGTTCAGCACAGGCCCCCCCGAGGCCGTGCGCCAGCCCTTTCGCTTCCACCCCCCGATCCACTTCTGCAACCCATCCACCAGATACTTGCTGTCGGTGAGAATCACCAGATCGGGATGGCGCGGCAGATCCTGCAGTTCCCGCATCAGCTCCAACGCCGCCGTGAGCTCCATCCGGTTGTTGGTGGTGTCGGGCGCATAGCCCCCCATCTCCTTCACCGCTCCATCCTCAAACTTCAGCAGGGCGCCCCAACCCCCCGGGCCCGGGTTGCCGCTGCAGGCCCCGTCACAGGCCGCCACCACCACCCGCGAATGCTTTGCCATGGCTCCTCATGAAATGGGTCGGTGGGGGTCTTGTCAAACCTTTTGCATTGGTTTTAATGGGCCGCCTCTCCGCCTCCGCGGGGCCATCGCCTTCCCACCATGCAGCGACCCTACCTGGCTCTCGCCGCCCTTGCCCTGGTGGCTGGGCTAGCCCCCACTCCCGCTCTCCTGCCACGGGTGGGAGCGGAAGCCCTCTTCTCCAGTGCGCCGGTGGAGCCCTCTAGCTTCGCTGTGCTCGCCCGGCCCGTGGCCGCCGACGACTGGACCTTGGTGGTGCTCGAGCAATTGCGCGCTCGCCCCTTCTGCTGGACGCCCCGCCCCGATGGCCTGGTCGATCCCACCCTCAACCGCTTCAACTTCACGGGCATCTGCGGCCGCTTCATCGACAGCAACGGTTTTTCCGTACGCATCCAGGACAACGACCTCGGCCACACCTACCGCCTGCGCCTGCAGCAGAAAGGCAACGAGGTGCAACTCCTGGCCGCCTCCCCCAGCCAGGCCGCCGAACTCCTTGTGGGCCGGGGCACCGTGCCGCGCCGGGATCGGGATCTCTTCGTGGCGCTCCAGCTCGAACCCGGCTGGACGCTCCGCCGCCGGGTGTTCGGTGACCGCAGCCTCAGCCATATCTATTTCTCCAATGCGGATTCCCTCTACAACCTGATCGCTGCCGCCAGCGGTCGCACCCCCGAGGCCCAGCCGCTGGTGCAGGCGCCGCCTCCCTTGAGCAACCGGCGCTCCACCCGCGCCACGTCGATGGTGCCCACCGATTCCCGCCAGCGCTTCCGCTCACCCATGGCTCCAGCGGCAGCTCCATCCCCCGTTGAGATGGTGCGCTCCAGCGAGCCCGAAATCACCAGCCCTGGTCCTGGGCCAGGCCCTGGTGTGGTGAGCCTTCAGGTGATCCCCTACCAGGGGCGCATCGATCCCCAGACCAGCGCCCTGCCCACAGCAGATCCAGCCACCGACCCCATCGCCCGGGCCCAGGGCCTGTAGTCGGTTGCACAGCTGGCCGGTGGCCTTGTGACAGCTGATGAACGCTGGATATATTTTGCATGTGTGAGGAGTGCTGAGCGAACAACTGGGGTCGAAACGAGGATAGACTCCTGGTGAAGCGTTCAGAACCCAAAACCCTGCCATCGGCAGGGCTTTTTTTTGGATTCCTTACTTCAAGTAGCCAAAAGCGTGCTCCGCCAAATGAAACGGCTCCCGAAGGAGCCGTGGGATGTTCCGACAGTTGCGGCCGGGATCACTTGATGGTGACTTTGCCGCCCGCTTCTTCGATGGTTTTCTTGAGGGCTTCGGCCTCTTCCTTCTTGATGCCTTCTTTCACCGCCTTCGGAACGGCTTCCACCAATGCCTTGGCTTCGCCCAGGCCCAGACCGGTGGCTTCCCGCACGGCCTTCAGCACCTTGATCTTGGCGGCGGGGTCAAAGCTGTCGAGGATCAGATCGAATTCGGTCTGTTCTTCCACCGCTTCGGCGGCGGCACCACCAGCGGCAGGAGCAGCCATCACCACCCCGGCGGAGGCGGCAGCCGACACGCCGAAGGCTTCTTCAATCTGCTTCACCAGCTCGGAGGCTTCGAGCAGGGAGAGGGTTTTCAGTTGGTCGAGGATTTTGTCAGTGGTTGCGGTCATGGTTTGAAATCAGCAACAGATCAGGAATGGAACAGCGGATCGGGCGGGCGGCTCGGCAGGCCAGCAGGGGCGGCTTAGGAGGCCGAACCCTCGCCATCGGCGTGCTGCTTGAGCGCCCGGGCCAGGCCGGACGGCACCTCGTTGATTCCCACCGCCAGCTTGGTGGCCACGGCATTGATCGCACCGGCGATCTGGGCCATGAGCACTTCCTTGGAGGGGAGGTCGCCAATTGCCTTGATGTCGGCTTCCGAGAGCAACTTGCCTTCAAACAGGCCGCCCTTGGTTTCCGATTTCTTCGTTTCCTTCTGGAAGGCCTGCAGCGCTTTCACAGCCCCGCCGACATCTCCCTTCACGAGCACGAAGGCGTTGGTGCCCTCGAGGAGGGATTCGAGGTTGGCCCAGGCGCTGTCTCCTTCAATCGCCCGGCGCATCAAGGTGTTTTTGGTCACCTTGCACACGCCATTGCTCGCCGCCAGACGGGACCGGAGGTCTTTCATCTCACGGATGGAGAGGCCCTGGTAATCCAGAACCAGCGCCATTTCGGCCTCGCCGAGAAGCTCTTTGAGCTCTCCGACGATCTGTTGCTTGTTCTCCAGTGTGCGGCCCATGGTTTGGTGGATCGGTAGGTGGAACAAGCCGGGAACGCGGCCCGAAACGCCGTCCCAAAAGAAAACCTTCGGGGAGGCGCGAGGCCGCGGCTTGCTCCACTCCCAAAACCACTCCCAATGGAGCCCTTCAGGGTGATTTCAAACGCGTGAACCTCGGCAGGATTTACAGCGAAACACTCACCTGCTGTCTGGGGTGGGCGCGTGCCCTTCCATACCCAAACCTATCACCAAGGGGGCTAGGAGCTCCTGCCAGCGCCGGTAGCCCGCCACCGTCAGATGGATCCCGTCTTCCGTGTAGGCCTTCGCCAGGAGTCCGTCCGGAGCCATTCCCGGGTTGAGGTCGAGGAAGGCTCCCCTCGGCGCCTGAGCGGCCAGCCGTCGATTCAGCTCCGCCACGGCCTCCTGCACAGCTTCCGTGCAGCCGTTCATTGGCGTCGGGCGGCACCGGAGGGTCGAGAGCACCACCACCCGGGGCAGGGGGGAGGCGCCTTGAAGAAGCCGCTGGCGGATCTCCCCGATCTGCGCCGCCACCTGCTCTACGGGCACCCCGGAGCGGATGTCGTTGATGCCAACCATCACAAGGTAAAGGTCAGCCCGGGTGGCTTTCACCTGCTCCAGCCTGGTCAGCACATCACTGGCCCGGTCGCCTGGCACCCCTTGGTTGCTGACCACTCGATGGGGATAAGCCGCCTGCCAGGGGCCGGCGGCTGTGATCGAATCCCCTACAAACGTGAGGCGCTGGCTCGGAACGCAGCCCACCACCAGCAACAGGCCGGCGAGGGATGCGGCGACCTCAGCCCTCCTTCTTAATGTCCTGAAGGGCGCTGACATCCACTTCCACCGATGGTCCCATGGTGGAGGTGACATACAGGCTGCGCCAATAACGCCCCTTGGCACCGCTGGGTTTGTTGCGGTCGATCGTTTCCTGCAGGGCTTTGAGGTTGTCGAGCAGGTTGTCGGCACTGAAGCTGGCCTTGCCGAAGCGCACGTGCACGATGCCGGAGCGATCCGCCCGGAATTCCAGCTTGCCCGCCTTGAACTCTTTGATCGCCCCCACCAGATCGGTGGTCACCGTGCCCGCCTTGGGGTTGGGCATCAGACCCCGGGGACCAAGCACCCGACCGAGCTTCGCCACCTTCGGCATCATGTCGGGGGTGGCGATCAGCAGATCGAAATCCATCGCGCCGCCGGCGATCTCTTCCACCAGCTCCTCATCGCCCGCCAGGTCTGCTCCGGCCGCCTTGGCTTCAGCCACCTTCTCGCCCCGGGCGATCACCGCGATGCGGATGGTTTGCCCCGTGCCATGGGGCAACGCCACCGTGGTGCGCAATTGCTGGTCGGTGTATTTGGGATCGATGCCCAGCCGGGCATGGGCTTCGACCGTTTCATCGAATTTCGCCGTGGCGTTGGCCTTCACCAGCTCCAGCGCCTCCGCAGGCGCATAGGGCCGATCTTCAACCTTTTCAACCAGGGCAGTGAAGCGTTTGGAGGGTTTGCTCATGGGAGGAAAGGGTGCGAACGACCCATGTGGGTCTCCCCCGGTAGGTGGACAGGACGAACGACGGATCAGTCGTTCACGGCGACGCCCATGTTGCGGGCTGTGCCTTCGATGATGCGCATGGCCGACTCCACGCTGGTGCAGTTGAGGTCGGGCAGCTTGGTTTTGGCGATCTCCTCGAGCTGGGCTCGGGTGATCGCACCCGCCGATCCCTTGGCCGACGTGGCAGCTCCTTTCGGAATGCCGGCGGCTTTCTGGATCAGCACGGAGGCGGGAGGCGTCTTCGTGATGAAGGTGAAGCTGCGGTCTTCAAAGACCGAGATCTCCACCGGAATCACATAGCCGGCCTTTTCCTGGGTGCGGGCGTTGTATTCCTTGCAAAATGCCATGATGTTGACCCCGTGTTGGCCGAGGGCGGGGC
>JBJTUM010000156.1:0-15234 GCA_046080725.1 Cyanobium sp. | reverse complement strand
CCCCATCGTCGGCCACGGTCACCACCGCCGTGATGTTGCTGCTGTAACGCTTGAGGCCACTGAGCAGGGTTGCCAGCCCCGTCCCCCCTCCAATGGCCACAACGTTGGGCCCACGGTTCAAGCGGCGTTGTGCCAGGAGGGCATCCACCAGGTGGGTGTCTTTCTCAGGGGCGAGGGCCTGCTGGATCGAACCGAAGCTGCGGTTGAGGCCCAGCCAGATCAGCACCGCACCTAGCACCAGCACCAAGGGCCCGGTGATTCCCCTGGGCAGCACCTGGGTGACCCGGGCCAGGATCCAACGTGTGGTTTCGAGGCTCCAGTAGATGGGCTGCAGATCGGCCCAGACCGCGGCGCCCAGCAGGGCGATCAACAAACCCAGGCCAGAGGTGAGCATCCACCGCTTCACCACCAGGCCTGGCTGAAGCCAGCGCACGGCCCTGCGCGAACTGCTGACGAGATCCTGTTGGCGCCGTTCCCCCCTGCCGATCCATTCGGGACGCTGACCGGAGCGCTGGCGGGGCAGGCGGACGATTGGGCCTCGGGCGGGCAAGGGATCCGGGCGCGGACGCTGAAAAGGGTGACTGAACTGTAGGGATGGGAGGGGGGACGTCAGGATGGGGGGGTTGTCTGGTCGTCCGTCCCCTGGAGTCTGCTCCCGCTGTACGCAGCGTTGCGCCTGTGGTCGAGTTTGCGGAGGTCTCCATGGGATGGGGCGACCGCCTGATCCTTGATCAGCTCAGCCTTCAGGTGCAGCCTGGCGAGCGGCTGATGGTGGTGGGTCCCTCCGGTTCGGGAAAGTCCACCATTCTCCGATTGATGGCGGGGTTGCTTCTTCCCACCTCTGGTGTGGTGAAACTCCATGGGGAAGCCCAGCCCTATCTCCGTTTGGACCAACGCCACCCCCCCGATGTGCGGTTGGTGTTTCAAAATCCTGCCCTCCTCGCTTCCCTCACCGTTCGGGAGAACGTGGGTTTCCTGCTTTATCGCCGCAGTCGCCTCAGTGAGGGAGAGATTCGGGAACGGGTGCGCCTTGCCCTGCAGGCTGTGGGCTTGGAGGGCGTGGAGGATCGGCTTCCAGGAGAACTCAGTGGGGGGATGCAGAAACGGGTGAGTTTCGCCCGTGCCCTCATCGAAGATCCCTCAGAGGCCAACCATCGTGTGCCCCTCCTGCTGTTCGATGAACCCACGGCCGGCTTGGATCCGGTGGCCTGCACCCGCATTGAGGATCTGATTGTTCAGGCCACGGGCCTCACCCATGCCTCAGGTGTGGTGGTGAGCCATGTGCACAGCACGATCGAACGCTGTGCCGATCGGGTGATCCTTTTGTATGGAGGGCGCTTCCGCTGGATGGGCACAGCAGAACAGTATCGGCAGTGCACCGATCCCTACGTCGTGCAGTTCAGGACAGGTAGTCTGCACGGACCGATGCAGCCTGCCGAGCACTGACGACCCCTTCTTGAAATCCATGCGCCGCAGTGTTCGTGAAGCCCTGGTTGGATTTTCTCTGCTGGCTGCCATCTCAAGCGGGATTGGCTTCTGGCTATGGCTGAAGGGCATTTCTCTGCAGCGCAACAACTGGAGCATCCAGGCCAACTTTTCTGATGCCGCTGGACTGGCGGAGCGTTCCGCCGTGCTCCATCGCGGGGTGCAGGTGGGAAATGTGCGGAGTGTTCGGGTGACCGGGCAGTCCGTGGAGGCCCGCTTGGAGATCACTGATCCCAACCTGCGCCTTTCCAGGCCTGTGGTGGCCCGCATCGCTTCCAGTTCCCTGTTGGGGGGCGATGCGGTGGTGTCGCTTCTCAGCTCGGGCCCTCCCCTTCCCCCCGGGCCTGGTCCCCGTACCCCCGGCTGCAACGATCGCCGCATGGTCTGTGATGGTGGCAAGGTGGTTGGGGCGGCTGCCCCACCCCTGGAGTCGGTCGCAGAAACTGTGCAACGGTTATTGAGCGACGCCGAGCGGCAGCGAGTGGTGCCCCAGATGGTGTCGGCTACCAAGGCGTTTGAGCGCACCGCGGGGGAGACGGAAAAGCTCTCGCGTGATGGTCAGGTGTTCGTCAAAGACGCCCAGAAGTTGGTGCAGGAGCTTAATGGCTCCGTTCGGAAGGCCGATCCGATTCTGGCCAATCTCAACAAGGCCAGCGCCGAAGCTGCGGCCGCTACCCGCCATGCCCGCGCCACGGCCGCCCGGCTTGATAATCCCCAAACCGTGCAGGATCTACAGGCCACCCTGGCCAATGCCCGCAAGCTCACCGACCGCTGGCAGGCCGTAGGAAAGGATGTCAGCAAGCTGACCGGTGATCCCAAGTTCATGGATGGGGTGCTGAGCGTGTCGGTGGGCCTCGGCAAGTTCTTTGATGAGCTCTACCCCGCCCAGGTGGATGCCGCCAGAGAACGGGAAGCCCGAGAGGCGGACCGAAAGCAGCGTTTCAAGGCCCAGAAGGAGGCCGATGCCAACCGCTTTGCTCCCCGCAGCAATTCCCCTGCCATGTCGCCACCTGTGCGGGGGCTGTAGATCACTGATTCGATGCTCCTGAAACTGGTGCTTCTGCTGGGGGTGGTGCTCTTGGTAGGTGCCATCAGCCTGCGCGTGCGGCTTGAGCAGCCGCTGCTTCTTCTTCGCCGGCCGAGTGTGGCCCTTCGGCCAGGAGTGGCGATGTATTTGGCCCTGCCGGCGTTTGTGCTGCTGCTGGTTTGGTTGATGCCTCTCCGCCCTGGGGTCGGAGCCGTTTTGCTGGGATTTGCGGTCTCGCCCCTGCTGCCCCCCTGGGCCAAGAAAGGGGTTGCCTTGGGTGGCCAGGACGACGTCGTGATCGGTCTGCAGGTGCTCTCATCAGCCGTGTCGATCCTGTTGGTGCCCCTCATGATTGGCTTCGCCCAATGGTTGTTCGGGGTTGAGACCAGCCTCAACCCTTTCGCGGTCGAGCAGGTGCTGCTGGTTACGGTATTGTTCCCCCTGGCCCTGGGCGTCGCTGCAGGACGCCTCTGGCCCAGGAGTGCTCCGGGGCTGGCTGCCCGGCTTGACCGGGTGGGCGGTGTGGTATTAGGTCTTGGCGCCCTGATCCTCCTGATCGCCCGCGGTCCAGCGATCTTTGGGGCCTTGGGCCAGGGCACGCTGATCGCCATCGTGGCTGTCGTGGCAATGGGGCTTCTGCTGGGCTATGGCTTTGGTGGACCGGATCCCGGCAGCCGGGCCGTGCTGGCTTCAGCCACGGTTTCCCGGCATCCAGCCATCGCCTTGCTCCTGGCCAATGGTGCTTTCCCCGAGAGGGATGCAACAGTCATGGGAGCGGCACTGCTCTATCTCCTGGTTGCCCTAATCCTCCCCCTTCCCTTCGAACGGCGGCGCCGTTCCTGAAACGGCGGCGAGCCCCTTCCTACAGTTCCAATGATGCCAGTGATCAACAGCATGGGAGCTTGGGCGCTTGCTGGTGCGCTGGGTGGCCTCGTTGGCTCGCTCCTTGCCGTGCTGCTGACGGAGTTGATCAAGGGGAGTCTCCGCCACCTCTCCACCCATGGCAGCGGTTGGCTGCCATGGCTGCCGCTTCTCGGCGTGAGCCTGGCTGTGCTGATTCTCTTTGGATGGGGGAGGGGCCAGCCCGTGCAGACGATCGCCCCCCTTGAGGGCAGCCGGCCCGGCCGGGGTGGATCGCTCACCTCCTGGCATGTCTTCCCCCGTGACATCGCCCGGGCCGATCTCACCGGCGATGTGGTGAACGCGGCTGGGATGGAAGAGCGCTTTCCCTGCCATCTGGCTCCTCTGCGTGCCCTGGCCATCCTTTCCACCGTTGGGTTGGGGGCACCGATGGGCACGGAGTCGCCGGCGGCCCACATTGGCGTGGCCACCGGAACCTGGCTGGGTTGGGTGCTGCCGCCGCTGCGTCCATTCGTGCGGCCCCTGGCCATTGGCGGAGGCGCGGCGAGTGTGTCGGCCCTGATCGGCATCCCCCTGGTGGGCAGCTTGTTCATGGTGGAGCTGGCTGCCCGGCGCCAGATCCCCCTCAGCGTGCAGCGGGCTGCTGCGACCCTGGCAGGTGGAATCACCGGCTGGGGCGTCAACGCCCTGTTCCATCTCAATCTCATTCGCCTCGTGGTACCCAAGGTGTCGCCTGCCGGTTTCCTTGTGGCCGTGGAAGCCACAGTGTTCATCGGTGTCTTCTCCGGCGCTCTCACGGCCCTTACGGGGGAGGCGATCTACTGGGCTAGGGGATGGCGCGATCGACCGCTGGCGCGCCTCCTCCTTGGAAGTGGGGTGCTGCTGGGTGTGGCCCTTCTGATCGGCTGGCTCGCCACGCCGGCAGCGGCCTTTGGCCCAGGGGGCGCAGCGACTCTCTGGGCCGAAGCCACGGACCCCTCGCCGGCAAGGCTGCTCTCCCTGGCCTTGCTTCGGGCGACCTCGACCACGGCCGCCGTGCTTGCGGGGGGCTGTGGCGGGGTGTTCGTTCCCTTTCTCGCGATCGGTGACCTCAGTGGTCGGGTGTTTGCCGAGCCCTTCGGCATTCCTGGAGATCTCGCAGGAGCCGCTGGAGCGGCCGCCGGCATCGCTGGCGGCTACCGGCTTCCGCTCACGGCGATGGCCATGGTGCTTGGAGTGGGTGGACCGGAGGGCGCGCAGATCACGAGCCTGGCCACCGTTCTGGTGGCAGCCTTCTCCGGACTGCTAACGGCGAGGGCCGTCAATGCCCTTTCGCAAAGGCGATGAGCCCTGGCCCCCATCTCCGCGGGTTCAGCGTGCCGTGCCCAGGGCCTCAAGGGCGATCGCCGCGATGGCCTGATCGCTGGCTTTGGGCAGCTGCACATAGCGGCCGCCCGCCGCTTCGGCGAGCTCCTTGCCCATGCCGCTGCCGATGAACTTGCGCTCCGTGTCGATCACCAGCAGCCGCAGCCCGAGAGCCCGGTAGCGAGAGGCCACCTGCTTCACGTCCGCTTTCAGATCCACTGGTTCGTCGCCGTCCAGCTCCGGTTGGCCCAGGGAGCGGCAGAGGGGCACGTTGCCCCGGCCATCGGTGATGGCCACCACAACCACCTGGCTCAGATCGCCCGTCGCCAGGGCGTTGGCCCCTACCCGGGCGGCCAGGGCGAGCCCATGGGCTAATGGCGAGGCGCCGCCCCAAGGGATGGCCCCCCGCCAACGGAGGGCGGCGGTGATGGAGCGGGTGGGGGGCAGGAGCACCTCCGCCTGCTCCCCTCGGAACGGGATCAACGCCACCTCATCCCGGTTTTCGTAGGCCTCCGTGAGCAGCCGCAGCACGGCTCCCTTGGCACTCTGCATCCGGTTGAGCGCCATCGAACCGCTCGCATCCACTAGAAACACCACAAGCGCCCCGGCTTTCCGTTGCAGTTGCTTGGCCCGCAGGTCGTCGTCGCTGACGATCAGGCGGCGATGGGGCTCCCGCTCCCTCCGCGCCTTCTGGTGCGGCGCCGCCGCCCGCAGGGTGGCATCCACGGCGATCCGCCGCACGGGCCCCCGCGGCAGGATCGGCCGCACGTAGCGCCCCCGGCTTTCGCTCAACACCTGGGAACGGCTGCCGCTGCTGCCGCTGCGGGATTTGGCCGCGGCGAACAGCAGGAGGTCGGGATCGATGGCGGTGGCCTCCGGATCCAGGAGAAACTCCTCGGGAATGGAGGGTGGCGACTCATTCTGGGGGGTCTCCTCCTCGGGAGGGGTGTCGTCTTGCTCCTGCTCCGCCTCTGGGGATTCGGGCTCCTCGGGCGGGTTGGGCTCCTGCTCCCCCTGCGGCGGGGGCGGTGGTGGGGGCTGGAGGGGTTGCTCCGGATCGGCCGGGGGCTGCTGGCGGGCCCGGGGCGCAATCACGAGCCGTACGGCCACTTGCAGGTCGTCCGCCTCTACCCGGTCGCGACCGCTCAGGGCCGCATGGGCCCGGGCCACCCGCACTGCATAGAGCTCCGATCGGTGCCCCTCCACCCCACCCCGCAGGGCCTCATTCACCAGATAGGCGATCTGCTCCCGGTCGATGGTCACGTCGGGGAGCCACTGGCGGGCCAGGAGCAACTGGGTGGCCAGGGCATCGGTGTCCTCCTGATGGCGCGCTGCGAAAGCCTCCACCGATTCGCCGTGGTCCATGGCGGAGCGGGCAATCGCCACCCGCTGCTCCAGATCCAGGAGCTGGTGGGCGGAGAGGGCCATGGCAAAGCGATCCAGCAGGTGGTCGCGCACGGCCCCCTCTTCCGGGTTGTAGGTGGCGATCAGCAGGCAGCGGCAGGGATGGCTGAGGCTGAGGCCTTCTCGCTCCAGACGGTTTTCGCCACTCCCCACCGCGGCCAGCAGCAGGTTGGTGACCCCCGCATCCAGCAGGTTCAGCTCATCGATGTAGAGCACGCCCTGGTGGGCTTCCGCCAGCAGCCCCGGCTGGAACACGGGCCGTCCTGCGCCCAGGGAGGCCGCCACGTCCACAGAACCGAGCAGCCGGTCTTCCGTGACCCCCAGAGGCACCTGCACAAAGGGTGCCGGGATCACCTTGGTGGGCAGGATGGCGGATGGATCCTCTCCGAGGGGGTCTCCGCCGAGGGCCGTGATGCGATCGCGGGTCAGGGCATCCCAGTCGTCGGGCTGGCGGGGGTCGATGTTCGGCAGGGTGGCGGCTGCCCCGAGATCGAGCACATCGATCGGGGGGAGCAGGGCGTGGAGGCCTCGGGCCAGCACGGATTTTCCCGTGCCCCTGCCCCCCGCGATCACAACTCCCCCCAGCCCCGGATCCACAGCCGCCAGGAGCTGGGCCAGCTTCAAGGTGCCATGGCCCGTGATGGCCGCCAGTGGAAAGGCACGGCTGGCGGCCCAGTTGGCGGGGGCACTCGACAGTCCGCTCAAAACCATGACCTCAGGTGGCGTTTGGGCACAAAGGGTGGATGGTGGCCAGTCTTGCTGATTAGCTCTCCAAGGGAGTCGCCGGCCGTCCATTCCTTCCCTTGGGCTAGGAGGGAGGGTGTTGGTTCTGTCTGGACAAGTGTCTGCTGCTCGTTCTCTGCTGGGGATGGCGCTTCTTGGCCTGATGGCCACGCCGGTTGGCGCCTCCAGCCCCGCTGCCTGGAAGGCCTATGAACAGGAGGTGCGATCGGCCTGCCTGAAAGCCAGCCGGTTGGCCCAGCCCAGGGTGTTGGGGGAGCGGACCGATGTGCCGGTGGCGGATCTCACCTCCTCCGGAGGAACCCTGCTCATCTCTGCTGTTCTGCTGGAGGGCACCTACCCCCAGGCCCACATGGGGGGCCGCAAGGGCCGGGAACTCTGTTTGTTCGAGCAACGGACCCGCCGGGCGACGGTTGCTGAGGCGGAGGCTCTCGATAGACCCCGTCGCCAGCCCTGAAAGAAGGGGCATGGAGCTCCCCGCTGTGTTAGGTAACAATCAACATGGTGTTGTTCAATGTTGGTTTGGTGCTCAAGATGGCAATCAAGGCATTAACGCCTCCGGCGATGTTGCCGTTGCTATCGTAGCTGAGATTGCCCGTGGCCGGGTTGTAGAGGATCCGCTGGGATGGGCTATTGAAGTTGCTGCCTGAGCGAAAAGCTGTTGCTGCCAATGTCCCTGTTCGGGTCAGTCCTTTAAACACGGCATTCTCAAGCTCGATGCGATCCCCCTGGAACCGATTGAAATCCGTAATCGTGTCACGGTTCGCGGTGCTGCTCAGCGCACTGTCAAAGCGGAAGACGTCTGCACCAAGTCCTCCTATCAGCGTGTCCTTGCCACCGCCTCCGATCAGACGGTCGGCTGCCAAGCCGCCATTGAGGATGTTGGTAGCATCATTACCGCTGATCGTGTTTGCAAGGTTGTTGCCGGTACCGTTAATTGGTCTGTTGCCGGTGAGAACCAAGTTGGTGGTGGTGGCCGCCAATGCGGTCACGCTCCCGCGGCTACGGAAGGTATCAGCAGCGCGCCCTGGCACCCCGATGCTTACCAGGTCATTGCCTTCCGCATCGCCAATCACCCCCCGTTCATCATTGCCAATGGTCAGATCGGTGTAACTCACCCGCACACTCTGATTACTGGTGGGGTCAGCTCCGGTCAAGGTGAGACGCAGCTCGTTGCTGGTGGCTCCAGGGCTGACCGAAACGGAGCGAGAAGCGCCATCTACCGTGACTGCAAAGCGATCAGCAATGGAGCCTGAAAAGGCAATTGATTCCGAAAAATCAAGAATCAGGCGATTGCCCTCAACGCTGATGGAGCCCAAGGAAGGGGGCGTTATGTCAAGAAAGTACAACTCACGTCCATTGATTCCATTGTCTGCGGTGAAGAACAGGTCGCCGCCCACCACCGTGAGGTTGGAGGGGTCCGATCCGTTAGGCCCGCTTCTAATATCAGCAACAAGTACGGTTCCGGATGCCGTTCCATCCGTTTTCCAAAGCTCGTGGCCAGTGGACACAGTTTGAGCCACAAAATACAGCGTATCACCAACTGCATTTAAGTTTGTAGGATTGGAACTAAATGGAATCCCACCGCTACTACTTCCAGGCACAATGTCAGCAACCAGCACAGTTCCAGCAGCTGTGCCATCGGACTTCCATAGCTCCCGTCCATTGTTTCCATCGTCGGCTGTAAAATAAAGATTTTGTCCAACAGCCGTGAGATCGGAAGGATCAGAGTTACCGTGTGTAGGGCGAATATCTTTGATCTGGACCGTACCAGACTCGGAGCCATCGGATTTCCAAAGCTCGCCACTAGAAAAAAAGAGTGTGTTTCCTACAGTGGTAAGCAGTCTTGCTGTGCGCGAGTCCGCCACACGAACTGTGCCAGCGATAGTTCCATCAGACTTCCACAGTCCAAACCCATTACCACCGAAGAAAAGAGTGTTTCCAACTACCGTGAGTTCGTCAGGGCCGCCCAGAGGGCTAAATTTTTTGACATCCTTGTTCCTCGTACTGTCCCATCAGATCTCCATAGTTCAACACCGTTTAAGCTGTTTGCAACGAAGAAGACAGCGCTTGAAAAGACTGTCAAGAGGCGTATGTCCGACAACAAGCCCTGATTGAAATTGGTGAGCCGAATAGTACCGGTGGCTGTGCCATTGCTTTTCCATAGCTCCGTGGTAACGCCTGATCCACTTGGGGGGGGCACCGTAGGCTGTAAAGAAGATGTTGCTGCCGACAGCTGTTAGCCAACTTGGGTCTGAGCCAAACCGGCCTGGCCTGATGTCTGCTACACGAACAGTGCCGGATTTCGTGCCATCAGATTTCCATAGCTCTTGATCAAACGTTGTGTCTCTTGCCGAGAAAAAAATAGTGGACCCGATAGCAGTTGGGCGACCAATATCAATAGATGAATCAAAATCAGGATCAATATCGGTAACTTGTGTCGTTCCGGTTCGAGATCCGTCTGACCTCCAGAGTTCGTATCCGTTGGTACCGTTATTCGCGACGAAGAATAAATTGCCTCCAGCCCCTATCAGGGTATTAACGCGCAGATCCCGTCTGGGAAAAGAGGAGCGCAATCCAGGAAAGATATCTCGTACTAATCGGGGTCCAGACATGGCTGTAATCTTGGGTATGCTGAGTACCTTAGCGGCTGCGATATATGCAAGGGGTGAAATGTTCGTCTGGTAGAGAAAGAGTGGCCAAACATGTTTAACTTCAACCATCTTGCATTTAACAGTACCTACTGCAGAATTCCGTAAGGGCCAGCGATAGATGTGGCCCGCTCACAGGAAGTCCGGTCGGATCGTTTGGCCATGGTGCAGCCGCTCCCGCAGCGCGGCCCAGTCCTCCCGTTTCACCGCGTCGACCAGAGCGTTGAGCCCGTCTTGGTAATGGGACAGGGCCGAGAGCACGGCTTCCCGGTTCCAGCGACACATCAACGTCCCCAGCTCGGGATTCCCTCCCCCAACTCTGGTGGTGTCCGCAAAGCCGCTGGAGGCCAGCGCCCTGGCCAGCACCTGGTCGTCTCCCGTGGCGCCCCGATCCGCCGCCTCCAGGAGGGCTGCGCTCACCAGCACGGGCAGATGGGAGATCAGGGCGACGGCCCGGTCGTGGGCTTCAGCCGTGCAAAACACGGTTTGGCTTCCGACCGCTGAGGCGAGTTCCCCCACAGCCTCAAGTGCCCCAGGATCCGTGTTGTCATCGGCGGTGATCACCCAGGGCCGTCCCTGGAACAGCTGGTGCTGTCCGGCCTCCACCCCCGCCAGGGCTGTGCCTGCCATCGGATGGCTCCCCACGAAGCGCACGGGCGACCCGGTCCAGGCGGCTAGCACCGGACCCTTCACCGATCCCACGTCCGTCACCACCGCCTCTCGCGGCAGGGCGGCCAACAGCTCGGGGGCGGGAGCCACCAGCTGGTCCAGCGGCAGGGCGAGCACCACCAAGCCACACCCCTCCAGGATCGATGGGTCGGTGCTGACCTCCTGGGCCAGGCCCCTTTCTTGGGCCCGCTCGGCGGTTTGGGGGCGATGCACCCAGGCCCTGACCTGGGCACCAGCGGCCTGGAGGTCCAGTCCCAGGGAGCCCCCGATCAATCCCAATCCCACCAAACCCACGGGGCGCTCTTGCCAAAGGGCAGCCATGGGCCTGGCCACTTCAGGGCTCTCCAGCTTTCCATACACCGTTCAGCCCTGTGGGGCTGTTTACGATCCACCCATGCTGGAAGCCTCGGCCCACCTCCATCTCAAGGCGCTGCTCCGCAGCGAGGGAGAGCCCCGTTGGCCCCACCACCTCACCCTCAGCCGCCTGGTGGCCCGAAGCCTGCGGCGAGAGGATCACACCCTGGTGGCCCTGACCCCAGGCATGGAATCCTCTTGGTGGCCGAGCCTGCTCGTGCCTCTGGCGCTCAGCGAGGCCCCCTTGGCCCTGGTGGTGAGCGATCCCCTGCGCCGCAGACTGCTTCATCTCGAATGGCCCCGTCTGCGGGCCGTGGGTCTTCACCTGCCCTGTTGGGAAGGCTCCGCGGCTCCATCCGGGGCCCGGCTCTGGTTGCTCAGCCCAGCTCAGCTGGTGGAGGCCTGGCGCAGGGGTGAGCTGGCTGATCGCCAGTTGGTGATCCCCGAGGCGGAACGGTTGGAGGATGCCCTATGTGACGCCCTGGAAGTGCGGATCCAACCGGTGGATTGGGACGGCTTGAGGCGTGCCTTTCCCAGAGCTGAAGAGGCCCTGCTTTCCCTCCATGAACGACTGAGCCGGAGGGTGTTCAGCCAGCCCCGTTATCCGGATCAGTTGGTTGCCTTGGAGAGCCAGGAGGAGATTCCTCTGCGGGATCTGCTGGCTCTTCTTCGGCCGCTTCCGGAGCCCTGGCCCCGCTGGCAAGCCGCCGCTGGCTCTGGTTGGGCTAGCTGGGCGAAAGTGAATCCCGCCCTGCTCCAATGGCAATGGATCCGCCAGCCCCTGGATCCCCTCCAGGAGCTCTCTGGCCTGCTTCAGGATCGCGGCGCGATCTTTTTGGGGGAAGTGGCCACTGGGGGTGGCATGCCCCAGGCCGCCCCTACTGGACTCCGCTGGACCCCCCAGGTGGTGGTGCGACTGGATGACCCCCCCCTGAGCGATCCCCTCCCCCTCTACGCTCCTCTTCGCCAGCCCTTGCCCAACAGCCCACCCTTCGCTGCTCATCTCCTTGAGCATTGCCGGCGACTTGTGTTGGGTCAGGCCGGGCTCACGGTGATCCTTCTAGATGACCGAGGCCTTCGTTGCGGCCTGGCCAGTTCTCTGGCCGCAGAGTTTGGCTCTCGCGTTACGGAGCACGGCACCGCTGTGGAGAGCAACGGGGTGATTTGTTCCTCTTGGAGCTGGTGGCTCGAGCACCAATCCCGACTCCCCCTGCCCTGCCAGGTGATTGTGGGGCTCCTTCCTATCTCCAGCCTGGAGGATCCCCTCACCGCCGCCAGGGTGGCGCGCATGCGTCAGCAGGGCAGGGATTGGTTCCGCGAGCTGCTCCTTCCCGATTCCCTCCATCGCCTTCAGCGGGGATTGGCTTCCCTGCGCCGCAGTGGGGGCCGGGTTGCGGTGCTCGATGGGCGGTTGCGGGCCCGAACGTGGGGCCGGCAGGTGTTTCGTGCACTGGAGCCCACCGTGCCCCTCACCCGCCTGCTGCCGGGTTGAGAGCAGGCCAGGCACCTATGCTTGGGCCAGCGAGTCTTGCTGTGATGGGCGAAGCCAAACGCCGTGCGGCCCAGGGGCTGCCCCCCCGGGAGAAGAAACCCTCCGAGAAGCCAGCGACCCTGAAGAAGCAGGGACGCTCCTCGGGAACGCCCTCACCGCGTCTGGTGGATTGGCTTCCTCTCACCCGCGACCAGGCGGATCGCTTTGTGTCGCTGACCACCCGGGGAGCATGGGTGGGCATTGGGGCCTTGGTGCTGTTTTGGGTCACCGTGCGTTTTCTCGGTCCGGCCCTTGGTTGGTGGAGCTTGGCTGACGGCTGAGCACCGCTAGCTTCACGTGCCCTGTGCGGGTTTGACCACGGGGCCCCCAGCATCCTCAGAAAGCTGAAGAAAACCTTAGGATTGGAACACCTTAATTTTTATTGCTCATGTTTGCCCGTTTGGCTGAGCAATACCGTTCCGTTGTTCACGACCTGGAGCTGAGTCTCCAGGCACTGGCCCGATGTCTTCAAGACCAGGGCCTGGTGGCCAGTTGTTATATCTGCGGCGATGGCCAAACCCAAACTGGTGTGTCCTTTGTGGCCGATCTCGGCGACTCCCATGTCGTGAGGTTCCTGGTTTCCGATTTCGGCATCACCTGGGTGGAGTCCCGCAACGGCCTGGAGCTGCTCAAGTTGGAAGGAGCCGATGCCATCCAGGAGCTCCATCGCGTGGCCCAGCAACTCCGGGCCAAGGGCACGGGAGTGGAGACCCCTTTTCTTGCCACCATCGCCCCATAAAGCCGATCACCAAGTCCGGGGAGAGCAGTCTCCCTGGACTTGGTCTTGTTGTGGCTGTGTGGGCCCTGCCGTCAGGCGGCTGGAACAGCCTCTCTCTCCACTTCTGTGGTGACCGGTTCGAGTGACGGGCTATCCGCTGCTGCACGGGCAGCAGCTGCGGCCAGGGGGCGCATCGAGTTGGCCGTCACTTCCGATCCCTCGGTGAGCTGGCGGCGTGTCAGTTGTTCGATGGTGGCCTGCTGGGTCGGGTTTTGCTCCAGCCAGGCAATGGTGTTGTCCCGTCCCTGGCCGATGTTGTCTCCCTCGTAGCTGTACCAGGCTCCCTTGCGGGTCACCACGCCCGTCTCTTCCGCCAGATCGAGCAGGCAGCCCACGGTGCTGATGCCACGACCGAAAAGAATGTCAAATTCAGCGATGCGGAACGGTGGCGCCACCTTGTTTTTCGCCACTTTCACCTTGGCACGGATTCCGTATTCCTCCGTGCCGCGCTTGAGGGTTTGAATGCGTCGGATGTCCAGCCGCACGGAGGCATAGAACTTCAGAGCATTGCCGCCTGTGGTGGTTTCGGGATTGCCGTAGGTGACACCGATCTTTTGACGCAGCTGGTTGAGGAAGATCACGGTGCAGCCGGATTTGCCGATGTTGCCCGTGATCTTGCGCATGGCCTGGCTCATCAGGCGGGCCTGACTACCGACGGCCAGATCGCCCATTTCCCCCTCGATCTCAGCCCGGGGGGTGAGGGCGGCCACGGAGTCGACCACCACGATGTCAACTGCACCGGAGCGCACGAGCTGATCGACAATTTCCAGGGCCATTTCGCCGGTGTCTGGCTGGGACACCAGCAGGTTTTCGATATCCACCCCCAGAGCTGCCGCATAGACCGGATCCAGGGCATGCTCCGCGTCCACGAAGGCCGCCACCCCTCCCCGGCGCTGCACTTCAGCAATGGCATGAAGGGTGAGGGTGGTTTTCCCTGAGCTCTCGGGCCCGTACACCTCCACGACCCGACCCTTGGGATAGCCCCCACCAAGGGCCAGATCCAGAGTGAGGGCTCCGGTGGAGATGGTTTCCACCCGCATGCGGGAGGCATCCCCCAGGCGCATGATCGATCCCTTGCCGAAGTTCCGCTCGATTTGGTTGAGCACCAAGCCAAGAGCTTTGTCGCGCTCAGGGTTGGTAATCGATGGGGAACTGGCTGCCGAAGGGGTATTTGGCGTGGTGGTGCTGCCGTTGAGGGAAGCGGCCTTGGTGTCAGCTGGCATGGTTGGCGGAACGGTGGAACAGGCCGCGATGGCGAAAGGTGTGGGCAGGAGCTGGCGGTGGCAGCTGGGTTGCAGCTGGCGGTGGCAGCGGACGCCTTTGACTCAGGCTATGGTGCGGTATCATGGAAGTCAGTGCCACCAAAAAAGACCAGCGTCACAGCCGCATCACTACATCCACCGCAACCCACCGAACCCAGTTTAGTACTGACGTACTCTACGGCGTGAGCTGCCACTTTGCCAAGGGGGCAGCGAAGATCTCAGGCGTCAGCCAGTGGATCCCCAGCTCGTCCAGTCCCTCCCGATCCCCTGGGGCCAGATAACCCCAGGAGGCCAGCAGGCAACGCACGGTGCCCAGGCCTGTACTTGTGCGAACCAGCTCCAGCGTGGGCCGGCGATCCTCCACGAACCAAAGGGGCCGCAGGGCGTTAGAACCGGGCTGTTGCTGCAGGAGCGTGTGCAACACCTCCGTTTTGTTGCCAGCTTCGTGGCCATAGAGGGCCAAAGGTTTGAGTTTTGCGGCCGTGAGCAGTTCAGCGGTGAAGGCCGCTCCCTTGGTGGTAAGCACGGCCCACGGGGTCCCTTCCTCCTCCAGCTGGTGCAGGCGCTCCCTGACCCCGGGATAGAAGTGATGGCGCTCCAGCCAGCCCTGCCGATCTGTGGTCAGGGCCTCCCGGCGCACGGCTTCAAGCAGGGCTTGTAAGTCTTCGGGGCTCTGACCCCACCGGGCCTGCGCTTCGGCGAGGGCCTCGGGGTAGGCCACCAGGAGGGGCTCTAGGGACCTATCGCGCCGGCCCAGCTCGGCAGCCATCAGCACCATTTCCCATCCCTTGTGGATCAGGGGGCGGAGCTGGCGGAAGGCCGGTGGGATGTCTACGGGCAAAGCCAGGGGTTGACCATTCCGGCCTGCTTGCCGCTCGAGCTCCAGGGCCGCCCTGCGTGCGGACCACCAGTATTCCTCGATGCCATCGACGAGCACGCCGTCGAAATCGAAGACCAGAAGGGGGAGCTGTTGCACCCGCACCAGGGGGGTGATGGAACTGGGCCGCTAGGATTCGAACCTAGGAATGGCGGGACCAAAACCCGCTGCCTTACCGCTTGGCGACGGCCCATCGGGGGCTGAAGGAACTTCAACCAGAGCTGATTCAGCCAGATTGGCTTCAACGCCG
>JBJTUM010000155.1:0-7409 GCA_046080725.1 Cyanobium sp. | reverse complement strand
CTGCCCCCAGCGCAACCTCCAGGGAGGGAGGGCCCGCAGGGGGGGGGTGTTCTCCACCAGGCAATGGTGCCAATGGGCCTCCACCCCTTCCAGAGCATGGCGCCAGCGTTCCAGGAGCTCGGGTTCAGAGCACTCCCGCAGCAGGGCCTCCAGCCGAGAAGGATCGACCCTCCAGGCCTCGCTCTGGCGGACCGCAGCCGTGATGCGCTCCAGATCGGCCGCGAGGGTTCCAAAACCAATCTGATGGCCCAGAAGCCCTGGGTCCAAGGTGTCGGCGAGGGCATGGTTAAAGCTGCTGAAAACCACGCATCCACAGGCCAGAGCTTCGATGGGCGGCAGGCCAAAGCCCTCGCTCACCCCGCGGCCCCGCCAGTAATCGGCAGAATCGTAAAGAACCACCGTGGCGCTGTTGAAGAGATCCACCAGGTCGTCCACCCAGCCGCTCTGCACCTCTACGGTCAAGCCGGCTCGGCGCAACTCAGGCACCAGCACCTCCAACACATAGCGACTGTTCTTGCGGCGTTGCACCAGCACATCGATGGGCCGCCGGGCCGTGTTGCCCCTTCCGCTAGCCGCTTGGGGCCGAGCCCCCCGCTCCAGCCACTTGGAGGAAAGCGCGTTGGGCACGAGGAAGAGGGGGGTTCGGGAAGCTTTCTCGCCCCAGTAGGCCAAAGTGTTTCGACTCACCGCCAGCACGGGCACGCCTGGGGCCAGGGAGAACCCGTAACCGGTGCTATGGGCGTGATAGGCCACCGGGCGCCCTCGCAGCTGGCGCAACAAGGCGGGCACGTCAAAGCCCCAGCTCACCACCCAGAGCGCCGTGCCCGGCGCGGGCTCCTGCCGCAACAGGTCCGCCAGGAAGGGGTGGTCGCGCTCCCGCTGCCGATAGGTCACCACCTCCGTGGGCCTCAGGGAGCCCACCAGGCCCGCGGTCTGGAGTTCCACCAGCAGGCCGCCGCAGCGATACTGACCAGTGGTGCCAGGCACCAGGAAACGAACGGGACTCAGACGCGGAACGCTCAGGGGGAGGGAGGCCTCAGGCGACGACAGCTTCCGTGCTGCCTGTGCGCTGACGGCGGGTGAGGAAGCCAAACAGCACCTTGCCGATGGCGGCCACAAGGTTGCCCTCCAATTCCTGGAACATCTTCATGTTGTGATGGAAGGCCTGGTTGGCCTCCCCCACGATGCGATCAGCCGTGCCCTGATCGATGGGCAACTGGTCGAGAACGTTGCGGTAGTTGGTCTTGAAGGCCTTCTCGTCGTCAATGGCGGCGAATTCGTAAAAGCGCAGCCCGTCGTGCTCGCCGAGATTCATAGCCTTGCGAGCAATGGTTTTCAGCACCTGGCCGCCGGAGAGGTCGCCGATGTAGCGAGTGTAGTGGTGCCCCACCAGCAGTTCCGGGGACTCCTTGGCCACCTGGCGGATGCGAGCCACATAGGCCTGGGCTCCAGGGGTGGCTCTGGCATGCTGGCGCCAGTCTGAGCCGTAATAGTAAGCCAGATCTTGCTCGAGAGACTCCCGGCGATTCAGCTGGGGAAAGGCGATGGGGCCCACCACGGGATGGTCGGCCAGCCGGCCAATTTCTTCTTCCATGGCGCTATACACGTGCCACAGATCAGCCACGAGGGTGCGATAGCTCGCCTTATCCACCACACCCTTGAGGAAGCAGCTCACAAAACCGGTGTTTTCTGCCATCGTGTGGGCTTTTTTCGTGCCCTCACGCAATTGGGAAGCCAGGGCGACTGCCATCGGTTGAACAACACAAAAATCCGTCAGGACACCGTAATGGTCTCGCCGTCATCCGCCCGCGAAGGTTGCGAAGGATTACGGACTCAAGCCGCCCGTTCCCCCTCTTCCGCACTCCTGTTCTCGCCATCAAACAGGGCAAAGAGTTCCCGGCAGAGCTCCTGGAGACCCTCCACAACGGCAGGAGATGGCAGGTGCGTTCCAGAGGGGTGCCAATCGCCCACCGTGGCCAACCGCCAGCGTTCCGACTCGTAGGTGAGACCCCGCAAAAGCACACCCAGCAGCCGCGGCCGCCCGCCCTGAGCACCTCTTGGGGAATGCTCCAGCCGGAGCTGCACCAGAAGCGAACGGCACTCGAGGCGTGGGCTCCAGCCGGGAAAATGAAAGGAGAGATCCAGGCTTTCCTGCTCAGCAAAATGCCTGGTGAGAGGATCATCCCGCCAGGGGGTGAGGTTGGCACGGGCATCGGGGAAAACCCTGCGAAAGAGGCTCACCACCGAAGCAATGGCCTGAGCCAGGTCCACACTCCGGGCCTGTTCGGATGCGTTCATCCCCCCATCCTGCAGTTTCCGCCTGGCTTTCGCCCAAACGGTGTGAGCACCCCAACGAAACGAAGCACAGAGGATCCCCCTGTTGCTGATCTCGGCAAACCTTTCGCCCACCCCCCTAGGCATAGTCTCACTGCGACCGCCCTCGAGCCGCATGGCCACCTACGAGAAGCTCACCCCTCCTGCCAGCGGCACCGCCATCCGCTTTGAGGCGGGCCAACCCATCGTGCCGGACGATCCCATCATTCCCTACATCCGTGGCGATGGCACCGGGGTGGACATCTGGCCTGCCACCCAACGGGTGCTCGATGCGGCCGTGGCCAAGGCCTACGGAGGGGCCCGCCGGATTGCCTGGTTTAAGGTATTTGCCGGCGACGAAGCCTGTGAGCTCTACGGCACCTATCAATACCTTCCGGAAGACACCCTCACGGCGATCCGCACCTACGGCGTGGCGATCAAAGGGCCCCTCACCACCCCGATCGGGGGCGGGATCCGTTCCCTCAACGTGGCCCTGCGGCAGATCTTCGATCTTTATTGCTGCGTGCGGCCCTGCCGCTACTACGAGGGCACACCAAGCCCCCACAAACGACCCCAGGATCTGGATGTGATCGTCTACCGGGAAAACACGGAAGACATCTACATGGGGATCGAATGGGAAGCGAGCGATCCGGTGTGCATCGATCTAATCCAGCACCTCACCAACGTGGTGATCCCCGCCAACGGCAAGCTCGGCAAACGGCGCATCCCAGAAGGCGCAGGCATCGGCATCAAGCCGGTGAGCAAATTTGGCAGCCAGCGCCACATCCGCAAGGCGATCCAGCACGCGCTCCGTTTGGAAGGGAACAAGCGCCACGTCACCCTGGTGCACAAGGGCAACATCATGAAATTCACGGAAGGAGCCTTCCGCGACTGGGGCTATGAACTGGCCACGAGCGAATTCCGGGACGTCTGCGTCACCGAGCGGGAAAGCTGGATCCTCGACAATCTGGCCTCCGGTCCTGGGCTCACCCTGGAGGGCAATGGGCGCCTGATCGAGCCCGGGTACGACGCCCTCACCCCCGAGAAACAGGCGGCAATCTGCAACGAGGTGAAAGATGTGCTCGAGGCCATCGGCACGAGCCATGGAGAAGGGCGCTGGAAGCAAATGGTGATGGTGGACGACCGGATCGCCGACAGCATCTTCCAGCAAATTCAAACCCGGCCCCAGGAATATTCCGTGCTGGCCACCCTCAACCTCAATGGGGACTATGTGAGTGATGCTGCCGCGGCCGTTGTGGGAGGCCTGGGCATGGCCCCCGGGGCCAACATCGGCGACACAGCGGCCATCTTTGAAGCCACCCACGGCACGGCTCCCAAACATGCCGGCCTGGATCGCATCAACCCCGGCTCAGTGATTCTCAGCGGCGTGATGATGCTGGAATATTTGGGCTGGCAGGAGGCCGCCGATCTGATCACGGCGGGGCTGAGTGCGGCGATCGCCAACAAAGAGGTCACCTATGACCTGGCCCGCCTGATGGAACCCCGTGTGGAGCCGGTGAGCTGCTCTGGCTTCGCCGAAGCCGTGGTGAGCCACTTCGGCGGCTAGCTCCGAAAGCCAACCGACCTCCACTCGGGCCCGGTCGAAGCACATGGCCTGTCAGAGGGCTCGCCGATGGGGGCTCAGGCATTAGGGGTTGACCGTATCCCCTGCGATTGCTTAATTAGCGCTGAACTCACTCAAAAAAGAACAGGCCTTGCTTATTAGCCGATCTAGGCCCCCAATTTCGAGCTGAGCTACCTAAAACCTGACCGCCCGACCTGCTGAACCCAAAACCATGGCAGCGCGTAAGCCCTTCTCTGGATCCCTCCCTCCCCAAGCAGCCGCTTTGGTGCGGGGGGATGGCCCATCACCAGCTGAAGCGTATTATCCTGGCGTTGAAGACTATGTTTGCGCGACGCAGCAAACATTGCACAAATTTACCAAAACTCATCAACTCTCGGCCAAAACCGCCTACCTCAAGTACAGGCTCTCTCGATTTGCAAGGTATATCACATATTTTTTCACTCGGGTTCGCTACAATAATCATCTGCCATCCTTGGCGTTGGCAATGGGCACTGACAAGGAAGGAATTCACTATTATACAAAACACTACGCATTCCACTTTTCGCCTCTCCGTTATCGCCGCTTAAAAATTCTTGAAATTGGCGTTGAACAAGGCGCATCTTTAAATACCTGGAAAGCATACTTTCCCCATAGTATGATTTACGGAATTGACATCTTGGATAAAAGTTTTTATAATACCCGCCGGATTAAGACCTTCCAAGGTAGTCAAGCGGATCCCGAGTTTCTTCGGCATGTGATCCAGACCATTGGCGCTCCAGACATCATTATTGATGATGGCAGCCACATCAACGAACATGTCATCCAAAGTTTCCAGACCCTTTTTCCACTGCTGGCTCCTAACGGAATCTATGCCATCGAAGATCTGCAAACGTCCTACTGGTCTCTAGGTTCAACAGATGACTGTACCGATTGGGGTGGATCCATGGATCCGACCGCTCCGACCAGCATGAACTTCTTGAAATCACTCATTGATGGCATAAACCACGAGGAAATTCCGCCGGGCGCAAATCATCTTCCCACTTACTTCGATAAACACATCGTCGGGCTTCACTTTTATCACTCTCTCGCCATAATCTACAAGGGCATCAACAATGAAGGCAGCTCTGCTTTTGGCAAGCGTTATTAGGAACCCCTAGGATCAGCTCACTTTGGCCGGGAATAGTGACCAACCTGCGGGTGCTCGTGGTGGGCGCGGGCTTTGCCGGAGCAGTGGTGGCGAGGGAATGTGCCGAGGCGGGCCACAGCGTGCATGTGATCGACCGCCGATCCCACCTCGGCGGCAATGCCCACGATGCGCTCAACAGCCACGGGGAACGCATCCACCTCTATGGCCCGCACCTCCTCCATGGCGAGAGGGATTCGGTGGCCATCCGCTGGTTGAGCCGTTTCACCGAGTGGGTGCCCTATGAGCACCGGGTGCGGGCGCTGCTGGCCGATGGCCGCACCACCCCCCTACCCGTGAACCGCACCACATTGGAGGATGTGTTTGGGTTGGAGCTTCCCGAGGAGGAAGACGCCCGGGCATTCCTGGCCGTCCAGGTGCCCACCCTGACCCCCAGCAACACCGATGAGGTGTTTCTGGCCAACGTTGGACCCCAACTGGCCGATCTCTTCTTCCGTCCCTACACCCGCAAGATGTGGGGGGTGTGCCCCACCCAGCTGGAAGCCGCAGTGGGGGCAAGACTGCCCGTGCGCTACAACCGCGACGATCGCTATTTCACCGACAGCTTCCAGGCCATGCCCAAGGAGGGCTTCACGGCGATGTTTGCCCGCATCCTCGACCATCCCAGGATCGAAGTGACCCTCGGCGAGGCCTATGGGCCGGAGCATGACAGCCACGCCGACCACGTGTTTCTGAGCCTCCCGATCGACGAATATTTCCACTTCCAATTCGGGCGGCTTCCCTACCGCTCCATCCGCTTTGAATCCGATCAGACCTCCGATGACCAGAGCGCCACGGTGGTGAATTACACCGACACAGGGATCTACACCCGCTGCACTCAGTGGGATCTGATCCCTAATTCCGGGCGCCGCAGCGATGGTCAGCACACCATCACGCGGGAAATCCCCTGCGACGCCAGCGATAACAACAATGAGTGCTACTACCCGGTGCGCAATGGGGAAAGCCTCGCCCTCTACGAGTGCTATCGGAGCCTGGCTGAGCAAGAGGCCAACAAAACCTTCATCGGCCGCTGCGGCCTCTTTCGCTACATCGACATGGTGCCCTGCGTCACCATCCATCTGCAGCTGGTAAGCCGCTTCTTGACCGGCGCCCCCCTCACCCAGGCCGCCTGAGCCACGGCCATGAACAACTCCCCAGCCCCCATCTCCGCCACCGACCCATGCGTGCACTGTGGCTTCTGCCTGCCAACCTGCGCCAGCTATCGGGTGCTGGGCACGGAGATGGATTCTCCCCGGGGCCGCATCCACACGCTCAAGGCGCTGGACGCCGGTGAACTCACCCTGGATGCCACCGTGGCCTCCCATTTCGACAGTTGCCTGGGCTGCTTCGCCTGCGTCACCGCCTGTCCTTCAGGGGTGCGCTACGACAGCTTGATCGAAGCCACCCGGCCAAAACTCAACGCCCCCGAGCTGCGCAGCCCGGCCCAGAACGCTTTCCGGCGCCTGCTGTTTTCCCTGCTCCCCTACCCCCAGCGCCTGCGGGCCCTGCTGCAGCCGCTGCGAGCCTATGCGGGCACACCCCTGCAGGGCTTCGCTCGCCGCACCGGCCTGCTCCGGTTGCTGGGTCCCCAGATCGCAGCGATGGAGCACCTCCTGCCGGCCCTCCCTCCCCAGGCCTTTCGCGACGACCTCCCCGTGGTGGTGCCGGCCCGGGGAGAGCGGCGCTATCGGGTGGGGCTCTTACTGGGCTGCGTGCAGCGATTGTTTGATCCGGGGGTGAGCCAGGCAGCGATCCATGTGCTGAGCGCGAACGGCATCGAGGTGGTGATCCCTCCAGACCAGGGCTGTTGCGGTGCGGTTACCCATCACCAGGGTGAGGAGGAGCTCACCCGGGGCCATGCCCGGGCCTTGATGGCCAGCTTCCAGGAGGTCGTGGGGCCCGGCAAGGCCGCCGGGCCCGAGCCCCTCGATGCGGTGCTGGTGACGGCCTCCGGTTGCGGCCACACCATGAAGGCCTACGGCCGGCTGATGGCGGAAGGATCCCCTGAGAGCGAGGTCGACTCCGATGCCACGGCCTTTGCAGCACGAGTGGCCGACATTCAGGAGTTTCTTGAACGGGTGGGTCTACGTGACACCTTCGAGCACCAGCTCCAGGCCCTCAGCCACCCAGACGGCCAGGCCGCCACGGCCGAACGCCCCCTCAAGCTGGCTTACCATGATGCCTGCCACATGCTCCATGGGCAGGGCTTGGGGGAACAGCCCAGGGCTCTCCTGCGCCGCATCCCCCACGTGCAGGTGCTGGAGGCCACCGAAGCGGGCGTGTGCTGCGGCAGCGCCGGCATTTACAACCTTGTGCAACCGAAGGAAGCGGAAGCCCTGGGGCGGCTGA
>JBJTUM010000154.1:0-3567 GCA_046080725.1 Cyanobium sp. | reverse complement strand
CCTCTTGTGCCAATATCTGGCCTATTTGGAGGGAGATGACGAACAGGATCTCATCCTGGGTTTTAACCGATTGCTGGCTAGCATGGTTGCTGATGTCGTCAATGAAGCACAACAGAAAGAGATTTTCATGCGTATCGGTCGATAGCGGCTCTTGGCTCTTAGGGCTAACATCCAGATGCAGAAGACGGGAGAGATAGTCGTGTTCCAAGCCATTTCACCACTGCCCTTTTCTGATCTGGAGCGCTAGGCCCACCTGAAGCCTGCTTGTTGAGACGAAGTTGACGAAGTGGGTTTCCGTAGCTACGATAAAGTGTGCGGTTTGATTTCGACCCAGGCAACGAGTCGCTGTTCAACGCTAAAATTCAAACCTTGATCGATCGTGCAAACGTTTTTGCCAGTCGGCGGAGATGGCCTCATCCTTTTCTAGCTCTTGAGTGATGAGATCCTTCTCACTGGTGTAAGCCAGTTGCGATGAATCAACGTTCCGTTCAGCCGCAAAACGCTGTGCATAGTTCAGCTTGCGACGGATCGCTGGGGAGGGGTGTTGGAGCAGATCAGCCCTCTGGCGCCTGCTGGCATTGCGTCGTGCGATGCCAGCGTTGGTTGGGATGAGCCATAAATAGCGGCATAGAGGGAGGAGGAGGCAGGCGCAGCTGTAGCCAAAGCCAGCCACCGCCATACCGGCCACCAGAGCCGACCAGCCAGCCAGGCCTGCGGCAAAGAGGGGTACAGAGTGGTGCAAAGCCAAGGAGAGAACCAACAAAACAACCACAAGCACTGCGGCCACCGTTTTCTGGGGGCGACTGGCCAAACTGAAGCGCCAGTGGTGCTCCTTGAGAAAGCCAGGCTGCTGCAAAGATTTCACTGCCTCAGCCCCTGAGGCCGCTCGCACGGAGGCGCGTTCCGCGCCCTGACGCCCCTGTGCCGTTACCTGCAAATCGGGGAAGCAGTAGACCAGGTCACCCGCTGGGCTGACCTTGGGCTGGCCATTGAAGCGCACCAAGGCGGGCAGCACGTCATCCTCGCTCTCCGCCCCACCAGCCCATCGGGCCAAATACGGGCTGAGCTGCTCAGCAATCAGCACCCCTTTCTGAGAACGAATCAACGCGGCAATCCATCGCCATCGCCTCTCCTCCAGATCGGCATTGGGGTTGCCGTCACCAAACAAAATGGAAAAGATCGCCTCCAAGAAACCAAGCGATGCTTTGGATGAAATCCCTTGACTCGCTGGGCCAGGAAAGGAGCCTATCGGCTCCGAAGACAGCGGCGGAGGATCAAACCGAAACAAGCCCTCCACCAAGGAGGAATCGAAGAGGGATGACAGATCAACACCATCGCCATTGGAGTCAGACATTGCCTGCGCAATGAGTCCCACAGTGAAGGCCAAACCAACAGCACCGATCAAGCCAAGCAGAATAATGCCAAACGAAATGCGCAGGAGATAAAGCACCATTTTCCATCCTTTCCGCAGCACGTTTTGTACCCGCATCCAGCCATAGCGGCTGGCCAGAACCACCTGGAGATTCGCGGGAAAGACATAGGCCACAACACCATCTCCAGCCACCCGCAAATGCCCCCCTACATCCACAGCCAGGGCCAAGAGAGCCTGCTCGACCAGAACAAGATTCATCCCGGTTGCTATTGCCACATCCCCCGCCGTAACGGGTGAGCGACTCTGCTCAATGGCACGGAGGATTTCAGGCCGATGCCGTGAAATGGAAAGCTTGAACACTGGCGCAAGCACGACAAAAACCGAGAAGATTCTAGAACGAATCACTGGTTTCTGCCTTCTTGGGCTGTAAACGACCCGCTCCTGTCGGAGCCAGCTGGGCGCCCCCAGCCCTGCAACAGTGAGATGCGCCGCACTGCCGCGCCACGGCTCCCCCCCCACCTCCCGCGCCCGCACCGCCCCGGCACAGCCCAGCCGACGCCCTCGCCAGCGGCCGCTGGGTGAAATGGATCGGCGGCGCCAGCAACCAAGACCTGCAGGCCATCGAAGATCTGGCGGGCCTCTACAGCCTCGCGGGCGTCCATTGCCTGGACTTGGCCGCCGATCCGGCCGTGGTGGCGGCCGCCCGCCGGGGGCTGGCCTGGGCGGAGGAACGGGGCGCCCAGCGGCCCTGGCTGATGGTGAGCCTCAGCGATGGGGCCGATCCCCATTTCCGTAAGGCCTGGTTTGATCCCAGCCGCTGCCCTCCCTCCTGCCCCCGCCCTTGCGCGCGAGTCTGCCCCGCCCTGGCCATCCCGGCGGGCTCGGGGGTGGTGGCCGAGCGCTGCTACGGCTGCGGCCGCTGCCTGTCGGCCTGCCCCCTGGGGTTGATCGAGGAGCGGCAGAGCGTGCAGGCCCCAGAAACCATTGGCCCCCTGCTCGCCGCCCTGCGGCCCGACGCGGTGGAACTGCACACCCAGATCGGTCGCACGGAAGCCTTTGCCACCCGCCTGGACCAGGTGCTCAGCGCCAGGATTCCCTTACAGCGGCTAGCCGTGAGCTGCGGCCTGGAGGGCCTCCCGACCGGAGGGCAAAGCCTGGACGCTGCCGCCCTGGCCCGCGATCTCTGGCAACGCTTTTCCCTCGTGCGGGCCGCGGGCCTGCGGCCCCTCTGGCAGCTGGATGGCCGGCCCATGAGCGGCGACGTGGGCGCCGGCACAGCCCACGCCGCCGTGCGCCTACTGCAGGGCGTGGGGCCCCTGGCCCCCCCCGGCCCACTCCAGCTAGCCGGGGGAACCAACATCCACACCCTGGCCCTGGTGGACGCCCTACCCGCCGGGAGCCCCCCTTTGGCGGGGGTGGCCTTCGGAAGCGTGGCCCGCCAACCCCTCCAGGTGCTGCTACAGGAGGCCCAGGGGCGGGGGCGGAGGCTTCTCGACCTCCCCGATCTGCTGTCACCAGCCTTGGCCAGCGCGCGAGCCCTTGTAGAACCCTGGACCCACCGGCGGCAACCCGCTATCCGTCGCCCCCCCCAAAGCAGCTAAAAAGAGGATGTGTGATCGCCAGGCGGCTCTGGACAGCGTTCCCCTTCCCAACTCCTCACTCGTCTCGACCCAACGGATCACCGACGATCTGGATCGCCTCCTGGAGGTGCTCCCTGAGCGGGTTCGAGGAGCCCTGGGCACCGAAGAGCGGCGGGATCAACTCCTGGAGGTGGTGCTGGATCTGGGCCGGATCCCGGAGGCCCGCTACCCCGGCACGGCCATCGCCCTCGGCGATACTCCGATCGAGCGGCAGGATCTGGCTGGGGTGCTGGAGCGCATCAGTCGCTTCGGGGGAGACAACCGGGCTGGCATCGAGCGCACCCTCCACCGCATCAGCGCCATCCGCAACCGCACCGGAGAGGTGGTGGGCCTTACCTGCCGGGTGGGCCGGGCCGTGTTTGGCACCGTCACCATGGTGCGCGACCTGTTGGACACGGGCCAATCCCTCCTGCTGATGGGCCGGCCAGGGGTGGGCAAAACCACCGCCCTGCGGGAAATCGCCCGGGTATTGGCCGACGACCTGCTGCGCCGGGTGGTGGTGATCGACACCAGCAATGAAATCGCCGGCGACGGCGACATCCCCCATCCGGCCAT
>JBJTUM010000153.1:0-4929 GCA_046080725.1 Cyanobium sp. | reverse complement strand
CACCTGCACCCACGGTGAGGTAGAAACCCGTGCCCTGGACAGAGGCGGTGCCCACTTCGCCCACCAAGGGGATGTAGGTCTGGGCGATTTGGGTGTCCTTGCCACCCTGGCTCAGCTGCAGGGGAGCTTCAGAGCTGGGCTGGAGCTGTTGGGCACCAGGCTCGGTGCCTGCGAAAGACGGAGCGGCAAGGAGGGCACTGCCTGCGAGGGCAGCACCAAAGCCGCGAGCAATTGATTTGCGAATGCTGGTCATTGAAAAATGGTTCTCACACCAATGTCTTTTTAATGAATTCACTCGCCCTTTGAAACATTGATAGAGACAGCAACTTTGCTGGCACAGTCAGAGCAAGACTGGAAAAGGAAATCTTCGTAAAAGATCGCAAATGGGGATGAAACCTTCATCCCTTCTGCTCAGATTTCGCCCAATCAGCTAACGCTTGGCGCCACACCCAATCGCCCACTGCCTCTGCCCCACCTGGGCCCAAGACCTCCCCATACCCTCCCATCTGCCCCTGGCCCTCGGAGGCCACCCGGGCCACATCCTCCCCACTCTCCAAACCCGCCCGGCGCAGGGCGTCGAGCCGCAGGGTTTTCCCCCGGCGGATCACATTGCCCCCATTCACATGGCATCCCGCGCAGTGCTGGCCGAAGAGCACGGCCCCAGAAGGCTCAGTTCGAGCGAGGGGTTCGCCAGAGAGATCTGCCCCCAGGGCAGGCCTGGGCGAGAGGATCCACCAAGCCAAAGCCAGCGCCAGGAGCATCACAACCCAGGTGCGCAGCCGAGCAACCATCAACCCACCAAGGCATCATCCTTGTGGCAGCCTAGGCCTTATGCCCCTGTGTCTTCTCCCCTCCTCGTGCGCCCCTTGCAACAGGACGACTGGGATCAGGTGATCGACACCTACGCCGATGCGGTCAAAACTCTCGCCACCCCCCTCTATCGGCCGGAGCAGATCGAGGCCTGGGCTGCCTATCCCTCCTCCCACCCAGCCGTTCGGGAGGCCCTGGAGAGGGGGGTTGGCCTGGTGGGCACCACTGCGGAGCACCCAAGCGCCGTGGAGGCCTTTGCCCTGCTGGATCCACTGGATCGCTTGGCCTTGCTCTACTGCCGAGGCCGATCCAGCCGGTTGGGGCTGGCCACACGCCTGGTGCAAGGCCTGGAGGCCCATGCCCGCCAGTCGGGGCAAACGAGCCTGCACACCGAAGCCAGCCAACTCTCCCGGCCCCTGCTGGAGCGGCTGGGTTGGCAGGTGGAACAAGAGGAGAGGATCCTCTTTGCCGGTGAGCCCTTTCTGCGCTGGCGCATGCGCACCACCTTGATCTGATTGCCGTGGCTGATGCCGATCTGGAGAGGTTTCTCGAAAAAATTCGCCACCTCAACGCTTTCGTCGCGCTGAGCGAACGCCTGCCGGAGCTCAGGGCTGCCCTTCGCCAGTGCTCCCATCACGACGAGGTGGTGGCTCTGGCCAGGAGCCAGGGCTTTGAGATCGGCCGGCGCTGGGGGGAAGCCTCACCTCCGGAAACGACCCCACCCAAAGGAGCGTCAGCACCGATCGCCATGGGCTCTTCCATTCTGGCGGGGCCGCTCCCACCCGAGGGCCAGGAGCACACCCAGGTGCTGCTCGCCACAGAAACGATGCGACTGGAGCGCATCCATTCCTGTGGAGCCAGCAGCGCTCCGGGCTTTTGGTATGAGCAGCAGGAGGAGGAGTGGGTCTGCCTGCTGCAGGGCCGCGCCAGTCTTCAATTTGCCGATGAGAAAGGCCCCCGTCTGCTCCAACGCGGAGACAGCCTGCTCATCAAGGCCGGTCGACGTCATCGGGTGGTGGCCACGGATCCTGCTCCTGGAACGATCTGGTTGGCGTTGTTCTGGCCATCGTCTCCTTCTGGTTGACGTGACGCATCAACCAGAAGGCCCCCGCCAGGGCTAACACCGTGAAGCCAAGGGCCACCACCATCAGGGGTTTCGACTCTGCTGTGCCGGGCAACACGATCAGTTTCCTGGCCACCGCCGTGATGGCGGTCAGGAGCACGAGCTGAATCTGCACCGCATGGCGCTTCAGATAGGCCGTGATGTTTTGCTGCAGCTCCAGGGCGATCAGGATGTTGAGCAGCTCCCCGAAGTAGGCGATCAAGGCATCGCCCTGCCAGACCGTTTGCCGCAAGAAAAGGGCCGTGGCGAGCTGGCGGTGGAGCTCCACGCTGGCCAGAACGATCAACAGAACGAGAAGGACCCCCAAAAACCTGGCGATGACCTGCTCAAAGCGATCCACCCCCTTCAGAAAGCCCCGATCCGACCACCATGGCGAGGGTGGGGAAGCCATGGTCAGTTGCTGAAGGGGTTGTATTGGGGCTTGGCGGGGGTGTTGCCTGGGGGATTCACCAGCTCGGTGTCGCAGGTGATGCTCCCATCTTTGGCGGTGACGCAGTTCTTGGGCTTCAATTCCGTTGCTGGGCCCACCTGGCTGCCAGATCTGAGCATGAACTGTTCCACCTGGGCCAGGGCCGGGGGGGTGAGCCAAAGCCAGGGTGCCAACGACACAATCCCAAGGCAACGGTTGAAGGTGGGGGTGCGCATGCAGGACCTGGATTCATCCTGCCCATGCTGCCTCAAGATGCGGTTCGGATCTCATCGAGGAGAAGATCAAGCTGATCCATGGGGTTGGCCGCTTCCTCCCCAACCCAGAGCGTTTCGATCTGGCATAACTGCTCGGCCAGGCCCCTCAGCCCCTGCTGGGAATGGATGCGTTGCAGCTCTGACACCAGCACGGGCATGCGGATCGAGGTGGTCCGCAGGGCACGGCGAAGGTCGGCCTGGGTGCGACCGGCATGGCGCAACCACTCTTTTAGGAAGAGCTGGAGCTCCTCCATCTCTTCCGTACTTAGCGTGGGAGAGGGCTCCTGCTCGCGCATCAGGAATGGGGAAACCAGTCGTCCAGTCTGCGCTGGGCCCGGGCCCGGATCTGGGGGGTGATGTGGCGGGAACACAACCCAAGCAGGGCCGTGATGGCCACCATGTCGTCCCCGAATCCCACAGCGGGGATGAAATCCGGAATGAGATCGATGGGGAGCACCAGGTAGGTGAGGGCTGCAAGGACGGTGAGCCGAGCCTGGTGGGGTGTGGCCCCATCGAGCAACATCTCAAAACATTCCAGAGCTGGCCTGGCCACCGTGCGTCCTGCCCGCCTCAGGAGACGGGAGAGGAGGTTCTGATCGACGACCGAATCTGTGACGACCTCGGCTTCCAGAACGGATTGGCTGGCTTGGGGGCCCGCGGCTGAAGACGCGGCGGACATGGGTGTTTCCTCTTGATGGTGCGCCACGAGGGCGTCAATGGAGTCATTTTGAAACCTTCTCCCCTGGGGCCAAGGGGGGAATGCCCACCCTGAATGGGGGTCGTTCCCCCCTGGTGTCAATCCTTAACCATGCCGCTTTCGACGCCCGCCCGCCGCAGTTTGCGCAGGGCCCGCTGCACCACCTGCCGGCAGTATTCCCGGCTGCACTGCAACTGTCGGGCCACTTCCGCCAAGGTGCGCCACTCGTGGGAGCCATCCAGACCGAAGCGCAGCATCACCACCGTTTTTTCCTTGGGGGTGAGATTGGCTTTCTCAAGCAACGTCCATACCGAAGCGGTGCGTTCCGCCTGCTCAGCCCGCTCCATGGGGGCTGGTTCTGGGCTGGGGAGCACATCCACCAGCTCGGAAGGATCTGCCTTCGAGCGCACGGCCCCCTGCAGGCTCACGGTGACACTGCGGAGCTCACAGGCCAGGAGTTCCTCCACCTCCCCTTTGGGCAACTCCAGCGATCGGGCCAGCTCGGTGGTGGTGGGCAGATGGCCATTCGCCTGGAGATGGCGTGCCTTGGCGGCCCGCAGGCGGGTGAGCTTCTCATTCACATTGACCGGGATGCGGATGGTGCGGCTCTGGGTGGAGAGGGCCCGGTTCAATCCCTGGCGAATCCACCAGTAGGCGTAGGTGCTGAAGCGGTGACCGCGGGTGGGGTCAAATTTCTCCACGGCCCGGGTGAGTCCGATGGTGCCTTCTTGGATCAGGTCGAGCAGGTCGAGCCCCTTGCCCTGGTAGCGCTTGGCGAGATTCACAACCAGCCGTAAGTTTGCAGTAATCATCTGCTGCTTGGCCCGCTCGCCGAGCCGCATGGTGCGGCGTTCATTCTCATCAAATTCACAGGCTGGGCCTTGGCCTCCAGCCTGACTACAGCGCTCCTGAAGGCCAACCATGGCCTGCACCTTGCGACCCAGGGTGAGTTCCTCTTCAGGGGTAAGAAGTTGATGGCGACCAATCTCACCGAGGAACGCGCTCAGGGAACTCGCCATGCTTAAAAATTGCATTTCAATGAACATAGGGACTTCAGCAAAACTCTGAGAAAGTCACAGAAAGGCTTCAGGGTTGTGTGTGTTTTCTTAGGACATTTCTATTGTTTTCCTTAAGTCGTCCCCTCCTGCCTCTGCCTCACACCCCTGGAGGCACCGCCAGGTTGCAACCTGGCTAACCTCCAGCTGCCTGCTCCTTTTTCATGACCGCGTCGCTTGCCCTGCCTGCCGTTCCCTCCCAGGTGCTCACCAGCGCAGCGGTGGCCTACACGCACTATCTGAGCTTCATGGTGTGCTTTGCCGCCCTGGTGCTGGAGAGGCGCCTGATCCGCCCGAATCCGGAGCGCTCTGAGGCCGTGCTGATGGTGATCACCGATGTGGTGTATGGCATCGCTGCCCTGGCCCTGCTGGTGAGCGGCATTCTGCGGGTGGTGCACTTTGGCCAGGGCAGCAGCTTCTACACCGAAAATCCCCTGTTCTGGATGAAGGTGGGGCTTTACCTCAGCGTTGGCGCCCTCTCTCTTTATCCCACGATCACCTACATCCTCTGGGCCATTCCCCTGCGCAAAGGCGAACTGCCCCAGGTGAGTGAGGCCCTG
>JBJTUM010000152.1:0-34341 GCA_046080725.1 Cyanobium sp. | reverse complement strand
GGTTGGTGGGTTCTTTTTCTAATCCTGGTTCCTTTCAGCGTCACTGAGGAGTGAGACCGCGTCCGACGACGCATGAGCTGGCTAAACACCAAGAACAGGCCCAGCAATGACGGGGGGAAGGCCATGGAAAAGGAGATCCGGCTCGCGGCCGCCGGTGCCTCCCTGCAGGCCACCCTGCAGGCCCCTCATCGCCTTGCCATTGTTTGGGAGCTAGCCATCTCTTTGAGGAGCCAGGAGCCCTTGAGGCGGTTACAACGCTGGCGAAAGATTGGTTTTGCGATCATCTGATTTCGTTCCCCATGCCCTTCCATCCCCCCCTTTGGACCTCACGCCAGGAGGCCAGTGCGGCACTGGCTGCTCGGCTCCAGGCCTGCGAGTGGCCAAAGGGAAAGACGGTATTGCTGGCGCTGCCTAGGGGCGGGGTGGCCGTGGGGGCAGAGGTGGGCCGCCGATTGGGTTTGCCGTTGGCCACCTGGTCCGTGCGAAAGGTGGCGGATCCCTCCTGGCCCGAACTGGCCATCGGAGCGGTCGCCGCTGGAGGCGTGGTGGTCTGGCGGGATGGAGGAGAGGGCGGAGCACAAAAGCGGGAACGCATGGCCAGGCAACAGGGCTGGTTGCAGGAGGAGGAGAGTGAACTGGCGCGGCGCCAGGCCCTTTTTGGGGATCCAGATCCCAAGCAGTTGCACGGGAGCCATCTGGTGGTCATCGATGACGGCATCGCGACGGGCATGACGGTCCGGGCAGCCCTGCTCTCCCTCCAGCGGCTTCAGCCTGCGTCGCTCACCCTTGCCGTACCCGTGGTGGATCGGGAGGTGGCGGAAGAGCTCACCCCTCTTGTGAACCGATTGGAGACCCTGGCCCTTGTGGATGATCTCCGCGCTGTCGGGATGTGGTACGGGGAATTCAACCAACTGTCTGATGGGGAAGTGATTGCCCTACTGGGAGAGACCAGACCGTTTTCTGTTTGAGGGCCTTTCAGATTGGCAGGGATTGATCCAATGGAAGCAACGATCTGCTGGTCTTTGATCAATAGGATCCTGGGACCGCCGTGTCAGCTGCTCGTGCCATATCAGCAGGGAATAGGTTATCTTGAGTGCAAAGCTGACCCATGTATCAATGCCCCTCGCTGGTTTGGATTTACTGAACAAGGTCAAGGAACTTGGCGACGCCTCCAAATCCGATCTCGTTCGTAGTTGTGGCTACCTGAGCACGAAAAAGGACGGCACCGAGCGACTGTACTTCACCGCGTTCTATGAGGCTCTGCTGGAAGCTAAGGGCGTCAACCTTGGGGATTCTCCTGGTGCTAAAGGTAAGGCGGGACGAAAGCTCAGCTATGTGGCCACCGTTCAAGGCAACGGCAATCTGCTGATCGGCAAGGCCTACACCGATCTGCTCGACCTGAAGCCAGGAGATGAGTTTGAGATCAAACTCGGTCGTAAACAGATCCGCCTCCTGCCTGCTGGAGACAGTGAAGAGGAGGAGTAACCTCCCTCTGGTGAGTTGAATTAAGCCTCGAGCTCCTTGAAGACCGTCGTGCTGTTGAGCTCTCGGTAACTCGTTTCGGCCATGGAATCGACCTGGAACTCCGTCCAGGTGGAAAGGTTTTCCTCCACACCCATTACGAGCGGCCATTCAATGCGGTGGCGTCGATATGTGAGGCCAACGCACGTCAATGAGAGGTCATCGGCCATCAATGACCACAGCACATGCACATCCCCATGGGCATAGGGATAGGGATCCGACTGCGGAGGGCGGTCAGGCAGATAGCCCGGGAGGGTTTCAATCCGCCTGCGATTTTCCCACGAGAAATAGCGACCGTTGTCGGTGGGATAAAACCAGCAGGTTTCATTGGCGGCATTCTGCAGCGCATAGCAATCGAGGCATTGGATCGAATCGATCACCATCTGCAGACCCGGGCCTGAAGCCTCGTTGTCTGTAACCCCATTCACTTGATAAACCCCAAGCCACAGGCTGCGGGGTTCGATCAGGGGCACCAAGGCATCGCAAATCAGGGGCGCCGGTTGGTCTGCTGGGAAAGGTTGTTCCCCGTTGGCCTTCACCGCACCCGCATGGAGCAGGGCGGGGAGCGTTTCATCCGCCCCTTCTGGAACCCGAAAAAGGCGGAGCTGGGTTCCACTGCGCACTCCCACGCGCTGGGCCTCCACCAGGTCGCGCCATTGACAGGAGTCCCTGGGCAGAACACCTTCCCGGGAAAGGACAAAAGCAAGGGAGTGCTGCATGGTGGGGGTCAAGGCCTCATCAAGCTGCCCTGGGGCAGGGAGCTCAACCAGGCGCGGGTTCGCTCCACATCCTTGCCGTAGCGAGGATCAACTGTGGCCAAAGTGCGGTAGAGCTCCATGGCTTCCAAGGCCGCGGCCCGGGCCTCCTGGGGGCGGTTGAGTTGCTGCTGAACCAGGGCCAGGGTTTCCAAGGCATGCGCCAGATCATCCCGATAGCCCCCCACTTCCACCGTCAGGGTCTCGGTCGGTCCGGAGCGAGCCAGCAACCGCAGCAGGTCGATGGATTCCTCCAGGGGGGCTCGGGCCTGCATCGGTTCGCCGACCCGGGCATGGGCCTGACCCACGCGGCTGAGGGCCTTGGCCCAGTCGCCGATCAGCTGGGGTTGACTGCGGGCCACCTGCCGCAGCAGCGCCTCAGCTTCCTGGGCTGGCTTAAGGGCCTGGGCCCGGTGTCCCAATAGATCAGCCACCTGGCTGACATTTACCAGGGAACCCGCCAGACCGTATTGCAAACCAGGGTTGCGGGGATCCAACCGAAGCAGTTGTCGGCCGAGGGCAACGGCCGCATCCAGATCACGCAGAGCCATCTGGGGCCGATTGAGGATCACCAGCAAGCTGGCGCGAAGATTCAGGACATCGACCTGTTCGGCTTGGTGGGCCGGATCCTGCGGAGACAGGGTCTGATGGAAGCGCACCAGCTCGTCGGCCAGGGGCAAGGCCTCCTGAGGACGGTTGCCCTCGAAGTAGAGCAACACGAGGTTGCGAAGGGGACGCTCCATGGCGGAGGAGGCCTCTCTGCCGTTGGCGGAAGGCGTTATCCGATAGAGCGCCAGTGCTTCCTCCGTTGGGGCCACCGCTTCAGCCTTTCTCCCCAGGCGGATCAACACCACTCCAAGATTGTGCAAAGAGGCCGCGAGCTTCGGGCGCTGGCTGGGGTCCTGCCCGACGAGCTGGCGATGGATCGACACAGAGCGTTGTTGGGCCGGTAAGGCATCCTCGTACCGGCCCGAGTTGTAGGCCGCACCGGCTTGCTCTTCTGCCGCTCTGGCGGCCTCCAGAAGAGAGGCGGCAGGGCTTTCGGCAGCCGCGGGTTCCAACAATCCCGGGGACGAAGGCCCAAGGCGCCACACCGCCAGGGCAGAGGCTGGAAGTAGACACAGGGCTGCCAGGAGGCCGAATGCAGGCGGAAAGAGATGGCCGACTTGCCTCGGTGGCTGCCGATGGGGGGGCCTGGATGACATAGGCGAAACCGAAGACGCTCAAGGGGGAGAAGCCTGGCGCTCTTCCTCTCTAGCCAGGCTTTAGTGCCCTGGCGAGGGCTGCAGCCCTGCAGCAATCATTGGTGATGAAGGAGGAGAGGCCGAGTGGCAGGATCAATCTTGTAGCAATCGCCACCAAAACATGTAAACCTAGATTGCGCATTTCATGGAAGCATGTCTGCTTGGATGGCAGGGAATCAAGGAGTTTTAGGGTCAAACATCTGCCGTGATTGATCCCAGATGGCTTCACCTCTTTCCCCTTCTGCCACGGCAGCCTGCTCGCAACAGCAGATCGACGCCATTGAGCTGTTATTGCAGGATCTTGGATCAGTGGATCCCAACCTTCAGCATCAGGCTTCCTTTCAAAGCTGTTGGCAGGAACTGGCTGTCTTAAGGGAGGAGCTGGTGAATGTGCTCATCAGCCGTCGCCGATCTGTTCGTGAAACAACAGCGGAATCCCGTCTGAACCAGGAGAGGCCTCACTAGACAGGGAGAAGCTTCACACCTGTCATGGCCTACCACCATTTGCTGGTGCCCAGCGACGGCACCCAGCTCTCCCTCCATGCCCTGGATCAGGCCCTGGCCTTGGCAAAAGCCCTCGGTGCCCAACTGACCCTCCTGCACGTACAGCCGCCCCTGCCCGTCCCCCTGGTGGGCATGGGCGACATGCTGGATCCCGCCACCGTGGACAGTCTCAGCCAAACGGCGGAGAGGGAAAGCGAGCGGATCCTGCAGGACGGTCAGGCCGCTGCTTTAGCAGCGGGTCTGGCCATTCAGACGGAGGTGGTGAAGCAGGATCTTCCCTATCGGGCGATCGTGGAAGGTGCGAAACGCCATGGCTGCGACCTGATCGTGATGGCTTCCCACGGCCGCAAAGGACTCTCAGGACTCCTCCTCGGCAGCGAAACCCAGCGCGTCCTGCTGCACGCTCCCATCCCGGTGCTGGTTGTGCGGTGAGAGAGAATGGACTGTGTGCTTGTAGGCCACCTGCCCTGCCATGACCCGTGAACGTGATCCCTTCCAGATCCCTAGGGCTGGATTGGAAGCTGCCCCCCTGGCTGGATGGGCCGGACTGCAGGTCACCACTCCCCAGGTCGGCCTGCCCACCCGCCAGCTCGTTACCGAAGCCACTCTGGCGGGCGTTCTGGTGTATGCGGCCTACCAGGCCCTGCTTACTGGCTTGCGGAGCGAAGGGCTGGTGCGACGCGGAGCCCTGAGCCGCCCTGCGCAGGTGCAACTAATCTTGACCACTGTCTGGGAAGCCATGAAGGAGGGAACGGCCGTTGGCCTGATCCTGAGCCTGGTGCTTCTGGTCTGCCCCTGGCTGGCAGTCCCCCTCACCCTCATGGGAGCGGTGGGATTGGGCAAAGCCTCCCTCGACCTGTTTCATGCCTTCTGGGATGGGTTGAGCGAGGGGCAGAAGCAACAGCTTCATGCGGCCGCCTACGACGCTGGCGTGAACCTCAATCGTCTCCTTGGCGGCGCGCCTAACGATTCCCTGCCTGATCGCTAGGGCCGCTCTCTAGGAGATCCAGCGACCGGGCCGTTCGGAGGTCGCGGGGTTGGATGCGATAACCCAGGCGCCAAGAGGCCAGGAGAAATTCCCGGCGGCTTCGGCACCGCCGCAGGCCACGCCGAAGGGCGGGATCAGACTCGGCGTCGTCCACGAGTCGTTCCAACTCGTTCCAGCTCATTGATCGCCAAGATAATCCTGATCAGGATGACAACAGTTGGCAAATTCGACTGCTGACCTTGCTGCGGCGTGAGGGAATGCCCACCGGTTCCGAGTCACATCCGGTCACAAACCTGCAGCTGCAGGTCATCCTTCAGTCATCCCACGGCGCTGAACTTGATTCATCCCGCTATCCACGGTGATGACCTTCCTTCCTCTTCTCTCCACCTGCCGCCTGGGTCTGCTCTGCACCAGCGGACTCCTGGCCCTCAGCACAGCGCTCACGGCTGCACCCAGCCAGGCGCAAACCTGGGGCCTTCCAGCGTATGCACCTCCGCCTGTGGGCTATCGGGCCCCCTTTGCCCCCCCTCGTCCCCAAGTTCCCTATGGGAGCTATGGCAGTGAGGTCTATGACAACGACCCGGCGGCCTGGGCCTTGAGCGAGGCACAAATGGCCCAACGCTGCAACGTTGGGCGCCTCGTGGGTGGTTTGATCGGTGGTGGGGTGGGTTACGCCACCTCTCGCAACGATGGGCGGAGCTGGGCCGTGCCCCTCGGGGCCCTGCTGGGATCCCAGATGGGATGCAACGTGGGCCATGGAAGGGGCCCTGTGCCCTGGTGATGGCAAGCTTCTGAGGAGATTGGGGGCCCCCATCCTCCTCCGTGGCCATGTTGTTTCACATCGTTCACCGCCTCACCTACACCTATTCCGAGCCGGTGTTTCTGGAGCCCATCACCCTCCGTCTCACGCCCCGGCAGGACGCCAGCCAAAGGCTGCTACGTCACCAGCTTCACCTGCTCCCTGAGCCCGCAGGCATGAGCCATGTCCTGGAACCTGACGGCACCGATGCGGCGATCAGCTGGTTTGCGCACACCCACCCGGTGCTGACAATTGTCATGGAAACCCAGGTGGAAACGCTGCGCGCCAACCCCTTTGACTGGATCCTGACGGATCCGGGCGTACGGACCCTCCCGGCCACCTACTCCGCAACGGAAGCCCAGTCACTCGCTCCATGCTTGATCTCCAAGGGGGCACACCCGGCCGTGCAGGCCTGGGCACGGGGATTGGCGGACCATGTGGAGAGCGATACGGCAGCGTTCCTCATGCAGCTCGCCGATCACATCCACCACAACTTTCACCATGAGGGCCGGCCCGATGGTGCTCCCTTCTCCCCCTCAGACACCCTGAGCCAACGCCGGGGGGCCTGCAGGGATACGGCCATGCTGTTTGTGGAGGCCTGCCGCAGCCTGGGCCTGGCCGCCCGTTTCGTGAGCGGTTACTCCATGCACCACCCGCCTGAGGTGACGGAACATGAGCTCCATGCCTGGGCGGAGGTGTATCTGCCGGGAGCCGGCTGGCGCGGCTACGACCCCAGCCTGGGGCTGGCCGTTGGGAATGGCCATGTGGTGCTGGCGGCCACTCCCGATCACCATCTGGCTGCTCCGGTGAGCGGTTCCTATCGGGGCACTGGCGTCTCCTCCCGGATGGACTACGCGCTGACAGTGAAGGCGGTGGAGTCGCTGGCTGATCTGGAGCCATGGGATCCCCCTCACTTCTAACCACCCTCCTGCTGCTGCTCGCCGGGGTGCTCATCGCCCGGCTCAGTGCAGGGCGTCTTGCTCGATGGGCGATCCCAGCCATCTTGCTGGAGCTTTTGGTGGGGGTGTTGCTGGGAAACACCCTCTTGCCCTACGCCGCCATCGGGCCCCTTAGTGGCTTGACGGAACTGGGGGTCCTCACCCTGTTTTTTCAGGTGGGATTGGAAGTGCGAGGGGATTTGCTGGCGTCCCGTCGGGGGGCGATCCTTCGCACCGTGGCCCTCAGTGCCCTGGTCCCCCTGCTGGCCTATGCCCCCGTGCGGGCCACCTATGGCCTCACATCAGGCGCCACCTTTCTCATGCTGGCGGCATTGAGTGCCACGGGCACGGGCGTGACCCTGCGGCTGCTGGCCCAGCGAGGAGCCCTGGGCACCCCATCCGGCCGGCTCCTGGTGGGCGTTTCTGTGCTGGATGACCTGCCAGCCATCGCTCTGCTTACCGTGTCCACCCTTATAGGTGGTGCCGCCTCAGCGCGGGGGGGCCTGGCTTGGCTGGGCCTCCCCCTGGGGCTGGGGGCAGCGGCCGTGAGCTGGTGGGCCTCAGGCCTGTGGATGCACCGTCGTTCCGAACGTCCCCAGAATCCTCTGGCCCTGCTAATCCTGCTGATCAGTTGTGCCTGGGTGGGAGAGGTGAGCGGCTTGAGCTCCCTGCTGGGGGCACTCTGGGCGGGGGTGCTCCTGTCTCGGCTCAGGGGCGCGGAAGGGAACCACCCTGCACACGATGAATGGGTGCAGGGCACCTTCCAGGTTCTGACAGATGTGTTTCTTCCCCTGTATTTCATCAGCGTGGGGATGCGGCTGCCCTTGGCTGCCCTGCTCGAGCCCCGAGCCTGGACCCTGGCCGCCGGCCTCATTGCCCTCGCCATGCTCAGCAAGGGGGTCTGTGCCTTGGGGATCTGGCGGCAGGATGTGTCGGCCGGAGTAGACCGGGCGGTAGTGGTGTTCGGGCTTATCCCCAGGGGTTTACCTGGGCTGGTTTTTGCGACGACAGCCCGCCAGGCGGGGGTAATCAATCCTGTGGAATTTTCAGCCGTGGTGCTGATGGTCACCTTCACCACAGTGGTGGGGCTCCTGCTGCTCGATCGTCGGCTGGCCAAGGTGGCGTACGGGGAACCGCAAACCGGCCAGCAAAAATCTTCTTAACATCTCTTCACATTGACTGGACTCATGTCCCGCTCCCTCTCTCGAAAATTTTCCACGGAACTGCATTCCAGGGCCATCGATGCCTGCACGGATATCCATGAACTGCGCCGGGTGGCAAAAACCCTCCTCTCTGCATGGCAACTACAGGCAGAGATGAGCGAGCAATACGGCGCCGAACTCCTCGGGCTGAACCGCCCCCTTCAGCCCTGAGAGCTCCGGAAGGTGAATCAGCCTTCACATTCGCGGAGACGACGCACTGCAACGGGATTGAATTCAATGCTCCCAGGGCCAGTAAAGAGATCGGGTTGTTGATCCCTCAAGGAACGGGCTAAGCGATTGAGTTGGGCTTGGGCCTCCTCCAATCGTCTGGCCTGATTCGCTTGCCACTGAGCTCGATGACCACTCTCCTTGCGGGTCCATTCCTCCCGGGCCTGGAGATAGGTCTGCCAATCGCCATCTCGATCCTCGGGGCGAAATCTGGATTCCTGGTCTTCATTCCAGCGGGGTGGGGACGAACGGGGCCTATAGGCCTCCTCCTTCACTCTCGCCAACTGGGCTTCTGAGCGCCTGAGCTCGGCCATCTCTGCTTCCAGGGCCGGACCCTCCCGCAAACAACGCTCGCGAGTGATCTGCTGCTCCTGCGGGGAGGGATTGGGGACTGGAGATCCCTTGGGTCCTACGATTCCACTGCGGGCACCGTGTGGTCCCTGGGAGGAAGGGAGGAGGCGGCGCAGGTCACCACAGGCCGTCAGAAGAAGAAGCAGAACTGGCAACAGTGGCCAAGGCATCCAGAGGCGTTGGAAGGAAGTTGCTTGCAATGCCATTCTCGGCTGGCCACCAGCCTTTGGCGATGACCCTCAAAATTCTAGATGTGGATCTCCTGGCCTTTGAACGGGGTAGTGCATCCGTTCGCGAGGGGGTGGTGGACGGAGTGCGGCGCAGCCTGAGGACTGGATTCGTGACCAGCACCCATGACTTGCCCACGGATCTGCTGGATGAGGCCTATGGCCTGATTGCTGATTTTTTTCACTTACCGGTGGAGGTCAAAAGGCAGTTCCACAGTCCCGATGCCCATGGACAAACGGGTTATACCGAGCTGCTGGTGGAAACGGCTGCAGGGGAGGACACAGCTGATTGGAAGGAGATGCTCAACTGGGCAACTCCCCTGCCGAAGGATCACCTCCTCAGGCTCCACTACCCCCTCTTCTATCCAGAAGGAGTCTTACCCGAGCAGGCCGTGCCGGGAATCACGAATGTGCTGAACGGTTTTCATCGGGCTATGGCTGATCTGCAGCGGAGGTTTCTGCGGGTCGTCGCCCTGGCCTTGGGTGCGGATGAAGCCCTTTTTGAGGAGATGGTGCACGATGGCCCCACCCTCACCCGAGCTCTGCGCTACCCCCCCATGGCCGAGGTCCCCACAGAGGGCGCCTACTGGGCAGCCCCCCATGCGGACATCAACCTGATCACGGTGCTGCCACGGGCCACGGCGCCTGGGCTGGAAGTGGCCATCGAAGGCCAATGGCATCCCGTAAGCCCTTCCAGCAACCAGGTGATCATTAACACAGGATTAATGTTGGAACGACTCAGCAATGGTCGATTCCCCAGTGGCTGGCACCGGGTGATGGCACCTTCTGAAGCCCAGGGGGAACGGTTCAGCGTGGTGCAGTTTTGCCATCCACGGCCGAGCACGATTCTTTCCCCCCTGTGCAGCTGCTGCCAGGGGTCTACCCCGCAGCGGTTCATGGCCATCTCCGCTGCTGATGCCTTACAGGATGTGCTCTATCGGATCAAACTGCTGAAATCAACGACCACCACAGAAGCTTGACGGCCTGACCCACAGCAGCTTGACTGGAGGTAGAGTGAATTCAAAGGAAGAACGAGTTTTTATGGCGAAAGGCAGAAAGAAACCAGTTAAATTATTTCAACTTAAGGCAGGAGTTCTTTCTGCATTTATCACGCTATTTATGGCTCCGGCGCTCGTCGGTGATCCAGTCAAAGCGGCTCCAAACGGGATTGATCTTAATAGGGCCTTGCAGATCGGCTGGTACTCCATGAGAGTGCAAAATCCCTTTGGCACGAATTACACAGGTCTTGTCTCCGTTAAATCTTATAACCAACAAACCAAAGACTTTGTTTTTGTCAACAAAGATGGACAAGAGGTTTTAATCAACGAATCCGACATTAGCTTTATTTATTTTCGCCAGCTGCCCGATCGTGGGGATGTGAATGTCAAGGTGCAAGATGTGCGCAACATCCAGATCACTCCCTTCAGGGAGTTTTTGTACGACGTTCCCCCCGGCAGACTCGCTATTGATAACGGATCCTTGCTGCTGGATACCCGCTGGCGCATCGCCCAACAAACTCCTTTTGATGTGAACACCAATGCACCAGTTGCGGGGGGTGGCAATCTTGAGCAGATGGAGATTCCCAGAAGAATTCAACTGAATTACCTTGGCAACCACTATCTGGTGGAAACGGAACTGGTGAACATTGTGACCCGCACAGCACCCGATCCTTCGGGTGGAACGGTCCCGAGGAGGCTCCCAACCCTCTTCCCGATTCCAAGTCCAGCAGCGAGTCCATCTCCAACAATGAACCCCTGATTTAGCCCGGGAGCCCGCTTAGAAGAATTCATCAAAATTGTCAAAATCAACGGCCTTAAATTTGCCGTCTTGTACCTGTTGCATTAGCCGCACCAACTGAACCCATAACGCACCACCCGTGGCCAGAGACAGCAGGAAGGCCAACAGCAATGCAGCCCCTGAGGCGAAGCCAAACACCTGCAAACTTCCGCCTAAAAACAGGGTAACCCCCAAGATCAGGCCCATCCAGGGCAAGATGGTTTGTAGGCGGCTGAGAGGAAGCAAAGGGAGCCGGTCCTGCTTCCAGGCATCAAGCCGATCACTCACCAATCGGCTGAAGGTGAGCCCGCAAAGAATGCCGATGGCCAGTCCGGCGCCAGCCAGGAGGTAGGGAGGTTGGGAGAGAGGGGCATACTCCAGCAGGATTTCCGCCGCATTCAGATCGCCATAGTCGCCCCTCGCCGCGGCATCCACCGCCTCCTGGAGATCCAGGGGGGCACTGACAAGGAAGGGCCAGAACAACACAACCACAACGGAACGAAGATCATGGCGAACCCTAGAGCCCCCGGGGCCAGGCCATGAGGAACGGGCCGGCAGAGCTTGGAAATGCAAAGGCACCAGCCCCACGCAATTCAAAGCGGGCCCTCGGGTAAAAGCGTTGGAAAAGAGGTTGCGACTGATTTAATTGACTCAGCAACCCCATCACATATGAGGATTGACAATTCAACAAATTTTCCAAGCATCTTCAGGAAACCAGTGAGGGTAACAATCACTTTGCCACACAACATTTATATGCATCTCAAGAAAAGGAGTGACGAAGAGGGCAGGTCGCTTTCCAATCTAGCTGCGTTCCTAATTGAAAAGTCCCTTGATTAGATGAACAGCCGTCTCCAGCATGCTTCATTAAGCGGCCAAGGGATTCAGACGACTGAGGAATCCTGTTGCTAACTTGCTCAAAGAAAAGTGTTGCCCGATCAGAGTCAGCAGTGCTCGCAAATCGTCGGCATGTAATTGGTTCTCGGCCACAAGACTGAGCAGGAAGCGCTGGCGGATGCTGCTTCCATCTGGACCAAGCAACAGGCGTAGGCCGTCGCGGGCTACGGGTAAGAGATCCTGACCTCCCGGAAGATCCGATTCCACCACGCTCAACAGATTGGAAAGGCGTTCTAAGCGCAGCCGTCCATTTTCATCGAAAATCACCTCCATCAGCTTTTCTCGCATCTCTGCCGTATCTCCTGCCAGCAAGCGTCTGGCCACGTAGGGATAGGCCACCTGAAGGATTCGAAAGTCTGGGTCTAGTCGGAGGGCCAACCCCTCCTGGCTTACAACCGCACGAATGATGAGGGCAAATCGCGCCGGAACCCTGAAGGGATAGTCATACATCAATTCCGAGAAGCGATCCGTGATGGATTTGAAGTTGAAGCTGCCCACATTCTTGCCAATCGCATCGCCCAGAACATTTTCTAAGGCTGGAATGAGGGGATCGAGTTCGGTTTGGGGATGAAGGAAACCCAGGGCTTGAAAATCCTTGGCAAGTCCTCTGAAATCACGGTTGATGAGGTGAACAACGGCGCCGGTCAAGGTGAGTCTGTCCTGCTGGCTCAGAGCATCCATCATGCCAAAGTCAACATAGGCCATATGGCCCATGCCGTTGGTGATGCCAGGCAAGGCGAAGAGGTTGCCTGGGTGCGGATCAGCATGAAAGTAGCCGAATTCCAATAGCTGCCTCAAACCTGATATGACGCCCGTTCGGATGAGGGCAGCTGGATCCAGGTGATGGGATTCCACCTCCTTTCGATTCAGCATCTTTACCCCATTGATCCAGCTGGTGGTGAGCACCCGGCGGCTTGACAGGGGGCGCTCCACATCCGGAATGGTGACCTCAGGATGGGCCGAAAACAGACGGGCGAAGTGCTCAGCGTTATCAGCTTCTTTTCGATAATCAATCTCATCAAACAAGCTGCGGCCGAATTCATCAATGATCGTGCCTAGGCCAAAGCCCAGATTGAGGGGAAGGAAGGGAGCGCTCAATACACCCAAGGCGCGAATGATCGCCAGGTCGCGTTTCAAGATGAAGGGCAGATTGGGACGCTGCACCTTCACCGCAACCCAACGTCCATCTTTCAAACGGGCCCGATACACTTGCCCCAGACTAGCCGCGGCGATCGGGTAGCTCGGAAACTCCTCAAACAGCTCACCGATCCCTGCCCCCAATTCCGATGTGATCGTCTGTCGGGCCAACGCACAGGGAAAGGGGGGTAAATCGTCTTGCAGACGGGTGAGCTCTTCAAGCCAGTCCCGACGCAGCAAATCCGGTCGGGTGGAGAGGGCCTGGCCCAGCTTGATGAAACAGGGCCCCAGATCAGTCAGGCTGGTGAGGATCCTGCGCGCCAGCCTTTGCTGGGTTTTCGCATCCGGACTGTTTCCCTGAGCCACCACCTCGATGGCCATGCGGCCTAGGGTGAAGACCACCACCACCAGTCGGCTGAGAAGAATCCAGGGCCGCAAAAGAAGCCAGCGGAGGTGGCGATCCGGCTCGTAGCGCAGATCCGGATCCTGAAGCAACGATGAAGAGACGTCCTTCGAGCTCGGGGGGAGCACAGCAGAAAGGGTCAGGGATCTTCCGTCGGCTCGGCAAACTTTAGAAACTTCTGCCTGTCAACCATGGGCCCTTCCGCCAAAAGCGTCCGGCCCACGGCTGCCCTTCTGCCCTGCCTGGAAGCCCCTCCTAACCTGCCGCTCCACCTGCCAGCCCATGGCCAGGGGCTGGCTTTGCCCGCCAGCCTGAGGCGGGTGCTACGCCGTGCCCCCGGCTCCTGGGATCTGCCAGAGCTGCCGTCTTGGGGCGGGCCACTGCTGAAGGAGGGGGCTGTGGCGGAGGCCCAGCGGCGTTGTGCGGCCCTGTTGGGGGCCGAAACCTGTTGGTTCGGCGTTAATGGCGCCTCCGGCTTGCTTCAGGCGGCCCTGCTGGCCATGGCCCCTCCTGGCTCCAGGGTGCTTCTGCCCCGCAACCTCCATCGCAGCCTGCTCCACGCCTGCGTGCTGGGCGGTCTGGAGCCCTTGTTTTATGCCCCTCCCTTTGAGCCCAACACAGGGCTGTGGCAGCCCCTACCTACGGCCCTGCTCGCCAGGATCCTCACCATGGCCCTGGCCCAGGGGCCGGTGGCGGCGCTCGTGCTGCTTGATCCCACCTATCAGGGACTCCGCGCCGATCTGGGCTCTTTGGTGGAGCTAGCCCATGGGGTAGGGGTGCCTGTGCTTGTGGATCAGGCCCATGGCAGGGGGGAGGCCCTGGCGGCAGGGGCCGATCTGGTGGTTCTCTCGCCCCAGAAAGTGGGGGGTGGGTTAGCCCAGGGGGCCGCGCTTTTCAGCCAGGGCAACCGGGTGGCCACCCCAGCGCTGGAAACCAGCCTGCTGTGGTTGCAGACCTCAAGCCCAAGCGCCCTGCTGCTCACATCCACGGCTGCGGCCCTGGAACAGATGGTATCTGCCGCAGGGAAGGGCCTGCGGGAGCGCGCTGAACTGCGGGGCCGGCGTCTGGCTCAACGCCTGCAGGAAAAGGGTCTGGCCTTCGTGCCCACCCAGGATCCTTTGCGACTTCTGGTGCACACCGGCGCCTTTGGGGTGAATGGGCTCCGCGCGGATGCTTGGTTGCAGGAGCGAGGGGTGGTGGCCGAACTCCCTGAACCGGCCCTCCTTCTGTTTTGCCTGGGGCTGGCTCCCCCTCGGTCTCTGGAGGGAAAGCTGCCTCCCCTGCTTGCCGAGCTGCGCAGGGAGCTGGGAGGTGCCCCCTTGCCAGCGGTGCCCACGCCGCCCTTTCCCCTGGTGAGCCGCCTGGAGATGCCCATCGGCCAGGCCTGGCGATCCCCTGGCACCTGGATTCCCCTGCGCCAGGCGGTAGGCCGCCTGGCTGCGGAACCCCTGGTGCCCTATCCCCCGGGCATCCCCCTGGTGGTGCCAGGCGAGCGGATGGATGGGGAGCGGGCCGCCTGGCTCGAGCAGCAACAGCACCTGTGGCCAGGTCAGATCACTGATACGGTAAAGGTGGTGGCCGAAGAGAGCAGGGCCTGAAGGGGGAGCGTTGCCCGTGATCCAGTGCTCGTGAACCTGTGCCCGTGAACCAACCCACTCCCTTCCACTGGGATTTCGTAACCCCTGGGTTGCCGGATGGAGCCTTTCAGGATGCACCAGGCTTCAGCCCAACTCCGATGGAGCTGCGGGTGATCCTGCTGGCCCATCTGAGGCTCAGCCCAGATTCCCTCGTGTGGGATGTGGGCGGAGGTACGGGGGCCCTGGCCCTGGAAATTGCCAGGCTCATGCCCTCAGGCATGGTGCACACCCTGGAGCGCGACCCCGACGCCATCGAGCTGTTGGAGCGAAACAGGCGGCGCTTTGGCATCCGCAACCTGCAGATTCACTCCGGCAAGGCCCCCGATGATCTCAATCTGCTGCCTGCCCATCCCGATCGGGTGCTACTGGAAGTAGGCAGGCCCCTGGGCGACACGCTCATGGCTGTGTGGGAGGCACTGCAACCGAGCGGCCGCCTGGTGATCAGCACGGTGAGCCTGGAGGGACTGGTGGATGCCACCGACAGGCTGGATCGTCTGGAAGCAAGGGATGTGCAAGTGATTCAGGCCACCGTTCACCGGATGCAACGGCGGGGGACTCAGGCCCGGCTGGCCGCTGCTGAACCCCTGTTTGTCATTGCCGCCGAGCGATGAGCTTTCCATGCCTCCGATCTTGAACCCCCAACCCCAAACCCGAACCTCCTTAGCCCGTCTGGCAAGTGGTTGGGCTGCGGGGGGGTTGGGTGCGGCTTTCATCCTCTTGGGGGGATGGTGGTTCACCCTGGCGGTGGGGGTGATTGTGCACCTGGGCCTGCTGGAGTTTTTCCGCATGGCACGCTTCAAAGGGATGCGCCCGGCGGTGCGCACCACCCTGGTGGCGGTGCAACTTTTGCTGGCCTCCACCATGGCCGCCAGTGCCGGCAATTGGCCGGGGAGTGAAGGGGTGGGCGATGTGGCCGCAGCCGTGCTGCCAGCTTCTGGGGCGGTGATCTGCGGTTGGCTGCTGCTCCAACCGCTGACCGGGACCATCGCCGACATTGCGGCATCGATTTTCGGCTTATTTTACCTCGGTTTCCTGCCCAGCCACTGGATCAAGCTGCGGGCCATCACCGATCCAGCCCTCGCTCCGCGACTCACGGGAACCATCACTGGCCTGGGTTGGCCCTGGACGCCAGGATTGGCACTCACACTACTGGCCGTTCTACTGATCGTGGCCACGGACATCGGGTCTTACGGCATCGGCCGCCGCTGGGGACGGCGCCCCCTCTCTCCCATCTCTCCTGGAAAAACCATTGAGGGTGCCCTGGGAGGAGTGGCCTGTGCCGCCCTGGTGGGCGGGTTTGGGGGCCTCCTTTTGGGCTGGCGGTTGGGATGGCTGCTGGGGGGATTGCTGGGTGTGGTGGTGGCCTTGTTTGCGGTGGTGGGAGACCTGACGGAATCGATGATGAAACGGGATGCGGGCCTCAAGGATTCCGGGGATGCGATCCCAGGCCACGGAGGCATTCTGGATCGGATCGACAGTTACCTCTTCGTGCCAGCCGTCGTCTATTCCCTGGTGACCCTGGTGCTTCCCCTTTCCCAGCGGCTCTAGGGCTTCACCAGGGCCATTCCCGCCATCTCTAGCCTCCCGGCACGCACTTCGGCCCGCTCGAGGGTGATGGCCCCATCCAGGGGGATGGCCACGGCAGGTCCCCCCCGGAGCGGGCAGACCTGAAGCCCCGTGGCAGCGAGAACAATGTGGGCCTCCAGATGCTCCGCCTCCCCCCCCTGGGGGGGGAGCACCAGGAGGATCAGGTGCCCATCTTGCAGCTTGGCGTCCTGCAGGCTTCCGCCCCCGAGGAGTCCCTGGCAGAGGAGATCGGCCAGCTCCTGCCACTCGGGCCTGGTGAGCGAGTGGCCCAGACCTTCCCCGGAAAGAACCACGGATCCACGGACCAAAAAAGGTTTGTCCAGCTGGAGCGGTTGGTGGCGCAGCAGGCCGGGCAACTTCAGGTGAATGGGGTCGCTCGCCAGATCCACCTCCTCCAGCCAGAGATTTTGGAAGACTACCCTTCGCGCCCGAAGCCGCACACCCTGCAGATTCCCTTGCAACCACTGAGCCATCGCCCCCTCCAACTGGAGCTCCAGCATCTCTACCGCCTGGCACTGGCGGCGGAGCCACAGCTCCAGCCCCTTGGACAGCAAGGCCAGGAAGGGCCCCGTCGAGCGATCAGCATTAGCGGAGGGGGACATGGATCAGTCCATGCGTGCCCGGCGGGCGGCCAGAAAGGCCTCCGCTGCGGTGAAGAGGGCTAGACCCAGCAGCTCTGGCAACGGCGGACCCAGCTCCCATGGACCGACGGCGTGTAGGGCCAGCCACAGGCTTGCCAACAGCACCGTGAACCAGTAAGCCCGCCAGCGCCGCTGATAGATGTAGCCCGTCCCCAACCCAGGCAGGATGTTGAAGCCGGCCCCGAGCCAGGGAGAGGAAGCGGCGAGAACGTCCTTCGGGGCGGGAAGCCCTGGCGGCTGCAGAACGCCATGGGGGTGGCCACGGTCAGAGTTCAAGGCTGGGGCCATCCTCAGGGCTGGGGAGAGGTGGGAGAGCTGAAGTTGCGTTCCAGAGCCTGATGGAGGCGCTCGAGGCGGCGGGCGTTCACCCCAAGATCGGAATCCCCGAGCCTGCTCTGGGAACGGGCCTGCAGCTGGCCTTCGGCCCCATTGGCGAAGAGCTCGAGATCATCCACGAAGCCGAACAGGCGACTGGTGACGGTGGCGTGGAGATAGGGGCCATCGGTTTCCACCAGCTCCACCCCATCGAGAGCCAGCACCACAGGGAGGAGGTTCGTCAGCGCTTCCTGGGCATCCGCCACAGACCAGCTTGCCTGGGCGCAATGGGCGGGCGATGGACAGGGGGCCAGCCCATGGTCCTGCACCCCAAGGTCGGAGGGGATAGGACCTTCCAGGTGAAGCAAGGAGGCTCGTGCCGGCATCGGGAAGAGGAGGGCACCGCTCAGCAGGATCACCAGGGTGAGCACGACAGCCAACGCCTTCGCCCCAGGGCGGGTCGGGCGCAATGAGCCAGTGAAGGCTTGGGGGTTAGGGGGATGGGTCATGGGACTGCAGGGCGATCAACTGGTCGCGCACCAGTCTGGGCTGGTCGAGGTGGGGAAGGTGACCGCACCGGGGCACGGGAATGATTCGTTCTCCCAGGAGGGCATCGGCCTTACGCCGCAGACCAGGACCCAGCACCCGGTCCTGATCCCCCCAGAGCACCCGGATCGGTTGGGACGGTAAGGGCTCGCCACAGCCGGCAAAGCCTCCGGAACAGGCAAACGCCGCTAAAGAGTTCGCCCACCCCGGACAGTTGAGGTGGAGGGAGGCGATTTCCAGTTCAGGGGCCCCCACACTGCCGTCTGGATCGGCAAAGGCACTGCGGCAAAGACCGCGCCGCACCCATGGCAGGGAGAGGAAACGCACCCCCAGTGCGGCCAGGGGTAGGGGGAGAGGGCGGGGCACCCCCCCGAGGCCTGCCGGATCAAGCAAGAGCAAAGACTCCACCTGGTGTGGCCTGCGGCGCGCAAGCTCCAGGGCTACCGCCCCGCCCATGGAGGCACCGATCACACCCACGGGAGAGCCCAGACGATCGAGGAGTGCCTCCAGATGGGCCATCACTCCCTGAGGTCCATAGGCCCCATGGTCCGGCCTGGGGGTAAAGCCAAAGCCATAGAGATCAGGGATCACCAGGGTGTGGGACCCGGTGAGCCGGGGAAAAAGGCGCCGAAACTCAAGAAAGCAGCTGTCGAAGCCGTGCAGCAGGAGCAGGGGCGACCCCTCCCCCGCCACAGCAACGGGCCACTGCAGCGGAGGATCGTCGGGTAGGGAGGTGAGGACCCACCATTGCACTTGGGCCGCCAGGGCCCTGGCTTCAGGATCCAGCAGGGAAAGGGCGGCCCCCTCAAGGATGGATCGGGGACTGGCCGGCAGACTCATCCCACCAGTTGGCCGAGGGTTGTGGTGGTCACCAGGGCAGCCAGCAGGTCTGGAGGGGTCACGGGGAAGGGCAAATGATGAAGGTCGGAATCGGGACGGCAGGCATGGTCGCAGACCATTTGCAGGTCCTGCAGGCTGGCCGCAGCCAGCCCAAGGTCGGCCAGCTCACAGGGAAGGCCAAGGGGTCGGAAGAAAGAGAGCAGCTGCTGCCTGGCCTGGGCCGCCAGCCGGCTGCCCCCCAACACTTCTTCCAGGCGAAGCTGGGCCAAGATCCCGAAACCCACCTTTTCTCCATGGAGGCGGGAATGGGTGGCTGGCAGTTGGGTGAGACCGTTGTGCACGGCATGGGCGGCCACGGTTCGGCAGCGGGGCCCGCCCAAGCCACCGATGAGGCCAGCGGTGAGGGCGCAGGCTTCGGCCACCCGCACCCAGGCCTCAGAGCCGGGCTGCTCCAAGGCCTCCACTCCTTCAAGGAGAATCTGATCCCGCAGCAGCCTGGCCTGCTGAACGGCCTGCTGCACCAGGCCATCCCTGCTTTGGGCGCTGCTAATCGAAGCCTCGTACCACTTGGCCATGGCGTCCGCCATCCCGCTCAGGAGGGTGCGGGAGGGGGCCTGGCGGACCAGGGCATGGTCGAACACCAGAAGATCGGGGCAGCGATCCAGGGCCACATCCCTCAGAAACGCTCCTTCTGGCGTGTAGAGATTGCTGAGGGCTGTCCAGCCAGCGCAGGTGGCTGCGCTGGTGGGCATGGTGATGCAAGGTACCCCCAGCTGATGGGCTAGCAGTTTGCCGGCGTCGAGCACCTTGCCACCGCCCATGGCAATCACGCTGTCGCAGAGGCCATGGGGAGACTCCACCCCAGCCCAACGGTGAAGGCGCGAGAGATCTTCCAGGCAGCAATCCTGGCGAAGATCAGCAGGTCTGGGATCCAGACCCCCGTCCTTCAGCCGGACTTGGAGCTGCTGGCGAAGCTCAAGGGTGGCTTCGCTCCGGCCAAGCAGCAGGGGGCTCTGCCCCAACCGGGCGATCGCGGGGAGGGCCTGGGCCCAGACCTGTTCACCGCGAATCACAAGGGTGGGGGCCAGGGTATGGGATGACCAGTGACCCATCAGAACAGCGCTCTCAGACGGAGAGGCCAGCCAACTCAGGCAAATTGGCGCTGGTCTCCCGTTTGCGGATCACCACCTGTTTGTCGTCGTTGACATCGACGACAGCCGCATCCCCTTCCCCAATCCGACCGGAAAGGAACTCCTCAGCGAGGGAATCCTCGAGGAGCCGCATCACCGCCCGGCGAAGAGGGCGAGCCCCATAGCTGGGGTTGTAGCCCTCTTCCACAAGCCGCTCCTTAAAGGCTTCGGTGACGGACAGATCGATTCCCTTGTCGCGCATCCGGGAGAAGACCTCTCGGAGCATGATCTCGGCGATCTGCTTGACCTCGTCGCGGGAGAGTTGACGGAAGACGATGATTTCGTCGAGGCGGTTGAGGAATTCAGGGCGGAAGTACTGCTTGAGCTCCTCATTCACCAGGGAACGAATGCGGTTGTACTGGGTTTCCTCCACATCTCCACCACCGAATTCAAAGCCCAGGCCGCCACCACCCTTTTCAATGACCTTCGAGCCGATGTTCGAGGTCATGATGATCAGGGTGTTCTTGAAGTCGACCGTGCGGCCTTTGGAATCCGTCAGACGACCATCTTCTAGGAGCTGGAGCAGGAGATTGAAGACATCTGGGTGGGCCTTTTCAATTTCATCGAAGAGCACCACGGTGTAGGGACGACGGCGAACGGCCTCGGTGAGCTGGCCGCCCTCGTTGAAGCCCACGTAACCAGGAGGGGAACCAATCAGTTTGCTGACCGTGTGCCTCTCCATGAATTCGGACATGTCGAGGCGGATCATGGCTTCTTCACTGCCGAAGAAATAGGCCGCCAGAGACTTTGTGAGCTCAGTTTTGCCCACCCCGGTAGGACCGGAGAAGATAAAGCTGGCGATGGGCCGGTTGGGATTTTTCAAGCCCACCCGCGCACGCCGAATGGCACGGGAGACGGCCTTCACCGCTTCGTCCTGGCCGATGAGGCGCTGGTGAAGGGTGTCTTCCATGTTGAGGAGCTTCACAGATTCGCTCTCCGTGAGCTTCTGCACGGGAACCCCGGTCCAGGAAGCCACGATCTGGGCAATGTCCTCTTCGGTGACCACGGGGGTGCGCAGCTCCGCCCGGGCCGCCTCCGAACCCTCTGGCCCTGCCACCAGAACCCCAGGGGTTTCGGGGGAGGAAGCGGGTTCAGTGGATTCCTCATCCTCCTTGCGGGCTTGCAGGATGGATCGGATTTGCTCGCGCAGTTCCACTTCCTTGTCACGCAGCTCGCCAGCTTTGCCGAAATCCTGGGAGCGAACGGCGTCTTCTTTTTGCTTTTGCACATCCCGCAGCTGCTTGTCCACCTCCTTGGCGGCGGGGGGCAATTTGGAATTCATCAGACGCACCCGGCTACCCGCCTCATCGATTAGGTCGATGGCCTTATCGGGGAGGAACCGGTCGGAAATGTAGCGATCGCCGAGGGTGGCAGCTGCCACCAGGGCCTCATCAGAAATCTTGAGGCGATGGTGCTGCTCGTAACGCTCCCTTAGGCCCCGAAGAATTTCGATGGTGTCGTCCACGGAGGGCTCGCCAACCATCACGGGCTGGAAGCGCCGCTCCAGGGCTGCATCCCGCTCGATGTGCTTGCGATATTCATCCAGGGTGGTGGCACCGATGCATTGGAGTTCACCGCGGGCAAGGGCCGGCTTGAGGATGTTGGCTGCATCGATGGCGCCCTCGGCCGCACCAGCGCCGATGAGAGTGTGAACCTCATCGATCACGAGGATCACATTCCCGGCGGAACGGATTTCCTCCATGATTTTCTTCAGGCGTTCCTCAAACTCCCCTCGATACTTGGTGCCGGCCACCAGAAGGCCGATGTCGAGGGTGAGCACCCGCTTGTCTTCCAGGATGTCGGGCACCTCACCAGAGGTGATCCGCTGGGCCAAGCCTTCGGCGATGGCCGTTTTGCCCACACCCGGCTCACCGATCAAGACCGGATTGTTCTTGGTGCGTCGGCCCAGAATCTGTATCACGCGATCAATCTCGTTCTGCCTACCCACCACGGGATCGAGCTTGGATTCCGCAGCAAGCTGGGTGAGATTGCTGCCGAATTCATCAAGGGTGGGAGTTTTAGTGGACCCCTTGCTGCCGCCTCCAGCCGCCACTTCCGCTGTTTCGCCCAGCATGCGGATCACCTGGGTGCGCACCTTGGCCAGGTCGACCCCGAGATTTTCCAAAACCCGGGCCGCGACACCCTCCCCTTCCCGGATTAAGCCCAGCAAAAGGTGTTCTGTTCCAATGTAGTTGTGGCCGAGCTGGCGAGCCTCCTCGAGTGAAAGCTCCAAAACCCGTTTGGCACGGGGGGTGAAGGGAATTTCCACCGCCACGAACCCCGAGCCGCGGCCAATGATCTTCTCCACTTCCACGCGAGCGTCCTTGAGGTTGATCCCCATGGACTTGAGTACTTTTGCCGCAACCCCGGTGCCCTCACCGATCAGGCCAAGCAGGATCTGCTCCGTGCCGACAAAATTGTGTCCAAGGCGCCTGGCTTCTTCTTGAGCCAACATGATCACCTTGATGGCCTTTTCAGTAAACCGCTCGAACATGGGGCGGCGCCCTCAGCAAGTCCGACTAACTTATCAGGGTTGGCGGGTGATTCGCGGTGTTTGTGAGCCAGGACGATGAACCGGGTAACCCTTCCCACATTTCGGTTTACCGAACAAACGCCGACATCGCTTCGTGGCACTGAGGTTGATCAGTGGGAACCGGCTCACGATGGATGAAAAATGACAAGATTCACCCCCCCATTGTCCGATAGAACACATCGAAAAAACTTTGAACGTACCAATCACCTAAGGCCTGAAACCATCGAAAAAGTCTTCGTTTTCCAAATGTCGATTTTCTACTGCCTTAATTTCTTTAATTGAATCAGGGCATCATCCCCATTGCGGTAGTATCCGCGACGAACGGCCACTTCAGCAAAGCCCAAGGAGGCATAGAGGCCTCTGGCTGGACCATTGGTTCTGGAGACTTCCAGCGTAGCCATCTCGACCCCCGCCGTACGGGCCTTGGCGAGCAAGGCGTTGAGCACACAACGGCCCAACCCGAGGCGGCGATGGCCGGGGTGTACCGCCACGGCGGTGATGTGGAGCTCATCCACCACCAACCAGCCACTGGCCAGGGCCAGGAGGTCTCCCTGGGGATGGCGCCACCCCATCACAAGCCGCCGGGGCTCTTCCAGCTCAGCATGCCACTGTTGTTCTGTCCACAGTCCGCCGAGGGCCAGGCGATCCAGGGCGAGGCAATCGGGGAGATCGGCCAGCTCCAGGGGGATCACCTGTGCTGGGGTTGGCCCTTCATGGGGGAGAACGATGGAGGACAGATGCGGGAAGGGGGATCGGGGTGTTTGGCAGGCTGTTGATCACAGCCTGCCTACGATGAATCAAGACAACATTCAGTAAGGGCTTCATGCCAGCGTTTCCTGCAACCACGGCGATGGAAGGGGAGAGCCCTGTGTCGGTGGCGGACCGTCAAGCGCTCACGCCTTTTGAAGAGGGCGTTGTTCTGGAGAGCCCGAACTGCAATCTGGCGCCGATCACCACCACCCTTGATGGACAGCAACGGCTGGTGGTGGGGGGGTGCCTGCTGAGTGACTTGGCCCAGACCTATGGCACCCCTCTTTATGTGATCGACGAGGCCACGGTGCGGGCCACCTGCAGGGCCTACCGGGACGCCCTGGCCCGGTCCTACCCTGGTCCTTCCCTGACTCTTTATGCCTCTAAGGCCAACAGCTCCCTAGCGATCACGGCCCTGGTGGCTTCCGAAGGCCTGGGGTTAGATGCGGTCTCCGCAGGTGAACTGCTGACCGCCTTGCGGGGGGGCATGCCTGCCGATCGGATGGTGCTCCATGGCAACAACAAAGCCCAGGAGGAAATCGCCCTGGCAATCGAGCATGGCGTCACGGTGGTGGTTGATAACTGGCTGGATCTGGAGCATCTCAGCGCCCTTGCCCCCTCCCGTGCCACACCGATCCGGCTGCTGGTGCGGTTCACGCCTGGCATCGAATGCCACACCCATGAGTACATCCGCACCGGACATCTGGACAGCAAATTCGGGTTTGATCCCGACCAATTGGAGACAGTGCTGCGTCACCTGAGTGCATGCCCCTGGGCCTGGGTGGATGGCTTGCACGCCCATATCGGCTCCCAGATTTTTGAGCTGGAGCCCCATCGCGACCTGGCTGGGGTCATGGTGGACGCCTTGGCCCTGGCCCGCTCTCTGGGCCATCCCTGCCGGGATCTGAACGTGGGGGGCGGACTTGGAATTCGCTACGTGGCATCGGACGATCCGCCCACCATCCAGCGGTGGGTGGAGGCCGTGGCAGGTGCGGTGGCAAAAGCGTGCGCCACCTGCCGTCTGGAGCTGCCTCGCCTGCTGTGCGAACCTGGCCGATCGCTCATCGGCACAGCTGGACTGACGCTCTATACGGTAGGCAGCCAAAAGGTGATTTCAGACCTGCGCACCTACCTCTCCGTGGATGGGGGGATGAGCGACAACCCCCGGCCGATCACCTACAACTCCTCATACACAGCGCTTCTTGCCGATCATCCCCTGCCTGGACCGGAAGCGGAGCAGGTGACCGTCACCCTGGCAGGCAAACATTGCGAATCCGGGGATGTGCTTCTGCCGAATCTGACCTTGCCCCAACCCCGACAAGGCGATGTGATCGCCGTTCTAAGCACAGGCGCATACAACGCTTCGATGGGCTCCAATTACAACCGGATCCCCAAGCCTGCCACCGTTCTTGTGCAAGAAGGGAAGGCCGAGCTGGTGCAACGGAGAGAGGAGCCGGACGATCTACTGCGCTACGACCTCCTGCCAGAAAGGCTGATCTGAGATAGGTTGGCAATCTTGCTTTCGTTCGATTTCCAGAGCCTTTCCGCACTTTTGTGAAAAGGCAGGAATGTTGGATTCGTTAGCAACCAGCTCCGGTGATCTGACAGGGCCGTGCAGTTTTGGGTGGATCACAAGGATCTCGTTTTTTTCCTCCTCGATCTTCTTTTTGCCGCCCTTCTCGGCGTGCTCTTGTTGGGGCGTCTAAAAGACAGTCGCACCCTATGGCTGCTGCGCGGTTATCTGCTGCTGGTGTCCTTGGCCTGGTTCGTGCAGCGGTTTGTTCCCCTGCCCCTCACCACCAAGCTGGTGGATGCACTGGTGCTGGCTTGCAGTCTGGCCCTGGCCATCCTTTGGCAAGGAGAGCTAAGGCGCTTGATGGAACTCCTGGGCACTGGCGATCTGAGAGTGCTGTTCGCCGATCGCAGCCGCAACCAATTGGTGAGCGGGTCCGTTGCCGTGCTCACGGAGGCGGCGGGCCGGCTCTCCCAGGCCCGCCGTGGCGCTCTCATCGTTCTGGATTTGGGCAGCGATCTGCGACCGGAAGACTTTCTCAACCCGGGCGTCCATCTGGATGCTCGGCTGACGGTGGAATTGCTGATGAACCTGTTTGCCAGCGACACCCCTCTCCATGACGGAGCCGTGCTGGTGCAGAAGAATCGGATCCTCTCGGCTGGGGTGATTCTTCCCCTCTCGCGCCAGGGGCTCTACCGCTACGGCACGCGCCACCTGGCGGCCCTCGGGCTTACGGAGCGCCACGATCGCTGCCTATGCGTGGTGGTGTCCGAGGAAACGGGCACCCTTTCGCTGGCCCGCCAGGGACGACTCGAACGGCCCATTACCAGCAGCCGCCTCCACGATCTGCTCACGGAAGCTCTGGCAACAGGACCAGCAGGTCGTAGCGTGGTGGGGGTTCAGCCGGAATCACGCGGATGAGTCGCGCCCTGGCGACCACCTTCAAACCAGGTCCCCGGGCTCTCCCTGGAGGTCTGGATCCCCTGCGGGTGCCCCGCCACGTGGCGGTGATCATGGATGGCAACGGCCGCTGGGCCCGTCAGCGGGGCCTGCCGCGGATGATGGGCCACCGGGCTGGAGTGGAGGCTCTCAAGCGCACCTTGCGCCTCTGCAGTGATTGGGGGGTGGGATCCCTCACGGCCTATGCCTTTTCCACCGAAAACTGGAGTCGGCCCGGGGAAGAGGTTTCGTTTCTGATGACTCTCTTCGAGCGGGTATTGGCCCGGGAGCTGGAAGGTCTGGAGCGGGAGCAGGTGCGGATTCGGTTCCTTGGCGAACTTGAGGAGCTTCCCCAGGGCCTGCAAGACCTGATCGCTGATGCCACCAGTCGCACGGCAAGCAACACTGGCATTCGCTTCAACGTGTGCACCAACTACGGCAGCCGGCGTGAGATGGTGCGTGCGGCCCAGAAGCTCGCCACCCTGGTGGCTTCGGGAGAGCTCAAGCCCCAGGAGATCACGGAAGCCAGTTTTGCCGCCCAGCTCCATACCGCCGGGGAGGAGGATCCGGATCTGTTGATCCGCACCAGCGGAGAACAACGGCTGAGCAATTTCCTGCTTTGGCAACTGGCCTACGCGGAGCTCCACCTCACCGATGTGCTCTGGCCTGATTTTGACGACCAGGCTCTGGAAGAGGCCTTGCGTGATTTCCAAGGCCGCCATCGCCGTTTTGGTGGGGTGGACCCCACGCCATGACCACACGTCACGACTGGTCGAGGCAAGAGATTCTGGATCTCCTCCAGCACCCCCTGCTCGATTTGCTCTGGCGGGCCCAGGGCGTGCACCGCAGCGCAAATCCCGACCAGGGGGTGCTCCTGGCCTCCCTCCTCAGCGTGAAGACTGGTGGCTGCGAAGAGGACTGCGCCTATTGCCCCCAGTCGATGCATCACAGCGCCGACGTGGCCGGACGGCCGGAGCTGGATGTGGGGGCCGTGCTGGCGAGGGCCCAAGCGGCCAAAGCCGCCGGAGCTCAGCGCTTTTGCATGGGCTGGGCCTGGAGGGAGATACGGGAGGGAGCCCCCTTTGACGCCATGCTGGCCATGGTGCGGGGTGTGCGGGAGCTCGGCATGGAGGCGTGCGTGACGGCCGGAATGGTGACCAACCAGCAGGCGGCCCGCCTGGCGGAGGCGGGCCTCACCGCCTACAACCACAATCTGGACACCTCGCCGGAGCATTACGGGGAGATCATTTCCACCCGCACCTACCAGGATCGGCTGGACACCCTTCAGCGGGTGCGGGGTGCGGGCATTCAGCTCTGCTGCGGCGGCATCCTGGGGATGGGAGAATCGCTGGACGATCGGGCGGCCCTGCTGGAGGTGCTTGCCTCCCTCGATCCTCACCCGGAAAGTGTGCCCATCAATGCGCTGGTGGCCGTGGAGGGAACGCCCCTGGAAGACCTTCCCCCTATCGATCCGCTGGAACTGGTGCGGATGGTGGCCACCGCACGCATTCTGATGCCCCACAGCCGGGTGCGATTGAGCGCGGGCCGGGAGCTCCTCAGCCGGGAGGCCCAGATCCTCTGCCTGCTGGCCGGGGCCGACTCCTTTTTCTACGGCGATACCCTGCTCACCACCACCAACCCGGCGGTGGAGGCCGACCGGGCCCTCCTGGCTGCTGCGGGCCTGGGGATGGGCACCTGAGCCCGATGCGGGTGGCTTCCTTTTATGGTTTCGCCCCTCTGGCGCAGGGGGAGCTGGAGCCGATGCGCCAGGAGCTGCTGGATTTGGGCCAGGCGGAAGGGGTGCTGGGCACGGTGCTGCTGGCGGAGGAGGGGATCAACGGCAGCCTGAGCGGATCAGAGGCCGGTGTGGAAAGGGTTCTCCACCATCTTCAGGCCGACCCCCGGCTGGCCCAGCTCGCCATCCGCCGCTCCTCGGCCCCTACAGCGCCGTTCTTCCGCTTGAAGGTGCGCCTGAAGCGGGAAATCGTGAGCATGGGGGTGGAGGGGGTGGATCCTTTGGCCGGGGTGGGCCGCTATGTGGAACCCGCCGAATGGAACACCCTGATCAACGATCCCAACACCCTTGTGCTGGATACCCGCAACACCTATGAAGTGGAGATCGGCAGCTTTGCAGGCGCCATCCATCCCGGCACCTGCCATTTCCGTGAGTTTCCGGCCTGGGTGAAGGAGGTGCTCCCCCAAGTGATGGCGGAGCGCCAGAGCAAACGGTTGGCCCTTTTCTGCACGGGCGGAATCCGCTGCGAGAAGGCTACGGCCTACCTGCTGCAGCAGGGGTTTGAGGGGGTAAACCACCTGCAGGGGGGCATCCTGGGCTACCTGGAGGCGATCCCTCAGGAACAGAGCCTGTGGCAAGGCGAGTGCTTTGTGTTTGATCACCGCACTGCCCTCAACCACCAGCTTGCCCCCGGCAGCCATGTGCTCTGCCATGGCTGCCGCAGGCCCCTTTCGCTGGAGGACAGGGCGCTCCCGAGCTACATCCCTGGGGTGAGCTGCCGCCACTGCGAGCGAGAGCGCAGCGCCACCGATCGGGCCCGCTATGCCGAACGGCAGCGGCAGCAGCAGCGGGCTGCGGCCTCGGGGGAGCTTCACCTGGGGCGGATCTTCCCGCTCCCAGACGCGCCATGAGCCCGGCGGGGAGTCTGTACAGCTTCCGCCGTTGCCCCTACGCGATCCGGGCCCGCCTGGCCCTGGCGGCCACGGGTGTGGAGGTGGACGTGCGGGAGGTGGCTCTGCGGGCCAAGCCACCGGAACTGCTGGAGGTTTCAAGCAAGGGAACGGTGCCCGTGCTGGTGCTCCAGGGCGGGGAAGTGCTGGAGGAGAGCCTGGCCATCCTGCTGTGGGCGCTCCGCCAACAGGAGGGAGGGGGCGAGGCGGCGGAAGCCCTGGAGCGGGGGCCTGCGGCGGTGCTCATCACCGAATGTGATGGGCCTTTCAAACGCCATCTGGATGGCTTTCGCTACGGCGATGGTGCAGCGACTGCCAGGAAGAAAGAGGGGCACCGGCAGGAAGCCTTGGCCATCCTGCGCCGTTGGAACAACTGGCTGGAAACGCCCGATCAGGTGGGGCCCTGGCTCGACCCCCTGGGATGGGCCGTGCTGCCGTTTGTGCGCCAGTTTCGGCGCAGCGATCCGGAGGGATTCGGGCGGGAGGAAGGCCTGGAGAGGCTGAAAGGCTGGCTGGCAGCTTTTGAGGCCAGCCCTGCCCTGGCGCAGGTGCTAGCTCCGCCCTGGGCCTCGCGCCAGATCTGGCGCTCCCCCCGGTGGCTCTACCACCTGGCGCTGGAAGAGGATTGGCAGCAGGCCCGCAAAGAAGGGGTTTATCGCCGCTCCACTCGGGGAAAGAGCCTGCAGGATGAGGGGTTTGTCCATGCCAGCTGGAGCCATCAGGTGAAGCCCACCTGGCAACGCTTCTATGGCGATGGGCCTGAACTTCGGCTATTAATCATCGATCCCTCCCGCCTGAAGGCGGCGGGTTTGCAGGTGCGGGAGGAGCCGGCCCCCGGCAGCGGAGAACGCTTCCCTCACCTCTATGGCGCCCTTCCGATCGGGGCCGTGCTCTTGGCAGAACGGTATCCATGAGCGAAGCGGAGGTTCAGCCGTCCCTGGCCAAAATCGAGGCGGAGGCCTCCCGGTGGGGCTGGAAGCTGCGCCTGGCCGCCCCACGGCGGCTGGGCGTGTGGAGCCTGCGGGCGGTGGTGGCTCTGCCCCTGGCGGAGGGCCGGGCCCAGGTGCTGGGGGAGCTGAAGGGCTGGGCCTTGCCCCAGGCGGCCGGACTCCGGCTCGACACCCTGCGGGCGCAGGGCCCCGGAAGCCGGGGTGCGGCGCCCCTGCTGCTGGCGGCCAGCTGCGCCTGGGCGCTGGAGAACACGCCCTGCCGCCGGGCCCGCTTCCTAGCCATCCACGACACCGACCGCCAGCATCGCCGGTTGGTGCGCTACTTCCAGGGCCTGGGCTTTGAACCCCTGCGGGCCCTGGGCTCGGCTCCAACCGATTGGGGGCCGCGGCTGCTCTGGGGCGGCAGTGGACTCCTGATGGAAGGGGACTGCGGCGAGACGATCCAGCGCTGCGCCCGCCGCTGGCGGATCAGCTAGCCGGCTCTCAAGCTCAGGGCTCAGGCCTGGCAGACCCGGCCGCCCACGACCCACAAGGCCTGACCAGGCTGGAGAGGTTGCCAAGACTCATTGAGGGTGAGGGGCTCCGTGCTCACGATGGTGACCACATCGGTGGGGCCCGCCAACTCAGAGAAATCCACAGTCAGATCGTCGTCCGCCAGGCGGGCCTGGCTGAACGGGGCCTGGCGGGTGAGCACGTGCAGCCGGGTGGTGGCGTAAACAAACAGCCAGTGCCCATTACCCAGCAGACCATTGAAGGTGCCCCGCTCGGCGAGGGCAGCGGAGAGGCGAGTGAGGTTGGATTGGAGAGCTGCGCCATCGTCGGGGGAAACCCCGGAGCGATCAAGCTCCTGGAGCATCCAGCAGAAGGCGGCCTCACTGTCGGTGTCGCCCAGAGGCTGGTAGGGGCCATCCAAGGTCCAACTGCCCTCCAGGTTGCCGTTGTGGGCAAACACCCAGTCCTGGCCGTGCCATTGGCGATGAAAGGGATGGCAATTGTGCAGGGCCACCTTCCCCTGGGTGGCCTTGCGGATGTGGGCGATGGAGCAATGAGACTTCAACGGCAGGGTGGCCACTTCGGCCGCCACGGGCGAGAAGGCCGCCGGTGCCTCCTCCCGATAGAGGCGAACGCCCTGCCCATTGGGGTTGAAGCAAGCCAGGCCCCAACCATCCCCATGGTCTGCCGTGGCACCACCCCGACGGCGCAGGCCATGGAAGGAAAAGCACAGATCGGTGGGGGTGTTGGCGCTGAGGGCCAGGAGCTCACACATGGGCACCATTCTCACCAGCCCGCACAATGGGTGGGACGCTCAGGTTTACATGACCCTCCGCACCAAGGTGGCCCTGGGGTTACTGGTGTTTGTACCCATCTCCATTGCGGCGGAACGGCTGGGGATGGGGGAGGGTGCGGTGTTCATCACCTCGATCCTGGCCATCCTTCCCCTGGCGGTGTGGCTCAGCACGGCCACTGAGGAGCTGGCCCTGGCCCTGGGACCCTCGATCGGGGCCCTGCTGAATGCGTTGTTCGGTAATGCCACCGAGCTGATCATTGCCCTCACGGCCCTGAAGGCCGGCCTGGTGGACATCGTGAAGGCGAGTATCACAGGCACGGTGGTGGCCAACCTGCTTCTGGCCCTGGGGCTTTCCATGCTGGTGGGGGGCATCGGCCGGCAGGAGCAACGGTTTCAGCCGGTGCTGGCCCGGGTGAATGGCACGGCCATGAGCCTGGCCGTGCTGGCGATCCTCATCCCCAGCCTCACGGGGATGGGGGAAGGAGGGCATGGGCTGGGCACGGAGCGCTTTTCCACCTTTGTGGCCTGGGTGCTGCTGTTGGTGTATGGCCTCACCCTGCTGTTTTCCCTGCGCACCCACAGCGCGCTCTTTGAGGTGGCCGAAGCGGATCTGGGGGAGGAAGCCTCAGCCCACACGCCTCCGATCCTGCCGTGGCTGCTGGTGTTGGTGGCGGCCACGGCCGGGGTGGCCTACGAATCGGAGCTGTTCGTGGGTGTGGTGGAGGAGGTGACGGCCAAGGTGGGGCTCAGCGCCCTGTTCACTGGCGTGGTGTTGCTGCCCCTGCTCGGAGGAGTGGCGGAATACCTCACAGCGGTCACGATGGCGCGCAAGAACAAGATGGATCTCTCCGTTTCGGTGGCTCTGGGATCCACCCTGTTGGTGGCCCTGCTGGTGGTGCCGATCCTGGTATTGGTGGGGCCCCTGTTGGGGCACCCCCTTGATTTGAATTTCCAGATCTATGAGTTGGTGGCCATTACCACAGCGGTGGTGGTGAGCAATCTGGTGAGTTTGGATGGCCGCTCCGACTGGCTCGAGGGGGTGCTCCTCCTGGCGGCCTATGTGATTCTGGCGGCGGGCTTTTATTTCCAGAGCATGCCCTTGGCCACCGTGTCCTGATATGAGCTCCTCCCCCCCATCCCCTGAAACGGAAGGCCTGATCCCCGCCTTGCCCCCCGATCCCGAAAACGAGAGGCGGAGGCCCTCGGATGTGGCGGACGTGCCGGCCTTCAAGGCGAGCAACACCTGGAGCCGCCTCAACCGCTCGGCCTCGCTGCGGCTGCTGCTGGCCCTGGTGCTCACGGTGGTGGCCAGCGCAGCCGGGTTGAGGCCCCTGATTCTGGCGGGGGGCCTGCTGCTGGTGGTGCTGGCCCTGCTGCAACTGCTGCCCCCCCTTTGGCGACAACTGAGCGGCCGACTGGATGATGCCCCCACGGCCCGGGTGCTATCAGCGGTGGCGTTGGTGGTGGCTGCCCTGGTGATCCCCCTCGGCCTGGGGTGGCTGGATCCCCTGTTTCAGATGTTCCGCAGCGGCAATTGGGAAGCGATCGGCGCGCTTGGAGAGGGCGTGGTGGGGGCCTTCGGGCAGATCATGGTTGCGAGCGTGGCGTTGCTCATCGCCTGGCGGCAGGTGCTGGTGGATCAGCGGCTCACCACCCAGCAGAATCGCATCACCCAGGCCCAGACGATCGACAGCTTTATCCATGGCATCTCGGAGCTGATCAGCGACGAGGAGGGCATGCTGGAGGACTGGCCCCTGGAGCGCATGCTGGCGGAGGGGCGCCTTTCGGCAGTGTTTGGCTCGATTGACAAGGATGGCAAGGCGCGGGTGCTGCGCTTCCTCTCCCACGCCAAGTTGCTCACCCCCTTGAAGCGCGACTACCGGTTGGGCCGGGCCATTCTTGATGGAGAGGGGAGTTATGAGGAGGATCGGGCCGCGGGGGTGCCCGTGATCCGCCTGCAGCAGCTGCTGAAGGGGGTGGATTTATCCGGGACCGATCTGCGCGGCGTGGATTTCAACGGCGCGGATTTGCGGGGGGCGGATCTCTCGTTCTGCGACCTCTCGGGCGCCAATCTGGCGGGCACCAACATGGCAGGAGCCAACCTGGAGCAGGCCCTCCTGGAGGACTGTCGGTTGTTCTACGGCCGGCCCCAAACGGCCACCCCCCGGCTGGGTTCGGCCCCCTTTGATCTCACGACGGGGGCGGGTACGGGGGCTGTGGTGGAAAACGTCAACCTCTCCAGCACCCGCCTACTGGATCCCCAATCCCACCACTATCTGGCCACCTGGAGCGGCCCCCGCTCAAGGAGCACCTTGCCCGGTGGCACCAAGGGCGTGCCAAGCCAGCTGGGGTAGCCCAGCGTGGTCGCATGAACTCTCCCCTTCCACCTTTTGATCCCCAGGTGGAGGACTCTTGGTTTGCGGTGCCCCCATCGGCCGCCACCACGGCAAGAGTGTCGGGCGCCTGGCGGCGGCTGTGGCAGCACAACGCTCTTCAGGCGATCCAGGCCGCATCCGAGGGGCTGGGCAAGCCCCTGCCCCGCCTGATGGCTGCCGTGCAGGCCCATGATCTGACCCACAGGCTGGAGCCACGCCTTTTTGCGCGCCTGGCGGCGCTGATGGAAGCGATGGGGCGAGGCGATGGCTACGCCGTGTCCGACCTGATGCAGGACTGGCTCCACGATCCGCCTGCCTCTTGGAGCAACAACCGGCTGCGCAGCGAATCCATTGGCGCCCATTCGTGGGAGGCACCGCTGCTCCGGGAGGTGCGCTCGACCCAGGTGCAGAACGTGGCCCCTCTCACCCTCTTCCCCCTGCTGGAGAGGGATCCCTCCCAGCTCCATGCCGCCGCCACCCAGGCGCTGGAGCTCATTGGCCAGGTGGATCCTGCCATGCATGGAGAGATCGATGCCCATCTGTGCGTGATCAAGCTGTTCGAGGGGCCGGGGGTGGAGGGTTTCAGTTCGCCCAAGGCCTTCGGGGCGATCTGGCTGCAGGTGCCCCCACCCGGCAGCGAACTGCATTGGTTTTTGGAACACCTGGTGCACGAGGTGTCGCACCTTCATCTCAATGCCCTGCTGGCGTTCGATCCGCTACTGCGCAACCCCAATGAACTGCACCAAGCACCGATTCGTCCCGACCCACGGCCTTTGTTCCAGGTGTTGCACGGCACGTACGTGCTGGCACGCAACTGCCGGGTGCACGCCCTGCTGGTGGAGCGCTGGCCGGAACTGCGGCTGGAGGAGTCGCTCCAGAACTTCCAGGAGCAGCTCAGGCGAGGGGTGGAGGTGCTGAGCTACTCCATGCAACCCACTCCCCGGGGCCGTCTTTTGCTGGCCTCCCTTCATGAACAGGCGACGGGGTGAGCCTATCCATGGGAACATGTGAATGTGTGCGGCCGCCGTGCGGGCGCCACAGGGAGGGGTGGTCGAGTGGTTGATGGCTCCGGTCTTGAAAACCGGCGACCCGCAAGGGTCCGTGGGTTCGAATCCCACCCCCTCCGTTTCTGGGCTCAAAACGGGGATTCCCGAGGGTTCCCGTGACGTCCCACTGATTCCCGAGACCCACTGCAAATGCGTACGCCTGCACGAACAGCAGCCCGCTCGTCCCGTCTACCTGGCGTCCCACCTGGAAACGGTCACCCCGATCGAGGTGACGCGACACGGGCGGCGGCTGCTGGAAGCAGGACGGCAGCGGGGGGAGGAGGTGGCTTGTTTGCTCATCGAGAAGCCTGCGGCTTCGGCCACCGGAGCCGCCACCGCACACCGATCAACGGCTCGATCAAAGTCCGGGTTCACCGATGCGCCAGGAACCACGGCGGTTCCGACGACCTAGCCATCGCCCTGTTTTTGATCAGGTCAAGGAGATGGCAAATGCTGTCGACTTCTCGTTCTGTAAACAGACCCTCCGGGCCCATGGGCGCAAGATCACTGAAGGGTGGGTCGTAAAGGCGGGCAGGATC